>DASQSS010000101.1:0-2263 GCA_035642255.1 Ktedonobacterales bacterium | reverse complement strand
ATTGGCCAGCGCACGGTATTAGCCAGCGCATGGCAATAACTGGTTCCGCCTGGGAACACGGTAGCAACACATGACTCATCAACGCTCACTGCAGGAAGGGGCTTGATGCAGAGGATTTCTCGTACCGACTCAACCAGACATCCTTAGCTGGAGCAGCGCACGCTAGCCGTAGCAGTGACTGTGCCTAACAGTCCGAAGTGATGGACGGCAGCGTCGCCATCTCTCGCAATCCTGTGTAAAAAGCATGGTACTGTGCATCGTCGCCGCTGTCAACCCCTAGTACAAGAATATGACTCAATCTGCTGCGTGAATGTAGCACTGGGACACAACACTCCAAAGAGAGACTGCCGTAGTGTAGAGCGGATACGCGGATGCGGAATGATCGACAGCAGGCGATGGTGTAGCGCGACGCGAGCCCTGGCGCGGTGTAGACTGTAAGCGATCAAGCGCACCGCGCAGGAAAGGGAGAATCGCCGTGCTCGCGCTCGTCATCCTGGTCATCGTGGTCGTGGCGTTCGCATGGAATCTGGGAGCGCACTACACTGGCGCGGTGATGGGCATGCCATTCGCCGCGCGCTCCATCGCCGAGTGGCCCGCGCTGCTGCTGATCGGTGTGTTCACCATCCTGGGAGCCACCTTCGCCAGCGGACGAGTCGAGGCGACGGTGGGGCATAGCATCATCGATGATCGCTTCGTCCACGTCACCGACGCCATTGTCATCACGCTGGCGGCAGGCGCGCTGACGATGCTCTACAACTACTGCAAGGTTCCCACCTCGACGATTCAGATTCTCGTCTTCTGCGTCGTTGGCGTGGGCCTCGCGGGCGACATCCCCATCCACTGGAACACCATCGGCGCGCTGGCGGTCGTCTGGGTGATCGCGCCGCTGGTGACGTTCGCGCTGGGCTACATCTTCACTCGCCTGCTCGATCTGCTCATTCCCCCGGCGGCGGCGCAGGCCGAGGCGCGGGCGCAGCTACGCCTCGCCAGCGAGCCGACTGCGAATGGCTCCAGGCCCACGCTCCTCGCACGCTGGCTCCCCGGCGTGGCATTGGCCCGCCGCCTGCCGCCGGAGATGCGCGCCGCAGTCGAGCAATCGGGACGCGGCGCGTCTGTCGGCGCGTCTGTCGGCGCGGCGCGGATGACGCTCTGGGCGCTGCGCTGGCTGCCCGCGCTGCTGGTCGCAGTGGGCGTCTTCGCCTCGTTCACGCTTGGCGCAAACGATGTGTCGAACGCGACTGGCGCGTTCATCCTCACGCATCTGTTCTCGCTGACGCTAGCGGGGCTGATCGGCGGCGTGGCGATGGCGATTGGCGCGCTGACGTGGGGGCGGCGCATCCTGCATACGGTCGCGTTCGATGTCGTGCGCATGGACCTTACGATGGCGAGCGCGGCGCAGGGGGTGCAGGCGCTGGTGGTCCTCGTCGCCGCGACCCAGGGCTACTTCACCTCGATGAATCAGGCGCTCGTCGGCGCGATGGCGGGCGCAGGGTTCGCCCGTGGCCGCGAGACGGTGCAGCGCAAGCAGATCAACGGCATCCTGCGCGGCTGGGCGATCGGGCCGCTCTCTGGCTTGGCGCTGGCCTTCGCCCTCGAATGGCTCGCCCGACTGCTCGCGCGCTAACGTCGGCGCCACCTCACCGACAATGGGCCGACAATGGGCCGACAATAAGAGCGGCCAGCGACAACATCCCATGACGAGGATGCCGTCGCTGGCCGAATGACGCCGCCAGGGCGTCTAGCCGCGCAACTAGCTGTGAGGCTGTGAGATTAACCGTGCGCCTTCTGCGCTGCGTGGTCGAGCGCGCGCAGTGTCAGCACACGCGTCAGGTGCGCGCGGTACTCGGCGGAGGCGTAAGCGTCACTGAGCAGATCGAGTCCGTTGGCGGCGTGCGCGCTGGCCTCCGCGACCGTCGCCGTAAACGGTTTACCCATCAACGCTTGCTCCACAGCAGTCGCACGGGTCGCGTGACTCCCGGCGCCCGTGACGCCGACCCGCGCATCCGTGCAATTGCCCTGGTCGTCGAGCGTCACAACCGCCGCCACACCAACGACGGCGTAGCCACTGGCTGGATGGCGGTGCTTCACGTATGCCGTGCCCGTGTGTGGCTTGTCGGTCCCGTCGAAGCGCACCCACGCCAGTAGCTCCGTCGGTTCGAGCGCCGTGGTCAGCATGTCCACGAAGAAGTCGTGCGCCGAGATATCGCGCTCGCCCTGTGGACCCGCGATGTGCAAGCGGGCGTTGAGCGCCAGCGCGACAGCG
>DASQSS010000100.1:0-11311 GCA_035642255.1 Ktedonobacterales bacterium | reverse complement strand
CGCGCGCCGCTGTTATAGTGTCTTTCAGTTGGGCTTACGCTGGTTGCGCCGCTGTCTGGCCAACGACCAGCGCGTGCGGGTCACATTCCGACTCTTGCCCGTGGCCCTCGCTCCCTGTCCAAAACTGTCATGAAGTCAGCCCCGCCCTGTAGGAGAGGGGGAACCGAAACTCCCCTCGCCCGCTGGGAGAGGGGCTGGAGGTGAGGGCGCGCCACATGTCCGTATGGCGCGCGCGGCTGGTGATCTGTTGGCGCGGATCGGGCCAGTGACGTCGCTCGGCGGCGCGTTGCTATTCGTGGGCATGACGCTGGGCGTGGTAATCGCTCGACGGCCACACGATGCGCTGCGGGCGTGGCGCTGGGAGATCGTCGAGCCACTGATCTACCTGCTGCTGGCGGCGTGGTATCTGCGCGGACGCCGCTGGAACCGGCTGACATTGTGGGCGCTGGTTGGCTCTGGCTTGATCATCGCGGCGCTGGCTACGGCGCAGACGCTCGGACTCCATGTCACCTTCACGCCCGTCGGAGTGGGCCAGCGCCTCATCAGCTATCGTCCCACCCCGGGCGTCCCCTATCGCGCGACCGCAATCATCTATGGCAGTCCCAACAGCGCGGGCGCGTGGCTGGAGCGAGCGCTGCCTGTCGCGCTGGCGACTGCGCTGCTGGGGCGTAGGCTGGTGCGATGGGAGCGGCTGCTGGCGGGCGCGGCGACCCTGGCGCTGCTCCCCGCGCTCTACTGGACCGACTCACGCGGGGCGTGGCTCGGCGCGGCGGTTGGGCTGGGACTGGTCGCGCTGGTGTGGATAGCGCCCATCGCCGTGCAAGCGTGGGAGGGTGTCTCCTCGCGGGACATCCTGACCTATCGTGTCTGGCGCTGGCCTGCGCTGGTGGCGGCGCTCGCCGCGCTGATGATGCTCGGGACGCTCGCCTGGTCGGCATGGGGCGGCGCGCTGCTGCGGGTGGCTACGGCGGGGCATGCGGATACGAGCGCGGTGCGGCTGCTGCTCTGGCAGTCAGCGCTACATATGATACGCGATCACCCGCTGCTGGGCATTGGGCCAGACCAGTTCCTCTACTATTACGACCCGGCCTACACGAGTCACCCCTACCTCATCAGCCGCGTGAACGGACACCCGACCGTCGCCGTGCTCCAGCCGAACCTCGCCCATCCACACAATCTCGCGCTCGACCTCTGGCTCAGCGCGGGTCTGCTCGGCCTGATCGGCTATGTCATGGTCGTGGTGGCGCTCGTGCGACGGGCGCTCCTGATGCTGCGCCACTCTGGCAAAGACAATGGAGGCGCTGGGCAGCCCTGGCGACGGGTCGCGGCGGTCGGTGTGTTGGGCGCGCTGCTCGCCACCATCACGCATGGCATGGTAGACTCCGCCTACTTCCTGCCCGATCTGGCGCTGGCGTTCTGGTGGGGTGTCGCCGCGCTCATCGCGCTCGACCAGAGAGTGGCGCGGCGGCGCGCATGAGACCCATGAGAGAGGAGCGTTGCGCGGCACGGAGGCAAGCTGGACAGTCCAATGTCGTCCGACCAGCCTCCATGATATCGGGACGCGTCGGCGCTGTGCGTCAGCGACCAGGGAGCGGGAAGCGGCGTCTCATGGGCGAAGCACGGCTCTGCCTACGATCTTCCCCGCGTCCAGATCGTGCAGCACATCATTCGCTGATGCGAGCGGGAACTCCACGCTCTCGATCGTGACGCGCCCCTGATGCGCAAGCTCCATCAACTCAGCCAGGTCGTTATACGTGCCGACGAGATTACCGACGACCTTGAGCTCGCGGAAGATCATTTCGAGCGTCGTGCGGGAGACGGTCCCGCCATATCCAATGATCGAGTAGGTTCCACCTTTCCGCAGCATCTTGCCCGCAGTCTCAGGTGTTCCCTTCTCGCCGACGAAATCCATGACGATGTCCGCCCCGCCGTCGGTGTAATCGAGCACACCCTTGACTCCGCCATCATCGCGGGCCAGTACCCCGTGATCCGCTCCCAGCCGGCGCGCAAACGCCAGCCGCTCTTCGGACATATCCACGGCGATTACCTTCGCGGGCGTCATCACTTTGAGGAGCTGCACGCCGAAATGCCCCAGGCCACCGACTCCGATCACTGCGACAACGACGCCCGGATAGGTGTCGGGCGCGATCTTCTTGACGGCGTGGTACGCGGTAATGCCAGCGTCAGCGTAGGGCGCGAGCGGCACGGGATCAGTTTCAGGCGCGAGGGGCACGACGGCGCGAATGCTCGTCTTCATGTACTGCGCATAGCCACCCGCATGGCCATCCAGGCCAGGAAAGTAAGCGTTGACGCAGTGCATGTCATTCCCTGCGCGGCAGGCGCGGCACAGCCCACACGACGGCTGAGGATGCAGGATGACGGGATCGCCACGCTTGACGGTCGTGACCGCTGATCCTACCTCTTCGATCCAGCCAGCGTTCTCGTGGCCGATTGTGTAGGGCAGGGTTGGATTGCCGAGCATGTCGCGCCATATCCCTTCGAGGATATGCAGATCGGTGCGACATACTCCTGCTCCGCCGACCCGAACGATGACATCTGTTGGGCTCTCGATCGTTGGCTCTGGCGCGTCTACCAGTTTGACAGGCTCGTTGTATCCAACGATCTGAACGGCTTTCATATCCCAATCCTCCTCGTAGTGTGCGCGCGGGCGATAGGGCTGAGTCGCGCCATCGCGCTCGCTATGTCAGCTCGTATGGCTGCTCTGGCGCATGATCAACAGAGCCATAGCGCACATGATGCAGGCCCGTGCACAGGAGTGTGTTGAAGACTCCGTTGAGACGTATCATGCGAGCTGATCGCAGGTGCTCATCCAGCGCGTTCGCGGGGATGTCCGCGCCATCGGCTGTCGTGAAACAGGGCGCGCCACGCGGGGAGTCAGGCAATCCCAAAATAGCTCGCTTCTTTCGCCAGAGCGCGTATGTGCGCGCCAACCCCGGCGCACGCGTCCACACGCGCTCACTGGTTTCCGAGGCGTCTGGTTCTACACGGATGAGCACATCGGCGCCTTCGGTCCTGAGATCCGTCGGTGGGAGACTCGTGATGCGCTCGGCGGAGAGGCCAGCGCGCAGCAGGGCGCGTATCAGTTGCTCCTGACGTACCAGAAACGCCTTCACTGCGAAGGTGCGCCGAAGTTCATCCAGCTCGCCATCCGCGTCTTCGGGAAACACCGCGCTGAATGGCTGGCCGATATTGACTCCGGCGCTGATTTCATCGCTCGCGAAGTGGTCCTCGACTTGCACAGTCACACGCTCGACACCAGGCGCCCTGCCAATCCGGTCGCGTAGGTCGGCTGCCATCATGTAGGCGAAGTTTGGGGCGCACCAGTAGGTTGGCAGGCGCAGCCGCACCGTCACCTCGCCGCCAAGAATCGCGACCTGATCGACAAAGCCAAGGGCATCCAATGGCTTATCCAGCTCAGGGTCTAACACCTCGCCGATTTGCGCCCAAACATCTCGCTCGTTAATCGCCATCTGGCTTCCTTTCGAGCAAGTGGGATCGCGAGCGCCAGTGACAAACGCGTTGTAGACTGGCGCTCCCCCACGGAGTGAGTCCGGCAAGTCCGTTGCGCCGCGCTATGGAGCCACATGCGCGGCGACACGCCGCTGGGCGAACGTGTCGCCGCTGATGGACTGCTGGCGCTGTGGGATGTCCAGTTGATAGAGTCGCGCCGCGTTCAAGCCCATTATCTTGGCCTTGATCTCTGGCGTGAGGTCAACATGGTACTCATCTTTGAGATCCTGTGGCATCTGGAACGCCATGAAGTCTTCGATGATCCACTGTGGCTCCCATATCGCGTAGTCGCTCCCGAAGAGGAGTCGATCGGGGCCGATCCAGTACAGCAGATTCGCCATCATCTCGGCGAACGAGCGCGGACGCGAGTGGACCCAGGGCATGACAACAGCGAGGCCAGCATAGACATTCTTCTCTTGCGCGCCGATGAAGCAGAAGTCTTCGAGCCGAGGGATTCCAGCATGCTCCACGATGAAGCGAAGATCGGTGAAGAGCGACGCTGGCTCGTCTATGTCGCCGACGTCGAAAGCGTCTTTGTTGAGCGGGTAGATCGTCGGGCCCTTGTGGATGTGCAGATTCACGACGCCCAATCGCTCGCACTCCTCAAGGAAGCGCATCGCCTCAGGGCTGGTGAGCTTCCATCCTTTCGAGGAGCCTCGCCACTCTGCTGTATACAGCTTGACGCCTGTGATGTCGTATTCGCCCTTGAGGCGTCGAAGCTCTTCGATCCCTCTGTCACCGTCGCGTGGATCCCATGAGCCGTTGAGGATGAAACGGTCCGGGTGCTTCTTTTTGATCACCGCATTCTGGTCGGTGGTGTTGAATCCAGTGGTGAAAAAGTCAGTGAGGTACGTCGGCTGCAAGATCGCCACATCAACTGAGCCGTTGACGAATTCATCTTCCAGCATGCGGTCCTCACCGTACTTCTCGAAGCGGTCGAGCGGCCAGATGAGCTCAGCTGGCGTGAAGGTGCGGTGGTAGTCATAGAAGCACTCGATGAAGCCCTTGCCGTACTTGTTCGCCTGATTCTGTGGACTGCCGTCCCAGAAATGTGTGTGTCCATCCACGATGAAGATCTCGTCGCCGTCCTGTGTCTTGTACATCGCGAAACACCCCTGTCACAAGTCGCCAATGACGTCGTGTGAACGCCAATTGAGATGGCGGTCTTCCAGAGCCGCGTTTGCACAATGCGTGGCCGAGGTTGAGCGGTCGCGACGCGCATCGTCGAGCGCATGCGATGTTCAATGGTGGCGGGCCAGCGCGCCTGTGTGAACAGCCTACAAGACATGATCTTCTACGCAGGGGTTGGGAAACGCCTGGGATGACACAGCGCGTGACGACATGCGTTGGCGGCGCGATCACTGGCGGCGCTATCTCAGGCGTCTGGCCATCCGTAATGGACGCTCACGCCCGCACATCAGGCGCCCAATATCACAATCGCGTCACATCGCATGGGTAGATCAGCACAACTTCGTACGCATGAGCGGATTGCCCTCCACGTTCGGCGCCGACGGCTAGCGCACGCTCTTGATGGGCAGGATGGTCAGCGCGGCGAGCAGCACCACGCCCGTCGCCATGAAGAAGAGCGGCTGGAAGCTGCCAAAGACGGGGACCAGGATGCCCGCGGCGAGCGGCCCAATCGCGCCGGGGAGGGCGTTGGCGATGTTGAAGACGCCCATGTCCTTCGCGCGATCATTCGCTGAGGGCAGCACCTCGGTCAGCAGCGCCAGGTCCACAGCGAGGTACGCGCCGAAGCCGAGGCCGACGATCACCGCCGCGACCAGCACCGCCGTCCACGAGGTGACGAGCGCCAGCACCAGCAGCGCCACCGCGATCATCGCGGCGGACACGATGACAAAGACCTTGCGTCGCTGGAAGCGATCGGAGAGATAACCGCCGACGATGCTGGAGAGCACGATCATCACGACGGCGATGATCTGCGCGATGGCGACACTCGCGGCTGGATTGCTGACTTTGACGCCATATTTGAGGTACTGGTAGAGCAGGCCGCCGACCGTTGTATTCCATCCGACATTGACGAGGAAGCGCGAGAGAAACGCCCAGCCGAAGTCTGGATGCTGGCGCGGGTTGATCCAGAAGCCGCGCAGGAACTCGCCCAGGCGGAAGGGCTTGACCGCCGAGCGGGGCAGGCGCGCGTCGTGCAGCATGAGGCTGAAGAGAACCATCACGACGACGAGGGTGACGGCGAGGATGTAGTAGCCGATCTGGATGTTGGTGATGAGCAGGCCGACAACCACAGCGCCCAGCACGGTCGCCACGGGCAGCGTCAGCCCAACGAATGCCGAGACGAAGCCGCGCTGCTGCTCAGACGCCTTGTCTGGCACAACCGCGATGAGGGCCGCCAGCGCGCCGTTGACGATCAGTTGATAGAGGCCATAACCGATGAAGAGCAGCGCGATGCCGTTGGCGTTGGCCATCAGCGCCAGCGCGCCCGCGCTCAGCGCGCCACAACCGATCAGCCAGGGGACACGCCGCCCAAAGCGCGAGGTCGTGCGGTCGGAGAGCGCGCCGCCGACGGGATTCGAGAAGACCGAGAGCAGCGCGCCGCCAAAGAGAATCAGTCCGTTGTAGAAGATCTGGCGTGAGGGGTCGGGGTCGAATCGGTCCACCTGCTCAGGCACCAGGATGTTCGTGACGGGCTGCATGCTGAACCACAGCGCCACGTTGGCGAGGCAGAGCATCAGGATGAAGCCCAGGCTGAGGCGCTTCGTCGGCGTGCGCAATGCTTCGGGCGTCTGCGCCGCGCCGGGATCATCGGTCTGAGATGTCGCCGTGCCAGGCGCCGAGGAATAGGGAGTCTCCGCCATTGGCGCTCTACCTCTTTCTCAGGGGCTTCGCTGCGTCGCCGCGGCTCGCGCAGACGAATCGACCGCTCCACGCTGAGCGCCGCCTGCTGTGCCGTGAGCATATGCGGGCGCCTTGCCGCTGTCAAGCGCGAGGGATGCGCGGGTTGCGCCAAACATCGAGGGCTGGGCGGGAATCAAGCTGGTGACTGAAACCGCGCCTGGATGAACCAAGCGATCCGCGAATCCTGCCTGTGCGGGCTGGCTCTCAGCGCACAAGCGCACGAGCGGCGGAGCGCGCACAATCTCGTGGCTCGGCTGCCGTCGCCGGCTCAAGAGGCGCCAGGAGCGGTGGCGAGAGTGTTCGTCGCGCGTCATTGCGGACGTGTGGTATGGTGGCTATCTAACATCATCTGCCGCCGCCCGCAGGGTAGTTGAGCGCGACTCGAGCATAGCTTGCGCAGGACGCAAGGACGCGGATTGGCGCAGCCTGGGCGCGAAGAGCGAGGAGTCGTGGCGTCATGCGTGCGGGGATCGAGCGGGCGCCAGACGAGTCAGTCTCGAGCTACAGGCGACTCTTCGCTATTGGCGGGTTCCCACGGCTGGCGGCGTCGACACTGCTGGCGCGGACGGCTGGCGGCATGTGGCAGGTGACGTTGGTGCTCTTTGTGCTGGCGCGCTTCCACTCGCCGACGCTGGCAGGACTCGCGACGTTCCTGAGCATTGTCCCAGGGCTGGCGGTCAGTCCGCTCGCGGGCGCGTTGCTCGACCGGCATGGACGGGTCCGCATGATCCTGCTCGACTATGGAGTGGCGGCAACCTCGGTGGCGCTGCTGGCTGTGCTCTCGTTAGCGGGCGTGCTATCGGTCGCCGTGATGCTGCCGATTCTCGCGCTGAGCGCGCTGACAGGTCCGCTGAGCGCGAGCGGAGCGCGGGCGCTCTTCCCGATCGTGGTGCCGCGCGCGCTGTGGGACCGGGCCAACGCCGTGGATAGCGGGAGTCAGGCGCTGGCGATGGTGGTGGGTCCGGCGCTGGGAGGCTTGCTGGTCGCGTGGGCGGGAGGCGAGGGAGCCTTCTTTGTAGCGGCAGGCTTGTGGATCGTCGCGGGAGTGGCGCTGGGGCGGTTCGCTGATCCCAGCGTGGCCGCCGCTCAAGTCGCCAGCGAGCGTTTGTTGCGTTCGGCAGGGCAGGCGCTCGTGTATGCCGTGCGTCATACGACGCTGCGCGGCATCATGATCACGATGCTGGTATGTAACCTGGGCTTCGGCGTGGTGAATCTGGCGCTGCCCGTCCTGGTGTTCCGACGCTTCCACTGGGGTCCGGAAGCTGTGGGCGCGCTGTGGTCGGTCGCTGGGCTGGCGACGGTCGTGGCGGGGCTGGTGGCTGGGCGGATCAATACGGAGGGGCGCGAGCGGCGCATGATCATGGTGGGGATGGTGGTGGCGGCGGCAAGCGCGGCGCTGCTGGCGGTGGCGGGCGGAACTCCGGCGCTGGTGATCGCGATGATCTTAACGGGAGTGTCCTCGGCGCCGATTGACCTGGGAATGTTCGCACTGCGGCAGCGGCGGACGGACCCGGCATGGTTTGGCCGGGTGATCGCTGTGTCGATGAGCCTGAACTTCGCGGGCGTTCCGATTGGATCGGCGCTGGCTGGACCAATCGTCGATCGCTCCGTGTCGCTGGCGCTGTTCTTTGGGGCGCTGCTATCACTCATGGCGGGGGCAGTGGTGTTCGCGGTCATTCCGCGACAGGAGCGGGAGCAACCGGAGGCGCCGCCTGAAGCCGTAGAGTCGCTGCGATGACTGGGCGCCCGGCTCGCGAACGGAAGCGCTACAGGCAGCCTCGCGTCGCCCCCAAACCCATCACGGTCGCCTTCGCAGATGGCAGGTTGAAGCGGTTGGAGCGCCGTCCGCCGCCTGTCGGACTTTCGCCTGTGTGAGTTTAGGCATCAGCAGCGTCATCCCAGATGCCCCGATGATCGCGGCGACTTCCCGAGCGCAGGTTCATCGCTGGCGCGCGGCAGGCGCGACGTGTACAATAGCGGCACATCCCGGTGGCTCAGAACGCAATGGCGTGTTCGACGAGGGCGACGAGAGGTCGCGGAGAGTTCGCGACGAGAGCGAGAGGGAGGCCGCGCATGGCGACGGAGCATGGCGCAGCGCAGACGACAACGGCGACCGCATCCACCGACGCGCCAGCGAGTGGCTGGCTCAGCGCCGCACAGCTTCGCACGCTGGAGGCGATTTGCGACGCGCTCATCCCCGCCGTCGCTCCGCCGCCGGGCCGCGATGACGCCCACGGCCTCTACGCCCGCACAGCGCGCGACGTGAATGTCGCTGGCCTGATGGTCGAGACGCTCGCCCAGGAGTCGCCCCAGCAGCGGGCGCAGTTCGCGCAGCTGCTCGATCTGCTCGGCTCTCGCTCTGGCGGACTCTTGCTGGCGGGACGCGCGACCGGGCTGGCGGGGCTGCCGCTACCCGCGCGTGAGGCGGCGCTGCGGCGCATGAGCGTCAGCTCCGTCGCCATGCTGCGCCAGGGTTTTTCCGCGATCAAGCGCCTCGCCACCTTCATCTTCTATGCGGCCCCTGGCGCGGACGGGCTGAATCCCAACTGGCCCGCGCTCGGCTACACGCCCGCGCCGCCACCGCCATCCGCCGAGGCTGCGCCCAGGCGCATCGCCCTGGTCCCGCTCGACGCCGACCTGACCCTGACCGCCGATGCGGTGGTCGTCGGCTCTGGAGCGGGCGGCGGTGTTGTTGCCGCGCAGTTGGTCGCGGCGGGCAAAGATGTCGTCGTGCTGGAGAAGGGTGGCTATTACAACGAAGCCGACTTCAACGGCAGCGAGGCGCTCATGACCCCGCAGTTGTATCTGCGGCGCGGCACGCTGGCGACCAAAGACCTGGGCATGATCGTGCTGGCCGGGTCGTGTCTGGGCGGCGGCACCATCGTCAACTGGAGCACATCGCTGCGCACGCCGCCGGATGTGTTGGCCGAATGGGAGCGCGAGCATGGCCTCAGTGGCGTGACCTCGCCGGAGTATCAGCAGGGGTTCGATGTCGCCGAGCGGCGGTTGGGCGTCAATACGGAGGATAGCGAACCGAACGCTAACAACGCCGCGCTCCAACGAGGCTGCGAGGCGCTGGGCTATGAGTGGCGGCGCATCCCACGCAACGCCAGCGACTGTCAGCAGCGCTGCGGCGCGTGTGGCTATGGCTGCCCGCACGGCCGCAAGCAGTCCACAATGCTGACCTTCCTGCAAGACGCCGCTGATGGTGGGGCGCGCTTCGTAGCCCGCTGTCAGGTGGAGCGCGTGGTGATCGAGCGAGGGCGCGCGACGGGCGTGGAGGGCTGGGCGCTGGATGAGTCGACCGGACAGCGGCGGCGCGTGCGTGTGACGGCTCCGGTTGTCGTCGTGGCGGGCGGCTCGGTCGAATCGCCCGCGCTGCTGCTGCGCTCGGGTCTGCGCAATCCGAACATCGGCGCGCATCTGCGGCTGCATCCCGTCGTGGCGATGGCGGCCTACTATGCGGAGCCCGTCGAACCGTGGAAAGGCTCGCTACAAACCGTCCTCTCCGACCACTTCAAGCACATGCAGGGTAGCTATGGGCTGCGCTTCGAGGTGGCTCCAGCGCACCCCGGCATGCTGGGGATGGTGACGCCGTGGCGCGGCGGCGCGCAGCACAAGCAGGACATGGAGCGCTCGCGCTCCGCGGCGACATTCATCGCGCTGATGCGTGATACGGGCGAGGGCCGCGTGACGCTGGATAAGCAGGGCGACCCCATCCTGAACTACTTCCCCAATGCGACGGACCGCCACGCGCTGACCGTGGCGATGGGTGAGCTGGCGAAGATTTCAGCGGCGGGCGGCGCGACGCGGGTGGCCTCACTCTATAGCCAGGAGCTCACGTTAGATGCGGAGGGCGGGCGTCCCGGCGCGATCAGCGCGGCCCGGCTGCGCGCCTTCGCCAGCGAGGCGCAGCGGCGAGGGCTTACGCCGAATGCGCTGCCGCTCTTCTCGGCGCATCAGATGGGAACCTGCCGCCTGGGCGCCAATGCGCGCACGGCGGTGGCCGATCCCTGGGGCGAGGTCTTTGGCGCCAAGGGGCTATTCATCGGCGACGCAAGCGGCTTTCCGACGGCCTCGGGCGTCAATCCAATGCTCTCGATCATGGCGCTCGCCTATCGCGTCTCGCGGCGCATTGTCGCGGCTGGCGTGTAGTGTGCGGAGAAGGGACGCTGAATGACCTCGGGAAGCGGAAGCATTGAGGAGCAACCATCGTATGGATACCTTTGAAGCCATTCGTACCGTGCTGGCCGTGCGCGCCTTTCAGGATAAGCCGATTCCTGATGATGTCGTGCGCGAGATCGTTGACGCCGCGCGCCTGACAGCCAGCAGCCAGAACGGGCAGCCCTGGCATTTCATCGTGGTGCAGGATACAGGCGCGTTGCGCCAGCTAGGCGCGCTGGCGCCGACGGGACGCTACATCGCGCAGGCGCCGCTCGCCATCGTCGTCTGCACGACGAAGAGTCCGTTCGACGTCTCCGATGCGAGCCGCGCGATCCAATCCATGATTCTGGCGGGCTGGTCGCGGGGAGTCGCCTCCAACTGGGTTGGCTTCCACCGGTTGGAGGCCGTCAAGCCGATGCTTGGCATTCCCGACGATGTGGATGTGCTGGCGATCGTGCCGTTTGGCTATCCCGCGCAGCCAGCGGGCAAAGGCGTCAAGAAGCGCAAGCCCATCGGCGAGGTGGTGAGTCGCGAGCGCTTCGGCCAGCCCTTCGCTTGACAGCCTGATAGCCTGATAGCCTGATAGCCTGATCGATTGTTCGGCGCTTAGAGCCTGTTAAAGACTTGATGTCGATGAGTGATAAACTGCGAGGATGTCAAGCACTCGCAGCCCCTACCCCACCGATGTTAGTGACGAAGAATGGGCCTTTGTCGCACCCTATCTGACGTTGTTGTCCGAAGACGCGCT
>DASQSS010000099.1:0-7492 GCA_035642255.1 Ktedonobacterales bacterium | reverse complement strand
AGGCTCGGCGCGGCGCTGATCCTTCAGCCGACACCAGGCCGTCTCGACACGGCGGTGCTGACGCTATTGGTTGGCATCGCTGACCTCTACCTCACCTTCAAGTTGCCAGGCATGCTACGCGCCTGGGCGCTGCGCTCGATTGGCGCGGCGAGCATGGGCGGCCTGATGGAGCAGGGGATGGTGATGCTGCGCGCCGCCAGCGCGGTCGCGGCGACACTCGCCTAGCGCACGCTGCGGTAGCGTTCGTGGGCGCGCGTTGTGGCTCGCGTCCGCGTGAATTCCATGAACTCAAGGAGGGAGCTCGAGCATGGATGATGATCTGTTCGGCGATGCGCTGGATATGCTGAGCGGCGCTGGGCTGGGCTGGCTCCTCGGCGGCGTCTGTGCGCTCGCGGTGGCGCTGGCAGTGCTACTGGCAGTGGCGCTCGCGCCCTTCACCAGCGTGCTTGGCGGCTATTTCGGGAGCGGGCCGCTTCCAACATCCTGCACGCCCGCCGTCAGCGCCGCAGCGACCAGCGCCACAAGCGTTTCCAGCGCTTACAGCGTATCCAATGCTGCCGGTGTCACCGGGCAAACGCCCACAACAGTGGCAGCGCCACCCTGTCCAATGGGCGGAGCGCGGGCGGCGGCGATCGTCGCAGCAGCGCTGGCGATGGCGGCGCACCTGCACGGGAACCCCGATGTCTGGTATGATGCGGGCTTTCCCGGCGCGGCGCTGGCCTATTGGGCGCATACGTGCCCCGGCTGCGTTGAGTGGGCGGACGGCAACCTCCAGTGCGTCATGTTCGTGCTCGCCGCCTACGGCCTGGCAGGATTGCGGCCACCCGCGGCGGGAAACGCCGTCACGTTCTGGAGCCTCTACGCCCACCGCGCAGGCTGGGTCGAGATCCCCGCTGGCGCGGCTGCGCCAGGAGCGCGTGGCTTGCCAGCGCCGGGCGACATGATGGTCTGGTACAGCAGCCTGGATCCGTCGGTCGGTCACATCGCCATCGTGGTGCAGGTCGCGCCGCCCATGGGCGGGAGCACAGGGGCCGTCACCTTCGCCGAGGCCAATGGCCCTGGCCCACTCGTCACCGAGCCACTGCTCCCTGATCTGAGTGTCCAGACCTGGCGACACTACGTCGTCCTCGGCTACATCCGCCATCCCTAGCCGCCACCCCTAGCGCTGAATGGCGTGTTCGAACGGCGGCATCAACTGGTTCTGGCTTTCGCAGGATGACCACCGCACACCACAGAGGAGCGAGCGCACATGCAAGGCACGATTCAAGGACTCTTCACCAACCTGCTCACGATTGGCACCGCCGTCGGCGTCACGGTCGCCGCCTTCTTTCTGATGTGGGGCGGCTATCTCTACATGTCGGCGGGCGGCAACCCGCGCCAGATGGAGCGCGGCAAAGAGGCGATGGTCAACGCGCTGATTGGGCTAGTGATCGTGCTGGCGGCCAACACCATCGCTGGCATGATTCGCACCGCTGTCGGCGGCTGACCGTCGTGTGTGATGACCGCGACGCCCCAGACCAAGAGGAGCTTTGACCAATGGAACGCCATGAAATCCCCACCCATCTGCACGTCGAAGACAAGTTGCTCGGCAGCCTGACCGTCCGGCAGACGCTCTACCTGTGCATTGGCCTGTCCCTCAGCTATGGACTCTGGCAGCAACTGGGAGCGCCAGGTCCGCTGCATGCGCTCGGTATGGCAGCCCTTCCGCTCCGTGTATTCCTGAGCGCCTTACCCACAGGATTCGCGCTGCTCTGCGCGCTGCTGCGTCCCGCCCAACGCCCGCTAGAGGAGTGGATCTTCGTGGCGTTGCGGTACCTCTCGCTGCCCAAAGCCACCGTTTGGCGCGCTTCCGCCTCGACCACCGACACGCATGCGCTCTGGACAATCGCGCCGCACGCAACGATGCGTGGACTATCCGCTGCGGACGCCCCCGATGGCGACGGCGACGACGACGGCGATGACGATGCGCCCGAGGATGAGCCGCCAGCCGCACTGGTGGATAGTGAGGACGGTGAAATGGAGGAACGCGCATGGTAAGGTTGTTCGCTCCACGGGCTTCCGCTCATCAGACGCCGCCAGCAAAGAATACAGACAAGCGGCTGCCTAGTGTCCAGGAGCAGTTTGTGGCTTTGCGTGCGGTGCGCCAGGATGTTATGTGTCTTGCCGCTGGTCCGACACGCACGGCGCGCTCCAAACGGCAGCGGACACGCAGGCGCCAGGCAGCGCAGGTCGAGTCGTCTTCGGCGCAGGCATTGCCTGCCAGTACGCCCAGTGAGCCTTCTCTCTATCGCGCCGTGCTCGCGTTGAGCAGCGTCAACTTCACGCTCAAGTCCAGCGCAGAGCAAGAGGCGCTGCTAGCGGGTTACCACAGCTTCCTGAATGGCCTTGATTTCCCAACCCAGACGCTTGTGCGCGTGCTACCGCTTGACTTGGAGCCCTATCTCCAGCCGTACCGAGCGCGTTTCACGCTCACGCCGCCGCAGAGCGCGAGCGCCGAGGCAGCGGGTCAAGTAGCTCTCGCCGACCTGGCCGCCGATCATGCGCGCTTCGTTCGCACGCTCGCGCAGCGCCACACCTTCCTGGAACGACGCTTCTATCTGGTGATCCCCGCCGAGAGCGACAGTGACGCCTCGCGTGATGTGGCAGGGACCATCGGCGATGGGGCGCCAGCGAATGCAGCGAAGCGCAGCGCGCCCAATTCCATCTGGAACCGACTCAGTCCGCGTCGGCGACGTGCGCAGCGGGCAGCGGAGGCGCAGGCGCGGTTTGCTGCCATTACCCAGCGTCTCGACTTACGCGTTGCGACGCTTATCCGCGAGCTCGCGCGCTTCGGCGTCGAGGCGCGCCGCCTCAGCGGGCGCGAACTGGTCGACCTGTACTACAGCTGCCTTTCCCCTACTGACGCCGCTGCTATGCCGCTCCCTGCTGATGCGCCAGTGATGACTTTTCCCGCCACAGGAACGGCAAGCAGCACTGAATGGAGCCATCTCGCGCAACGGGAGTGGCAAACAGCCATTGTCAGCCAGACGTCGCACCACCAGGAGGCGCCACAATGAAACTCGTGCCCCGTCAGCGCCACCTACGTCTTGTCTCCGCAACACGTGGCGAGCCAAATGCAGCGCCCGAGGCGTCAGCCGCATCGGCTGCGCCCCTCCAGCGCAGCCAAACGGCTCCACGTCCCACGGACGAGGCTGCTGAATCAGCGCCTGCGCTACCAATTCACCAAACCGCCGCTCAACCAACGGCAGCGCCAGATCACCATCACGATCGCCATCAAGCAGGGTATGAGGAACAGCACACAACGGATGCGACTAAAGCGCTGCCGCATATGAGACAGACGCTGGAGACGGATACTTCGGCTGCGGCGCGATTGGATACGGGAGCGCCGACGCTGGCTGACCATATCGCGCCCGCTGCGGTGGAAGTCGCGCGTGATGCGCTCCGCATCGGCGTGTCCTGGGCGCGTGTCCTCACGATCACGGGCTATCCACGCACGGTCTATCCGGGCTGGCTCGACACGCTTATCGGACTCGATGAGCCTTTTGACCTCTCGCTGCATATTCATCCGCTGGCATCTGGCCCGATGGTGCGCACGCTCACGCGTCGTCTGGTCCAACTGCACTCGTCACGCCTGCTCGATCAGCGGCGCGGACGGCTCGCCGACCCCGAGCGTGAGGTGGCGTACAGCGATGTCGAGCGGCTGCGTGATGCGCTGCAACGTGGGAATGAACGCGTGTTCAGCGTGTCCCTCTATCTGTTGGCTCGGGGACCGACACGCCGCGCGCTCGACGAACGCTGCGCGCGCCTCGTCGCGACGCTCAATAACCTCCAACTGAGTTGCCGCCCGGCAACGCTGGAGCATGATCTGGGCCTCACCTCGTGTCTGCCCGAGGCGCATGATCGGCTGCTTCGGTACCGCACCTTCGACACGAGCAGCCTGGCTACTGCTTTTCCTTTCACGTCCAGCAGCCTCTCGATGCCCGATGGCCTGCTCTATGGCGTCACACCGCACAATGGCTCACTGGTCCTGCTCGATCCCTTCTCCAGTGAACTCGAAAACGCCAATCAAGTCGTTTTCGCCAAGTCGGGCGCGGGCAAGTCCTACGCCTGCAAACTCCAGGTCCTGCGGGCGCTGCTGCGTGGTGTCGAGGCGGTGGTCATTGACCCAGAAGATGAATACCGCTTGCTGGCGCAGGCTGTGGGTGGGCAGGTCGCGCGCCTTGCTCCTGGTTCAGCTCCTGGTTCAGCTCCTGGTTCAGCTCCTGGTTCGACTGGCGCATCTGCCATTGGCAAGATGGCCAAATGCCCAGTGAATGGCGGATGCCACATCAATCCGTTTGATCTTCCCACTGCTGCTGTTGCCGGGAGCGCTGGCGCGGCGCCGTCTGCTGATGCGGATACAGGTGCGCCTGGTGAGGATCGCCGCTCCACGACCACTGGCGATGTGCTGGCGGAGAAAGCTCAGGCGCTACACGCGTTGCTTGACCTCATGCTGGCCGATCGCGGACCAGGGGCCACGATAGGGCAGAAAAGCGGCGGCGGAGGGATGGCCAGCGCTGTCACCGGTCAGCTCACACAACGCGAAAAAGGGCTGCTTGACCGCTGCATCTATGAGACGTATCGCCGCGCAGGCATCACCGCTGATCCGCGCACCCATGCGCGCCCTGCGCCACTCTTGCGTGACCTGTTTGACGCGCTGATCAGTGGCGTCTGCGGCGTGGATGAGTCAGGACTCGCCGAGCGGCTGCGGCGCTATGTGGATGGCAGTCTCGCCGGACTGTTCTCCGCGCCCACCGACATCCAGCTCGACGGCCCTCTGCTCGTCTTCGACGTGCGCGAACTGGATGGCGAGCTGCGCCCGTTGGGTCTGCTGCTGATCGCTGAGTTTGTCTGGACACGTATGCGCCACGCGCGCCGTCCACGGCTGCTGCTCATAGACGAAGCCTGGTCACTGTTGCAGCACGCCGAGGGTGGACGGTTCCTCGCCAGCCTCGCGCGGCGCGCCCGCAAGTATTACCTGGGGCTCATCACCATCACACAGGATGTCGAGGACTTTCTGGGCAGCGAGTGGGGCCGAACAGTCCTCGCGAATAGCAGCATCCAGTTGCTCATGAAGCAAGACGCCACCACGATCGAGGCGGTCACGCGCGCCTTCCACCTCTCGACGGGTGAACGGCATACTCTCCTCGGCTGCCACAAGGGTGAGGGATTGCTGTTTGCGCGGGGCGCGCATGTCGCGCTGCGTGTCGAGGCCAGCCCGAAGGAGCATGCGCTGATCACGACCGATCCCCGCGAACTCGCCCAGCGCGCCGCTCCATTCGCTTCACCCACCTCGCCACTCGATGCTCCAGCGCATGAACAGATGCGTCAGCCGGAAACGCTTGTCCACGCCGCTCCTGCGCCATTGCCTTTGGCGTCACCGCTTGAGTCACCCGCTGAGTCGCCGCCAGCGAGCCGCCAGCACCCGCGTCGATCACGACGACGCGCCCAGGCTTCAGATGATGTAACGCCCACAGCGCAGCCCGTGGAGAAAGCAGAGGGTGCAAATGGACAGCCGTAACAGAAGCCCTAACGGAGCGCAGCGCACAAACAAGAATGTTGCACCTCCTGAACGTGTGGCGAATATCCCTGCGCCGCAGGATCCAGGAACTGGCGACGCAGGCGTGAATTCCGGTGTCAGTCTCCTCTCAGGCGCAGAGATTGCGGCGCTCAAGCGTGCGCACCCCATCCTGGAGACACTGACAGCCTGCGGGGTTGAGGTGCATGGTCAGGGGAACCACCGGGTAGCGCGCTGCCCGTTCCATGAGGATCAGACACCGAGTCTGGGAGTGTACTGCGACACGGATCGCTTCTACTGCTTCGCCTGTGGCGCCACCGGCGATACGATTACGTTCATCCAGCGATTCTACAGTATGTCATTCCGGGAGGCGATCGAACGGCTCCAATCGGGATATCCGATGGGCGGCGTCTCAATGGTTGGGGCAGCGCCTGAAGCGCTGTCATCGGCGGCAGCGCACGCCCCTGTGAAGCATGTGATGCAAGCCCCGGCGTCCGTGACGTCTGCCGCTGCTCAACGGATAGCGCAAACGCCACAGGAAGGCGCATCTGCACACGCCTGGAGGCCTATGGCGCGCAATGGCGTCTCCACTGAGCATCAGATCGACGATCGCGTCGCCTATGACCGCGGCGCCAACGAGGAGAGGAGTGGGCTGCTCACTGCGACGGTGGCGCTCTATCAGCAGGCGCTCGAAGAAAATGCCGAGGCGCAGGCCTATCTGCGTGAGCGCGGTGTCAGCATGGCGCTCGCCCACCAGGCGCATCTGGGCTTTGCGGATGGCCAGGCGCTCGGGCGTTTTCTGGCAGCCGACCCCCAGGCGCAAGCGCAGGCGCGCACGGCTGGCCTGCTCGATGCGCAGGGACATGAGCGGCTCGCTGGGCGCATCATCATCCCGGAGATGCGCGCGGGACGCTGTCTGTGGATGGTGGGACGAGTGAGCGAGCCCCCGTCCTCCGCCTCATTGGCTCAGGACGCGGCGCAGCCTGTCACAGCAGCGCGCCAACGTCAGCCGGTGCGTGAGGAGGTTGACACACGTCGCTATCTGGGAGTGGCCGGAGCAAAGCCGCTGCTGGGTGTCGGCCTGGTCTCAGCGCAGTCGCGGACTCGTATACGTCGCTCACCGAACGCTGGCGTGCTGATCGTGGAGGGACCGTTTGACTGGCTGGCCGCGCTGGCCTGGCGGCTGCCGGTGACCTGTTTCGCGCTGGTCGGTGTCTATGCGACGGAGCGGCAGCGCGCCGAACTCCTCGCCATCGCTCGTGACAGGCCCATTTGGATCGCACTCGACAACGATGCGGCGGGCGATATGGGCGCGAGGCGGCTCGCGACACAACTCTCTGTGCAGGTTGACGCGCGTGTGCAAGTGCGCCGACTCATGCTGCCATTGGGAGCCAAAGACCTGGGCGCGCTGGCCTGCCTGACCGATGCGCGGCAGCAGAATGTGGCACGGCAGCAACTGGTTGAGCAGTTGACCGAGGTAGGTGTGTCTCCGTCCCACGCCTCCACTCCAGAGAGCAGGGAGGCGAAACCGTGATTCCCCATCGTACTCCCCTGCTCGACCAACGAACGCATGCGCACGCACTGCGGCGCCTCGTATCTGCTCCAGCGCTGCTGGGCGCGGTGGCTCGCCGCGGCAGGCGTTCACGGAATGCGCCCAGCGCCGACGCAGGCGATACGTCACCTGTGTCCGCAGTGGACGGCGCGTCTCCGTTCCTGGTCGAGATCATCCCTCCACGGGAGGGACGGCTCGATGCGCTGGCGTTGGAGAACCTCTTGCAGGCGCTGCTCCTCGAGGCGCATGAGCCACTGGCGCTCGAACTGGTCGCCTGGCCAGAGCGTCTCACCTTCCTGCTACGCGCTGCGTCACGGCAGGGTCTGGCGCACGCCTGCGCGCAACTCCATGCGCGCGCGCCTCAGGCCGACATGCGGCCGTGC
>DASQSS010000098.1:0-3956 GCA_035642255.1 Ktedonobacterales bacterium | reverse complement strand
GGTATTGAGCAGCTGGAACTCATGGTGCGTCGCCGTTGCGGGCAGTGTAATGCTTGGCGCAGCCACGACCTGCGCGAAGGTTGGGCTGTTCATCGCGAAGTCCGCAAGCCGAACGAGATCGCTGACAGAGGTGAAGTGCTCGGGCGCATCGAGTCCATGGGGATTGGCGTAGTGGGTATGTGAGAGGCCGAGCAGACCCGCCTCCAGATTCATCAGCGCCACGAACCCCGACTCTGAGCCGCCGATGCCATCCGCTATAGCGATTGCGGCGTCATCACCTGAGGGCAGCATCAGGCAGTAGAGCATCTCGCGCAGGCTGAGCGTCTCGCCGAGCCGCAGCCCCGCGACACTCGTACCGCCATTCTCAATTGCGACGGCATCTGGCCCGACAGTAATCGGCTGGTCGAGCTTGCCGTACGTCAGGGCGACCACCGCAGTCATGATCTTGGTCGTACTGGCCATCGGCACCGAGGCGTCGGGCGAGAGCGCATAGAGCGTCTTGCCGGTTGTCGCGTCATACAGCTCCGCCGCAGCCGCTGAGACGACGGGTGGCGGCACGGTGGGATCTGACCCCGCGGCGGGAATGACGGGCGTCACGCTGGGCGTCACGCTGGGCGTCACCGTAGTCGTGACCGTCGTAACAGGCGTGGTCGGCGTAGTCGTGGTGAGCGGCGCCAGCGCGCTGAGTGATCGCTGCGCGCCTGCGGCGTTGGCCCCGAGCGCCACGGCGCCGCGTTGAGGAGCGCACGCGCTCACTATGACGCTGATCGCGGTCAGTAGCAGCAGTCCCGTGGCTATGCGGACCCACCATCCATGCGATACTCTGCCCACGATTGCGTAATCCCTTCACTTGCGAATGACCCTGTACGCCGCGTCACTCCTCAGTTCAGCCGCTACATCGCTTGACGAGAAGCCAGCCCGGCGACCCGCCGCGCGCGTTCCCACTCATAGTACCGTATTGCATTGAACTTCCGAGGCGGGCTATGCGAGCGCTCACATCCGCATGCCAACCAGGCAGACCATCGGCGTCGTCATCGCTAGCTCACCGCCATTGACCTGTCTGCGCGCTTCCAGGCGACGCTCGACTTCATTGAAGACGAGCCGGCGGATCGTCAGGTCAGGGATAATCGAACGCCAGCCGAGCATGTACGTGGTCTGAATCAGTGGCGAGCGCAGGAAAGCCAACGTCGAGGGAAAGCGCAGAGTGAACGTGTCGGTCACCTCGCGCGTGACCTGGAATCCCGCGCGCTCCATCATGCGGCGTGTCTCAGCGATGGTCGGGCGCAGCGCGATCTGCTGGGCGAGCGTGCGCTGATAATCGCCGAGCTTCAAGTCGCGCAGGGTCAGGTAGTAGATGTCGAGAAACTCGCGCATGGCCGATTGCAGCGGCGTCGTCAGCAGAATGCTGCCACGCTGGCGCAGCAGCCGCCACATAGCGCCCAACGCTCCCGCTCGATCCGTGAAGCTGGTCAGCCCTAGGTTGCAGGTGATCGCGTCGAACGTGTTCTCCGGCAGCCCGCTATTGAGCACATCGGCGGTCAGAAACGTTACATTGCGCAGCCAGGCGTCGCGCGCTTTGTGGGTCGCCAGCGCGATTGCTTCATCCCAGATGTCAATGCCCGCGAGGTCGCAGTCCTGCCCGATGTGGCGCGCCAGCTCCAACGTGGGGTAGCCTGTGCCACAGGCGACATCGAGTCCCTGCCAGCCACTCTCGCGCGGGAGCGTCAAGAACGCGCTCAAGAGCAGGCGCCCGAATGGCTCGGACCACTGCGGCGCGATCAGCGCGTCATATAACTCGGCGAAACCCGGCTCGCGCACATCATAGGTGACGGTGAGGTAGTCTTCGACATCCGCTCGCGCGCTGAGCGCTAACGCGAGCGGACTGAGCGACTCACCTGCCGGGCCGCGCCGGCGGTTGATGGCAGGGTCGGGCAGGTCAATCGCGCCATGTGCGCCCGGTCCCATCCAGGGCAGCGCGCCCATCCGCCCGGTGTACCCCAGGCGAGCGCGCGTGGGATCCCAGTCGTCCAAGTCATCGCCGCTGCCCTGCGAACCGCCGAGCGGACCGCGTGGCGGCTGATGGTTGTCGAATGGCCCCACGATCGCCTCCGCGCTCTAGCTCAGGCCCGACTCAGAGCGCCACGCCGCTGGCAAGGTCAGGCTGCCTGTCTTCTTGGTTGGTGATGGTGTCGGGGCGCCAGGCTTCGGCGTGCCGGAGCCGGGGGTAGTCGTTCCAGGCGTATTCGCCAACACCGCGAACTTGATCGTCTGCGCCAGATACTTGTCGTTTGGCGCGTCTCCGGTGTCCGAGCTGGGCTTGTTCCAGTATACCTTCACCGTGCCAACGCCTGTCTGGTAGTAGGGCAGGCCGCAATAGCCGTGGAAGTTGTTGGTCTTGCTGGGCTGCACAGCTACGCTCGTTCCCGACTTGAGGTTGTAGTCAATGCCATCGAGGAACCAGCGACAGGTCAGTATGTTCGTTCCGGTCTGTGATGCGCCAACGATGTTCACAACGACATACACGGTCGAATTGACCTTGAAATAGGAGGTCACGTCGACGGGGTTATAGTCTTTGTCAATGCCCTGCGCGGTGATGGCTGAGGTAACCGTCTTCGCGGACGGTCCAGCGGTCGAGACGGGTGTCACGGGCACCTGGCTGAGATCGACGGTGGGAGTAACGATCACGTTTTTCAGTGGTCCAATAAACAGCGGCTCCAGCCCCTTCTTACCAAGGAATCCCACCCCACTACACAGAGCGACCGTGACGAACAGAATGCTGACCACGCCGCTGATGACGCGCCCCGAGCTGAGCTTCTTCTTGCGTCTGGGCTCCGTCGCGGGGATATACGCCGGACGGCGCAGGCCAATCGCACGCTCTTCCTCGTCGGTCTGTGGGAAGCCTGGCAGCCCGGCCATCAATCCGCCTTCGGCCGATGGTGGCATCGCCTCATCATACTGCGGCACGAGCGCACGCGAAGGATCTATGCCACCATACTCGCCAGAGCTAAAACGCCCACCTGAGCGGCCCTGGGCGCCGCCGCCGTACTCGTTATATTCCTCGTAGTCGTCGCCCCAGCTATCGCCGCTCCCATGACCGCCGCGACGCGAACCAGAGTCGCGACTCAGCAGGCCGCCACCACCGCCCCAGTTCGTCCCTGAAGTACGCCGCGAGCCGCTCGATGCGCCACCAGGCTGCGATCGTCCGCGCGCGCCCGACCCACCAGCCCCACCGCGTGCGCCAAGACGCGGTGGCGGAGCGCCGCATTCAGGACATGGCCCCGTGCGGGGACGTGGCGCGCCACACTGGTCGCATTCCATTATGTACACCTCTCCTGGTCGCATCGTAGCCGCGCGGAGCCCTGTCTTGCTCAGGCGCTCACCTGTGGGAAGCCACCAGAGCAGCATACACAGCGCCTTGGAGAGGGTCAAGAAAGCGCCGCATCCATAGGAGCATTGGGCGGCGACGCCCGCATGCCATAGACAGCCATGCGCGGTGAGACGAGGATGGAGCTAAGCGTTGAAACCCAGCGCTGTAGCATGTTACCATCGTCAACAGTGACGAGGATGCCCGAGAGCGCCTGCCAACGAAGGACGGTGATGCGCGATGACTGACTCGCAGAACTGGCTCGATCAGCAGGCGATCGAACGGCTCGCGCAACACATCCCCTTCGAGACCGACCCAGCCACCAAGTCTGAGCTGATCGAAATGCTGCGCGGCCTGGTGATACGCTCGGGCAAGCGCATTGATCGCGCGCTCTTCGGCTTCGAAGCATGTCAGGAGCTTCAGCGGCTGGGGCTATGGGAGCGTCTGGGCGGCCGTTAGCCGTGACGGCGCGCGCATCACTCGTCCTCGATGCGCGCCACAGCCTGCGCCGGGGTGATGTCGCTGTAGAGCAGCGCCGCAAAGCCAGGGTAGTAGCGATCAGCCGTGGCGAGGCATGTCTGTATCAGCGAGC
>DASQSS010000097.1:0-17134 GCA_035642255.1 Ktedonobacterales bacterium | reverse complement strand
ATGGGGCGTCCCCATCTACGAAGGCGCCCCCAATTGCTATGTCGGCGCGCACGCCTATTGGCTTGGGGTACTCGGCGTGACCTGGCCGGGAATTACCGCCTCCCTGCTGTTGACCACACCGGTGTGGGTCATGACGCTGACGCTGACGGCGCGTCTGAAGCAGTGGGGCTGGTTTGTGGCGGTGTTCTTGTTCTCGCCCATCGGTGCGCTCCTCTACGCCGTCTTCGGCGCTGGCCGACCTGCGACGCCTGCCAGCGCCGCGCCTATCAGCCCGGCTAGCGCGCCTGCGCCTTCGGTGTAGAGACGCCGCAAGGCGGGTCCAGCGCGGATGGATAGTCCAGGTGACTCAGAGTGACTCAGAAACGATCCGCAACCCTTCAGAAGCGAGCGAGTCGGCGGAGCATGAGCCGAATCATCGCCAGATAGATAAGCGCCTCACTGGTGGCGCATAACCGCTCATAGTCCTTGCTCAGCCGTCGGTTCTGGGTATACCAGGCGAAGGTCCGCTCCACGACCCAGCGGCGTGGCAGCGCGCGGAATCCTGGCGGCGGCAGATATTTGGACCAATCGATCTGGTCGTCAGGCAAGTCGTCGAAGATCCAGACTTTGGATGGGCGGCGCGGATGCTCCACGATTTGCGCCGTCCAGCCGAAGGTTTGCTCAATCCAGTCCTTGCCCTTCCCTTGGCCGTTGTAGCCCGCGTCCAGCCAGACGTGCCGCAGACGCGGGAACATGGCGGGGATCGCTTCGCTGAGCAGCAGCTTGACCCCATCGCGGTCCATGATGTCGGCGGCATGCGCCGTCACTTTGAGCACCAGTCCTTCCGTGTCTACGAGCAGATGACGCTTGCGGCCTTTCACCTGCTTGCCGCCGTCATAGCCACGCGCCCCACCGACGCCAGTGGTCTTGACGGATTGGCTGTCGATGCTACCGGCGCTCGGTTGGGGATCGCGTCCCACTCGTCGGCGCACCTGCTCACGGAGCGCGGTGTGGATCCGTTCCCACACGCCATCGAGGCGGAACCGACGAAAATAGTGATACACCGTCTGCCAGTGTGGCCACTCGCGGGGCAGAAAGCGCCAGGCGCCGCCCGTGCGCAGTTGATAGAAAATCGCGTTAAGAATCGTGCGCCAGGAGTGCCAACGAGGGCGGCCCGTCCGCGGCTGAGCCGGGAGCAGAGGCCGGATGAGATCCCATTCAGCGTCGGTCAAATCGGTGGCATAACGTTGGGTCGACATGCCCTAGCATACCGGATGCCGCCGCCTGCCCGTTTCGCGTTTTCAGACAGTTTCTAACGCCAGAAGCGCTCACTCCGCGCTCACTTCGTCGCGCGTGGGCTGTCTAGCGCATGCGCACCCAGCCATCACTCCGCCGCATACTCCTCATCTTCGACCGCCTTCAGATGCAGGGCCTCGCGGGCGATCAGGCCATTGGGGAGCTGGCGCAGACGATACGCGGTCGCGTACTTCACGCCTTCGGTGAAGAGGTCGAGGTTGGGGCTGGCGATCACCAGACCCATGCCCAGCTGCTGGGCGAAGCGGATGACGAGGTCGGCGTTGCGCTGGTCCATGCGCGCGAAGGCTTCGTCGTGCATCAACAGGCGCAGCGGCGCATTCGAGACGGCGAACTGCATGGCGGCGGCTGTCAGCAGCAGCACGTAGACTGGCACACGCTGCTCGCCACCGCTGCCATAGCCTGACACCGCGCTATCCCATGGACGCACGCGCGGGTCGAGGTCGTCGCTGTGCAGCAGCGAGATGTCCACCCAGCGGCGATAGTCGAGCTGCTCCACAATCGTCTCGACGGAGGCCTGCGCTTGCCCACGCATCTGCTCGTCGAGCCACGCCGCGAAGATCTGTGTCAGCTGCGCCTGCACCCCCGCTGGCATCGCATGGCCGTGCTCCAACAGCGCGGTCGCCACGGCCACATGGTCGAAGGGAATGTCCGGGTGGCGCGTCAGCCGAACGGAGAGTTTCATGGCGAAGCGGGTATTGCGCGCGAAGAAGCGCGCCGTCACCAGCCGCTCGTTAAGTCCCTCGATGATGCTCTGCGCGCGGCGCAACTGCTCGACCAGATGGCTGACCACTTCGCCGAGGATGATGTCGCGCACGACCCGCGTAACACGCTGCGAGAGGGTCTGCTGAAGCTGCTCGATCGTCGTATCGAGGAAGCTGAGCAGCAGGCGAATGTCGCGTGTACCCTCCAGCCGTGGCGTGACATCCAGCAGCCAGCCTTGCGGGGCCAGCGCCAGCTCGCTTTTGACGGGCGCGCGCAGCCCGAAGCGGTCATCCGCGCCGACGAGCGCCTGATATTCCGCCACGGCGACCAGAAAGCCCTCCTGCTCGCGCTCGGCCAGGCTGAAGGCGCGCGGCAGATCATCGTCGAGCCGCGAGCGGTTTTCGCGGCCTTTGGTCAGCTGCCGCGCATACCGCACGGGATCATCCACCTGATTGGCGGGCAGATCGAGACTGTCGGCCACAGCGTTGAGCAGCGCGGCGAACGCGGCATTGCGCTGCTCCAGAGCTTGCGCAGCGCGGGCGCTCGCTTGCGCTTGTGACTCGCGCGCCTGCCTGGTCGCGTCGAGCTGGTGGATGGCGATACCCTTGGCTACGCCCGCCTTGCGCGCCTGCTCCTCAGCCGACTTCAGCCGCCGCTGAAGCTGAGTGATGCGCGTCTCGAAGTCCTCCAGCCCGGCGGCGCGGAGCGCATTGCGCGCTTCATTCAGCAGGCGCTGCGCCTCCTGGGCCTTGTGGTCGCACTGGTCGAGGTAGGCCCGCGCCATGCCATACGCCTCGCTCTCGACGCTGTGCGTCTCCTCAGCGGAGCGTAGCCGCGCGCCAAGCTGATTCAGACGGCCGCGCGTCTCGGCGGCGCGCGCCTCGGCGTCGGCAAGCGCCTGGCTGAGCGCCTGACGCGCGCGTTCGAGCATCGCGGGGTCACGCGCCAGGGCCGGGTAGTCGTGGGCAGTGTCCTCCCAGCGCGCGCGCGCATCTTCTTCCTCACGCGCCGCATCTTCCGCGCTGCGACCAGCCGCCGCAACCCGCAGCGACGCAGCCTCTTCCGCCTCGCGTAGGCCACGCAGCTCTCCACGTCGCTGCTCGACCTCTTCGAGCATGTGCGCCACCTCAGAGAGCGCATGCGCGCGCGCATCGGCGGCGCGAGCATTCTCGCGCTCCTGCCGCAGCGCCCCCCGCGTCTCGGTCAGCTCGGCGCGCGCGGCGGACTGCTCACGCTGCAGCTCATCGCGGCGCGCGGCGGCGGCGGCCTGCCTGCGCACCACGCCGATCAACGACTGCGAGCGACTGTGCGGCTGGATGACCCCAGCCACATCGCCCAGCCGGTAGCGACCATCAGGGCAGAGATAGTCGCCAGAGCGTGGCGGATCCTGTGTGAGTGTGATCGCGCCAAAGACCGTATCGAGGTGGCGCCGCAGATCAGCCGCGTTGGTCACTAGCGCCATCGCCAGCGAGTTTCGCTGCGCCTTGCCCGCGCCAGCCGGGACAAGCGCGTGCCAATCCACCTCACGAGGAGCGGCGGCGCGCGCCTGCTCGACAGGCGCGCTGAGCAGCAGCAGCGTCAATGTGTCGGTATGCTCCAGCAGCCCTTCGATGGCGTCAGCCCACGGCAGCGCTTCGCGCGCCAGATCGAGCTGGCGATAGGCTGGCTCGACGCTGGGGTCAACCTCGCGCAGCCGCGCCAGCGCCCGCTCGCGCGCGGGAGACAGCGGCGGAATCGGCTCGGACTGTGTTTGCCCGATCTCGTCGCCGAGCTTGGTGATGCGCGCTTCCAGCTCGCTGACGCGCACCTCCAGGCGGGCGGCGTGCCCCTCAGCGTCACGCGCGAGGCCACGGCTCTCGTCTATCGCCTGACGGCAGGCTTCCGCCAACGGCGGCAGCGCAATCGTCGATGGCTCGCCACCAGGCGCGCGGCCCAGCCCCTCAGGCCAGCGCTGCGAAAGCTTGTCCCAGCGCGACCAGAGCGCCTGGCGGGCGGACTGCAGCGAACGGGCGGCAGCCTCATGCTGTGCGCGGGCCTCGCGCTCCGTCTGGCGCGCCGCTGTCGTCTCACTCGTCGCCTCGCGAATGCGCTGGGCATGAATCTCCAACCCACCCAGCGCGGCGTCAGCGGTGATCCATGCCGCATGCAGCGCATCGGCCAGCGATTGCTCGCCCGGCTGCGCCATCACCTGCTCCCAGGCCTCACTCAGCGGCGTAGGCAGCATCCCAAGCGCTCGCTCGCCACGCCCGCGCAGCTCCGCCAGACGCACCCGCGCCCCGCTGACCTCCTGCTCCATGGACTGCCGCGCCGTCGTCAGCGACGACTCGGAGCGCTTCAGGCGATCTTCCGCGGCGCGCAGCTCACGCGCCGCACGGTCCTGCTCGAACTGCGCGGCCTGCAACCCCTCGTTGGCGCGGCCAACCGCTTGCACGACATCGCCCTGGTGAAGCTGCTGGAGCGATTCCAGCTCGCGGCGAGCGGCGCTCTCCTCGCCGTAGGCTGTCTCCTCAGCGGCCTCAGCCTGGCGCGCATTCGACTCCGCCTCGCGCTGGCGCTCTTCCGCAGCCGCCAGCGCCTTCGCGCTGTCATCGCTCTCCCAGGCGGCGCGCAGCCAGACCAGCGCCGCATGCTTCAGCGCCGCGTCGTGATACTTGCCGCGCGCCTCCACGACGCCCGCCAGGGTGGCGCGCAGCTTGCCGTACTCATCGATGTCACGATGAATGCGCTGGATGCCCTCCAGGCCATCCACCAGCCGCTCCAGGTGCGGACGATCTACCACCGGCAGGAACTCGCGCACCACGCCGCTGGGGTCGGCCACGAGTGAGTCATCGACCTTCAGGCCGAGCATGCGGTGCAGCACGTCATAGAGCGCCTCGTAGCGCCGCTGCCAGTCGGAGCCCTCGATGTTGAGCAGACGCCGCGCCACCAGCCGGTTATAGTCTTCGGCCTGGCTCGCGTTGAAGACGCCTCCACCGGTGACGCCGCCATTGGTCAGAGCGTCGTTGCGTGAGCGGAAGTCCTGCATCTGCAAGGGAGCCTGCCCTTGCGGCGTCGTCTCCAGAAAGGTGATCTGCTCCAGCATGGCGGGCAGCGCATAGTAGAACGGGTGAGCCGACTGCGGGGTGGCCGCCGCGCCAGAGCCGTAGACCCAGCGTCCCTCGCCCTCGTGCTCCACCTCGACCGCGCAGTAGCCAACGGTGCGCTGGCGACGCCAGCCGTGGTCCGGGCGCTCCACGCCATGCGGGTCGAAGAACAGGATGGTATTGCTGAGCGTGCGCTTGCTGCCGCGCCCACCCTCACGCGCCGCCGCATTAAAAACCTTGCCGGAGGTGGGGAAGAGCGCCCAGTCAATCGCATCGAGAATCAGCGACTTGCCTGACCCATTCTCGCCGATGACCGCCAGCATGTCGCCCACGATGTCGAGTGTGGCGTTCTCGTGGCCGTGCCAGTTGATCAGGCGGATGCGGCGCATCCACGCGCGGCCCTGCCCCTTCGCCGGCTGATAGGTGAGCGCGCTCATCTAGTCCTCCTCACCTTTCAGATCGTCGTAGGCGACGAGACCCGCTGGCGGCAGAAAGCGATCGATCAGGTCAGTGAACTCATAGACGCCGCTGAAGTCGCGCTCGTCGAGACGATAGCGCTCCTCGGGGCGCTGCCGATCGTCGGCGCCAATGCGGCGTGTCAGACGATGACGCTCGAACGCGGCGAACGCCTGGTAGAAGGCGCGCTGATTCGCGCGCACGCGCTGCGCCGCGCCCGCGCGCTGCGGCTGCGTAGTCGTAGACTTGCGCCCGCGTGAGGTCGCTCCACTGGTCGTGCGCTTGCGCGACTTCGCCGCCCCAGCGAGGGCTAGCTCCTCGTCGTCGTCCTCTTCGGCGTCGGCCTCGGCGTCGCCCTGTGTCGCCAGCGCCTCGTTGATGACGGCTTCATCGAAGCTCAGCCAGGGTGAGAGACGCTGCCCCTCCTCGGCGACATAGCGGAAGATCTCGCTGAAGCGGAAGATGTTCGCGGAGTCGCCCGATTCCAGCAGGCGCACGCTGCGATACGCGCGAATCAGGCAGGCGTAGGCGGTCTGCTTGCGCGCGGTCAACTCGAAGATGTCGGCGATGCAGATCTCGCGGTTGCGTGGCGGGGCTGGCCAATATGCGCGCGCCCAGCGGCCCAGCCGCAGCTCCAGTCGTGCGCCCAGCTCCTCTTCAAAGAAGCGCTGCTCCGTCTCGAAGTGCCGTGTGAGCCAGGCGAACTCATCGGGCGATTCATCCTGCAACAGCGCGCTCTGCTCGATCAGCATGCGCCGCACGCGCAGTGCGAGGTCCTGCTCTCGCTGTCCGGTGTAGCTCGGCATGGTCTGACTCCTGATTCTGGCTGGACTCGTGTTTGCATACGCCCTCTCCCCGACCCCCCTCCCAAAGGACGGGGGGAAATGGAGGCGCTAGTCGCGGGGGCGACGCGCCTCGCCCCGCCGTCCGAGGAGGCCCGGCAGCGGCCAGAGACGCCTGCCGCACGTGGTTGGGGCGCGTTCCGGCTGGGCGGGTGGCTCGGTGAGTGGGCGCGTAGGGCGAACCTCGGCGGGCACAATCGTTTCCAGCTCACGCGTGACATATGCGGACTCCGGCTCGAGCTCCTCGACATCCTCCAGTGGATGTGTCGCCGCCGCGACGCTTTCCGGCGCCATGAAAGGCGCGGGCGAAAGGGGAGCGACATCATCTTCGCCCGCCGCGATGGCGCTGAGGCGGGCCATCGCTTCCGCAGCCTGCGCCACCTCAGCGCGTCGTCGCTCAGCGGCGGCCTGGCGCGTGGCCGTGGTCGCGCTGAAGCGATAGTTGTCCAGCTCCACCTCGAAGCCCGGGCCCTGGAGCATCGCGCGCCGCGACATCCCGGCGCCCGCTGGCTGGATGCGCAATCCCATCCGGCGCAGTGGCGCGCTCTCGCGAGGCAGCCAGAGGAACGACGCCAGCAGCCGCAACTCACCGAGCGATTCGATGCGCTCCAGCGCCTGCGCCGAGCCTGCTGTGACGAGCCGCTCTACCAGTCGCTCGCGCGCCTCCTCCTGCAGCCGCATGCGCGGATCTTCGCCGGGATCCCATTCCTCGCTGACGAGCAGCGCTTGTGGCGGCGCGGGCGGCGCGGGACGGTGGCGTGGACGCAGCGAGCGCTCCCAGATGTGCTCATCGACCAGCGGCAGGGGCGAGCCGCCCTTCTGCATCAGCCAGCGGTCGAGCCGCACCTGCTGATCGCTGGCGGGCGCGGCTTGCACCCAGAGCGCGGCTTGCACCGAGCCGGAGGCGTTCCAGAGATATTGGCGGGCGCGCTGGGTCGCGTCGCCACGACCTTCCGCCAGATCACGCGCGCGCCGCAGCAGCGCAGCCACCGCTTGCGTTTGTTGCAGGCGCAGCGAGATAGCCGCGTGGATGCGTTCGGTCAGCTCGACAAGCGCCAGGCTGATGACCTTCGCGCCCTCGCGCCATGAGCCAGGCCCACTATCGGCCATGAAGCGCTCGAACAGGGTAAGCTCGCGGACGACATCCTGCGCGACGGCGTCGAGGCGTTCATGCAGCTCAGCGGGCGTCTCGCCCAGGCCAACGCTCCACTCCTCCTCGCGGATGCGCAGCGTCTCCTGCAGGCGGCGCACATTCTCGCCCGCATGTCGGTCATCGCGCAGGACTTCGAGCCGCGCGCGCACCTGGGCCGCGCCCTCAGCCGCGACCCGGAAGAACCTCTCGTGCAGAACGCCCAACCGGTCGGCAATGTCAGCCAGCGCTTCGGGATGGTTGCCATCGACACGTAGCGAGCGCAGCTCACGGGCGAAGTCGCGCGACTCCGTGTTGATGCCGTGCATCGCCTGGCGCAGTGACTGCCACGCGCTATGACTGCGCAGCGGATCCGTGTCTTCGTAGCGCAGCTCGTCGAGCAGTGTATCGAGCGCGGTGATGGCCTGCGCGAAGTAGTTGGCGCTCAGGCTGATGTAGCGGCGACGCAGCGAGCGCTGCACCTCGTCCCAGTGTGGCAGAAAGACACGCAGCGAACGCGCCAGCGCATAATCGCGCTCGACACGGCGGCGCAGTCCATCACGCTCGGCGCGGTCGGGAGCGAGGCCGCCGTCTACCGCCTGCCAGTTCTCTAGCTGGCGAAGAATCTCGACGACTTCGCCGCGCAGGTCATCGGGCGGGGGCAGCTCGCGATAGCGCAGCACGGCGTCGAGGTCGGCGGCAAGCTCATCGACCGAGACTCCGACACGGCCACTATACTCCTGGTCGCGCAGCGAGGCGAGGATAATGGCGCGGCGCTGCTGGCGGGCGCCAGCCTCCTCGCCGGGGAAGGCGCGCAGGAAGTCGGGCGGCCCGGCGATCAGCGCCTCCGCCGCGCGTGATATCTCGGCGATGCGTTGCACATCCGTGATCACGCTCTACTCCCTCGAACTTCCTCAATCGTCCACGCCGCCACCTGCCCCACCATATCCCTCGCCCGCGTCGCGCAGCCTCTGAAACAGGCGTTCCACTGCGGAACGCGGCGCCACAGCGAGAGAGCATACAGTCCACGGTAGCATAGCACAGCCTGGCGGCGCGCCTGGAGCGGACTGGACCTGAAGCGCCCAAAGGTACCAGCGGGCGCGAGTGACGTGGGTCACATTGTTGGAGGGCAACTCGCCTGCTATACTGCCAATGGAAGGAGTCACTGCGTGTGAAGTGGCGCGAAGAGAGACGAAAGGCGTGTCGATGGACAGGCTTTACAAGGCGCTGGCGTGGCTGGCGGGAATCGCGTTGGTGGTGGGCCTGGCCAGGGCCATCCTGATGTGGACGCTCGCCATCAATACCCTGGGGCAAGGCAACGGCGTATTCCAAACAGTCAGTCTATTCTCCGTGTTCTTATCGGACGTGAGCGCCGCTCGTGCGCAGGAAATCCTCAGCGTCGCGAACCTGTTCGTCAGCGGGGTCACAGTGATGGCGCTCGTCATCGCGTGGGCAGACCAGCGTCGCGGCTGGCTGATCGCGCTGATTGTCGCCGCCCTAGTGGCTATGGTCTGGCCACTTGGCGTGGAGATGTGGGATATCAGTGGATGGCCACTCGCGCCCCAGCCCTACCCAATGCCCGTGTCGATGGTCGCTCAGATTGTGAACGATTCGATCCTCGCCATACCGCTGATCCCTCCAGTAATGGCGCTGATTGTGGGGCTGACCAGACACGACGGCGCCGCTCAGAACGCGCACGGCATCGCCGTTCAGCCGCTGTAGCTCTTTAGCGCCGCGTGGCACGCGAGAAGCGCGACAAGAAGGAGTCCACGGTGAACAGGGTCTACAAGGCATTGGTCTGGCTCGCGGGGTCGGGGATAGTCTTCGGGCTCGCATTCGCCATCATGCTAACGGCGCAGACAGTCACCAACTATGCGCAGCTTCCGCATCTCTCAATCGTCGACGGGCTATTTTCGGGCATGTTTACTGGCCTCTATGGTATCAGTGTGTATTCCGGCCTCAAGACACTCGCGATCCTCCTGGTCGGTGGAACCATGCTGCTGGCGATCGCGCTTGCCTGGGCGGACCGGCGCTATGGGTGGCTGAGCGCGCTTGTCGTCGTGAGCATCCTTGCCCTGCTGTGGCCATCAGCGATCGAGGCCTGGGCCTTCCTGAACAGTCAGCCCTTGTCACTCCTGCAATCTCCCGCTCCGGTTCCAGCTTCGATCGAGGTGGCAGCCTTGACGGCCTATGCGGCTCCGCTCATCGCCGTCGTCCTGGCGCTGATCCTCGCGCTGACCCACCGTGAGCGGGCCATATAGACGGCATCACGATTCCGCGCGGCGTATCAGCCGGGCAAACGAGCGCTCAGCCGCACGGATCATCATGGAAGTCAGAAAGTGAAACGAGCGTTGATGGAGAAGAAACTCTATACCATCCTGGCTGGCCTCGCTGGTATCGAAATCATTCTGGGCCTGTCCGTAGCCATATTGTTCCCGACACCTGCCGCTAGCTACTCCTTCCAGGCTACCCCATCCTTCGGCATACAAGGGTTCATGTCGATGTTTATCCGGTTCTTGACAAGCCAGTGGTTTGTCGAGTTGATGAATCTCTCCACTCTGGGCACGAATGGAGTGGTCGTTCTGGGCATAGTTACCGCATGGCTGACGCGCCGTCGCAGGTGGCTCATCGCGCTCCTCATCGTGACCGCACTCACCTGGATCTGGCCCCAAGCCATCACCGCATGGAATCAGGTGACATACGTTCCGATGCTCCCTAATGGCCCCTCGCAGCAGACGGTGAGCATCACCAACTACGTGCTGTTCTCCGTTCCCCTCATCCCCGTGGTGATGTCGCTGACCTTCGCGCTGACCCACCGCAGACTGATTCCGTCGTCGGTCACAACCTCGACTGACACCGAGCTTGGCATCGTGCGCAGCTCGCTGTGATGCGGCAGCATCTCTCCAGTGAGATGGAGTAGTGAGTCAATCCGAAAGATTACGCCATGCCAAAGACCTATCGGGCGCTGGCGACCGTCGCGGTGGTCGCAACTCTTATCACCGTTGTGGCCAGGTTGACTTTCGAGCCAGGGACCCTGGCCGGCTGGTTCTACGTGCCGCTCTATTCGACAGGCGGCGCGTTTCTGAACCTGTTGACGGTGCTCTGGCTGTCGACGACGACCATCGCCGCGCCGATCGTCGCCACGTTCGGAGCGGTCGTCGCCGCGCAGGAGCGCCGCTGGGTCTGGCTCTGCGCCTTCATCCTGCTTGGACTGATTGGTGTTTATGGCGCATCAACGTTCTATCTGTTGGGGCCATACCTGGGCGCCGCGATTCCACTTCTCGAGTTGGACACCTACGTCTCAGTCATCCTCCAGGCGCTACCTGCCGTCGCCGCGCTGATCTTCGTGGCGACCTCCCTGCGGCGCGCTCAGATGGCTGGCGCAGCCCAGCCAGCATAGCCATTACCCGGCTACCGCCGCCACTTCCGGTCCTGCTCACCGTCGTGGGAATACGGGTACATCTGGCAGGCGAATAGCCGTGAGACTCCAGCAGGTGAAGTGAGGGAGACGAGATGGCGACCATCAGCATTGTGGAAGCGGCGCTCTCTGGCGAACGGCGCACATGGGCCTTCGATACGGGCGACGAGCGCCTACCCCTGCGCGAGATCATCCGCTGGCGTGTGCGTGAGAAGGTGGCTGCAGGCAGACTCAAGCTAGCCTCGACGCTGCCGCAGCCCACCCCTGTGGAGCGCGCGCTGAATGGTTCACGCGCGCCCAAAGTGTCCAAAGCGCCCATGATCGATCTGGAGACGGAGTACGCCCGCGCGATAGACGCCGTCGCGGCCCGTCAGGTCATCGTCCTGGTGAACGATGCTCAGGTCGATGATCTCGACACGCTCGTCACACCGGACGCTGGCTGCGAGGTCATCTTTCTACGGCTGACTCCGCTGGTGGGAGGCTAGCCATGCGCGATGTGAACGAACCGGCGATCACCAACGGCGTAAATGACATAAACGACATAGAAGGTCAGATCGGCGCGCTCCTCTCCAGCTATCTCGAAGAGTTCGCGACCGCCCAGCAAGACCCCGCGAATCGGCAACGGTGGTGGAAGCTCTCGCCGGCCGATACAGAGGCGGGCCGCGAGATTCTACAGTGGAATCGCGCGGCGCAAGCGATGATCGTGCGCCAGGCTATGTTGGCCTATTGCGCGCTCGACGCCTCCAACATCGAGATCCACTGGACTGATGAGGTGTGGCATCAGGTCACCCTCGACGAGCACAAAGTCGTCGAGCGGAACGGGCGGCGCATTCAAGCCGCTCGGACGCTCATCAGCACGCTATGTCGCCGTACGCTGCCTTTCACGACGGAAGACGCCCTCACCATCACCGACGCCATCAGCTCCCTGGACAAGCGATACACCGCCTACGCGCCCGCCCTGCCCCTCCTCAAGGCCCTGCGTCCAGCGTTGACGGATGCTGCTGCGATGGCTCGCTGCCGTCCCGCGCTAGAACGCTGCCGCGCGATCATCACTGAGCAGTATTCGTCCGCGAACCAGCGCGCCCTTCTCCGGCTGCTCGATGAGATGCTGTCGGATGACAGCGAGGCAGCCCCAATCGTCATTCCCTCCGATGAGTGGGGTGATCAGGCGAATCCCCTCGTGGCTGCGATGCCCGCTGAGACGCGCAGCGCCTGGGCGGAGCTGCTGACGCACTGCGCGACTGCGCGGAGTTCTACGCCGACCGAAAAGTGGCTGCGGGCAGGGCGCGAGTTGCGGGCGGCGCTTGGCGTGGACGGGTTCGCCGCTGGCGCGACGGAGTTGCTGGCAGCCTTCCGCGCGAGCGCGTACAAGCCACCTACCTATGAGGCGCATTCTTACACCTTGCTCAACAATGGCAGCGTTCTCGACGAGCGCAACGCCGACCTGCTGCGCGGACTCGCCTGGCTCTGCGCTGATGTGGAGCATGCGCGGCTGGCGGCGGCGCTGGGTGATGGGATCATCGCAGGCTATCGCAAGATCACGGGGCGGGGTCCGCGCTGCGCAAAGGTGGCCGGAGCATGCGTCTACGCCCTGCAACAGGCGCCCAACCTCAGCGGCGTCGCCCATCTGGAGCGCGCCCGCCATGCGGTCAAGCAGCCGCAGTATCTGCGCGGCATCGAGCGTGCGCTAGACAGCGCCGCCCGCGCGGCTGGCCTCGCGCGCGAAGACCTCGAGGAGTTGACCGTTCCAACCTTCGACCTCACCGACGGGCGCCGAAGTGTCGTCATAGGCTCCATGACGGCGGAGTTGTCCGTTGTGGGAACAGGTGTCACCCTCACCTGGCGCGATGAGCAGGGCAAGCCGCGCAAGGCCGAGCCAGCCGAGGTCAAGCGCGAGCGCAAAGCCGAGTTGAAAGAGCTCAAGCGCCTGCGCGATGATCTGGCGCATATGCTCGCGGCCCAGAGCGCCCGACTGGAGCGTCTGCCCATGGGCGAGCGATCGTGGCCGCTGGCTGTCTGGCGCGAGCGCTACCTCGATCATCCGCTGGTCGGGTTGCTTGCCCGCCGCCTCATCTGGCGCTTCGCCTGGGACGGCGCGCGTGCTGATGGAGCCTGGCGCGATGGCGCGCTCGTCGGCGCGGATGATCTGCCGCTGACGCTGCCGGATAACACGATGGTCACGCCCTGGCATCCGGTCCTCGCGACCACAGCGGAGACACTGGCGTGGCGCGAGTGGTTGGAGCGGCGCACGATCACGCAGCCGTTTAAACAAGCTCACCGCGAAGTCTATCTGCTGACCGACGCCGAGCGGGCCACGCGCCTCTACTCCAACCGCTTCGCGGGGCATATCCTGCGCCAGCACCAGTTCAACGCGCTCTGCGCCGCGCGCGGCTGGCGCAATACCCTGCGACTGATGGTAGACGACGACTATCTTCCAGCGACGCTGGAGCTACCGCATGTGAATCTGCGCGTCGAGTTCTGGGTCGAGGGCGCAGGTGATCAATATGAGGTAGACACCAACGCGACCGGAACCTATTGGCGTATCAGCACCGATCAGGTGCGCTTCTACCGGCTGCATGCCCCGCGACACTGGGCGCACGCGGGTGGTGGCGGCTACTTTACCGAGCGGATGCGGGTCGGGCGACCCGGCGCCATCCCCACGCCACAGGGTGAGTCGCTCGACGGGCCCGTTCCGGTGGAGGAGATTTCCGCCCTCATCTTTTCCGAGGTCATGCGCGATGTAGACCTCTTTGTCGGCGTGGCAAGTGTCGGAGCCGACCCCACCTGGCAGGATGGTGGTCCACAGGGCCGCTACCGCGAGTACTGGCACTCGTATAGCTTCGGCGATCTCTCGGCGTCTGGCGAACAGCGCCGTGGGCTGCTGGAGCGCCTGCTGCCGCGCCTCAGTATCGCCAGCCGCTGCACGCTCGATGGTCGCTTCCTGCGCGTGCGCGGCGACCTGCGGGAGTATAAGATTCATCTCGGCTCCGGCAATATCTTGATGGAACCGAATGACCAGTACCTCTGTATCGTGCCAAATCGCAGTTCCAGCGCCGCAAACGATGTCTACCTGCCGTTCGAAGGCGACAACGCGCTCGCGATCATCCTGTCGAAGGCTTTCCTGCTTGCCGCCGACACGACGATCACTGACCCGACGATCACCCGACAGATAGGGGCAGCCTGAGCGAGACTATCGCAGGCTATCGCTCGTCAATTGCGTTCATCTCGCATGCTCCAGGACACGCTCGCCGCGTCGTGTAAACTCCATCGTGCCATCGTCGAGCCGATCGAGGCGCATAGCCAGGAGATCGAGCGCATAGTTCTGGTACGTCCGCCAGGGTTTTTTCGGTCCCTGACGCGGCAGACTGTCGAGCGCGCGCGTCACATAGCCCGAGGTGAGGTTGACAGCGGACTCTGCGCCGACGACCGATGCAGGGCGCAAGGGCAGGCACCGGATGTAGCCATGCTGGTCCATATACGTGAGCAAGCGACAGACGTACTGCGCGATCAGCTCGCACTTGAGGGTCCACGAGGCGTTGGTGTAGCCGAACGCCGAGGCGAGATTTGGGACGCCGCTATACATCATGCCCCGGTAGCTGAGGGTCTGCCCAAGCTCGACCGGCGCACCATCCGCGACGAGCCGCACGCCACTCATCAGGCGCATCGTCAGTCCGGTCGCGGTCACAATCACGTCCGCTGGCAGCTCATCACCTGAGCGCAAGCGGATGCCCATCTCGGTGAAGCCCTCGATTTCGTCGGTGACAATCGACGCATGGTTTGCCTTGATCGCGTCGAAGAGGTCGGCGTCGCGCGCGAGGCAGACACGCTGGTCCCAGGGGTTGTAGCGCGGCGCGAAGTGGCGCTCAACATCATAGTCAGGGCCAAGCTGCTGGCGCGCCATCCGCAGAATCGCTCGCCGGGTGACGTCGGGCCGACGTCGCGCGAGCCGGTAGAAGTACATGCCCAGCAAGATCGACTTCCACCGCGCGAGGCGATCCCCCAGCGGAGCGGGCAGGCGCCTGCGCAGCCAGTTAGCGAGCGCGTCCTCGGAGGGCCGAGCGACGATGTAGGTTGGCGAGCGCTGTAACATGGTGACATGCGCCGCCCGCTCCGCCAGCGCCGGCACGAGCGTAACTGCCGTCGCGCCGCTCCCGATCACCACGACCCGCTTCCCGTCGTAGTCGAGGTCAGCGGGCCACTCCTGCGGATGGACGATGCGGCCAGCGAACCGCTCGCGCCCAGGCCACTCCGGGGTGTAGCCGTGGGTGTAGTCGTAGTAGCCGGTGCACATATAGAGGAAGCCGCATGTGAGGCGCGCGACCTCACTGACCTCGCCGCGCTCATTCAGCCGTTCGGCCTCGACCGTCCACCGTCCTTCGGTAGACGACCATTCCGCGCGGCGCACGCGATGATTGAACCGGATGCGCTGATCGATGCCATACGCGGCGGCGGTGTCGTGGATGTAGCGCAAAATCGCGGGGCCATCGGCTATGGCTTGCGCATCGCGCCAGGGACGAAACGAGTAGCCCAGCGTCTGCATATCCGAGTCGGAGCGAACGCCAGGATAGCGGAAGAGGTCCCAGGTGCCGCCAATCGCGCCGCGCCCTTCGAGGATGACGTAGCGCTTCATTGGGCAGCGTTTTTGCAGGTAATAGGCGGCCGCGACCCCTGATAGCCCCGCGCCGACGATCAGGACATCCACATGCTCAGCGGTCATCCAATCCCTTCCTCTCGCGTCACTCTCGCGCAGTCCTCTACTACCACTTTTTCACATAATAGCCCGCATACCGCTTACCGTCACGGGGTGGTATGCTCACCAGGCGACGCCCATCGGAGCGTGACGACGCAACCCAGCTTATCAGAGAAAGACCTGAACGAATGGAAGCGAACACGAGACGGTCACTCAGCTTTGGCGTCAAGACGGCGCCACAGCACACGACGTATGACGCTATGCTGCGCGTCTGGCAAGAGGCCGACGACATCCCCGAGATCGAGCATGCGTGGCTGTTCGACCACTTCATGCCCCTCGGCGCTGACCCGACCGGACCCTGCCTGGAGGGGTGGTCTACGCTGGCCGCATTCGCGGCGCTGACGAAGCGGGTACGTGTCGGCCTGATGGTGACGGGCAACACCTACAGGCATCCGGCCGTGCTGGCGAACATCGGCGCGACCGTGGACATCATCTCGCGCGGGCGGCTCGACTTCGGTATTGGCGCGGGCTGGAACGAGCTGGAACACAGCTCCTACGGCATCCCGCTGCCACCGACCGGTGACCGCATCCGCGCCCTCGGTGAGGCGTGCGAGATCATCCGCCGCATGTGGACCGAGGAGACGCCAAGCTTTGAGGGTCGCTACTATCAGGTCCACGAGGCGCGCTGCGAACCAAAGCCCGTGCAGAAGCCATACCCGCCCTTTGTCATTGGCGGCGGCGGTGAGAAGCTGACACTGCGTGTCGTCGCGCAATACGCCAGTGTCTGGAACATGGCTGGCGGCTCACCCGAGGACTTCACCCGCAAGAGCGCCATTCTCGACGAGCACTGCGCCGCAGTGGGACGCGACCCAACGACGATCGCTCGCTCCATCCAGCAGGCGGTGGACTACACCGACCTCGCGGCGACACGCGAGGCCGTGCGTGCCTTCATCGCGGCGGGCGCGAATCACCTCGTGCTGAACCTGCGCTACCCGTATCCCGAAGGAATCGTCGCGCGGCTGGCCAGCGAGGTCGTGCGTCCACTGCTGGGCGAGCAGTAGCGCGCCCGTCGACCTCGGTCGTTATCGCACCCGCCGGTTCGATCCGCGAATGCGCTCCGGCGGGCGCTTAGCGCCCATTTCTCTGTACATAGCTTTCGCGTTCTTCATCAAAGTCTGACCCTCAACGCGAGTGCTGGCCTGCCTGGAGAGAAACACACCATAGCGATAGTTGGTCTTCGCAATCAACCCGAAATCGCCAATCGTAGTGGCGCGCCCAAGCACTTCGCGATAATAGCCTTGCGCCAGATCACGCTCACCACTTGCGTGCGCAACACGAGCTAACCAATAGGTCGTTTCACAGACGTTGACGTTATCCTCTAGAGCCTGTTATGGACTTGAGATCAAGTGAGTGAACTGGTGAAGCATGAGACAGGCGAAGGCGAGGAAGTGCAGCCCCGCCAGGGTCGCCGCCAAGCGTTCGTAGTCGCGCGCCAGGCGGCGGAAGCGCGCAGCCCAG
>DASQSS010000096.1:0-13199 GCA_035642255.1 Ktedonobacterales bacterium | reverse complement strand
ATGCCTATCTGCGTCACTCGCTGCGGCAACTTCTACGGCGGCGGTGACCTGAACTGGAACCGCATCATTCCAGGAACCATTCGCTCGGTGACGCGCGGCGAGCGTCCGGTCATTCGCTCAGATGGCAGCTACATCCGCGATTACTTCTATGTCGAGGATGGCGCGGCGGCGTACATGTTGCTCGCTGAGCAGATGGCGACTCGTCCGGAGTTGTGGGGCGAGGCGTTCAACTTCTCCAATGAGCTGCAAATCACCGTGCTTGATCTCGTTTCGCGCGTCCTAACCGCGATGGGCTCGACGCTGGAGCCAGATGTGCGCGGCGAGGCGAGCAATGAGATTCTACATCAGTATCTCAGCGCCGCCAAAGCGCGCAAGCTGCTCGACTGGTCGCCGCTCTTCACGCTGGAAGAAGGGCTGGACAAGACCATCGCCTGGTATACGGAGTTCTTTCAGTCGCTGAGTAGTGAGGCGCTGGCCGTCCGGTGAGGCATCGGTGGTTCAGGGTAGGATGATGAGCAAATTTGTCGAAGAGGCGGTTGCGGCGGCAAGCGCTGCGCTGCCAGAGCTTGAGCGGCTCAGGGGCAAGCGTGTACTGTTGACTGGCGGCACTGGCTTCATCGGAACCTGGCTCCTGGAGCAACTTGCCGCTCTGAACGACCAGTGGGACGAGCCTTGCCTGGTCTATGCGCCAACCCGTGCGCCGCAGGCTTTCGCTTCGAAGGCGCCGCATCTTTTTGCGCGGCCCGAGTTCACCTTTGCGCCGGGCGATGTGCGCTCGTTCGCTGCGCCTGACCATCCCTGTGAGTACATCGTACACGCTGCGGCTTCAGCCAGCCCGATGACGAAGGAGCAGTCGCCAGTAGACGTGGGCGACACGATTGTGGATGGCACACGCCGCGTGCTTGAGATGGCGCGCGGCTGGCAATCGGCGGGCGTGCTCTTCCTCAGCTCTGGGGCAATTTATGGCGCGCAGCCCCCGGCGCTGGACCGCGTGTCAGAGGATTATACCGGAGGTCCAGACCTGACAAGGGCTGATGCCACATATGGCGAAGGCAAACGCTATGCTGAGGCGCTGTGCGGAGCATATCAGCGATTCTACGGCGTTCCTGTGGCCATCGCACGGCCATTCACCTTCATCGCGCCGTATCTGGACCTGAACGCAGGGTTCGCCGCGACCGATTTCCTGCGCGACGCGCTCGCGGGCGGGCCGCTGGACATCAAAGGCGACGGTACCACGGTCCGCTCGTACGCTGGGCCAGTGGCGATGCTCAGCATGCTCTGGGGCGTGTTGTTGCGCGGAACTCCGGGGCGCGCATACAATGTAGGCGCTGAGGAAGCGGTCTCCGTAGCGGAGCTGGCGTACTTGATCGCACGTACATGTACGCCCGCGCCAGAGGTCCACATCGCGCAGCAGCCAACCCCCGGACGATTCCCCGCGCGCTATGTTCCTGATATGTCGCGCATGCGCGATGAACTGGGATTGCAGGCGCGCGAAGAGCTTGACGACCTCGTGCGAGGAACGATGACATGGTTCCGCGCGCAGACTGCTAGCGCACCCAGAAGCTAGAGCAAAGTGGCGAGTTGCGTGCCCTCCCGGCGAGGGTGGACGAAGGAGGAGCGTGGCGATGGCGAGCGTATCGAACGGGACGAGGACGGAGCGGAGCACGCGCGAGCTCGCGCGCGCTATCCGCTCCCAGGCGTTGCGGATGGTGCATCGCGCATACGCTTCGCATATCGGCAGCTCTCTCAGCATGGCTGATCTGCTCGCCGTGCTCTATGGTGGGGCGCTGCACGTAGACCCTGCCCAGCCAGACTGGCCGGAGCGCGACCGCTTCATTCTCAGCAAGGGGCATGGCGCTGCCGCTGGCTACGCGGCGCTGGCTGAGGCGGGCTTCTTCCCCACCGAATGGCTCGAAACGTATTGCGAGGATGGCTCGCTGTTGGCTGGCCACCTGACACGCGGGGCGCCTGGCGTGGAGTTTTCGACTGGCTCGCTGGGTCATGGTCTCCCTGTTGGCGCGGGCGTAGCGCTGGCCGCTCGCGCAGATAGCAGCCCTGCGCGTGTCTATGTGTTGCTCAGCGATGGCGAGTTGGATGAAGGATCGAACTGGGAGGCGATCCTGTTCGCCGCGCATCACAAGCTCGACAATCTGGTCGCCATCGTGGACTACAACAAGATTCAGAGCTTCGGGTCCGTCGCTGAGGTGCTGCGACTCGATCCACTCGCGGAGAAGTGGCGCTCGTTTGGCTGGGCCTGCCGCGAGATTGATGGGCATGACCACGCGGCCATCGCGTCCGCGCTGGACGCCATCCCATTCGAGCCTGGCAAGCCCTCCGCGATTGTGGCCCACACGATCAAGGGCAAGGGCGTGAGCTTCATGGAAGGCCAGCTTGCCTGGCACTACAAATCACCCAACGATGAGCAGCTGGTGCAGGCATTGGCCGAGCTTGAGCAGGAGAAGCCGCAGTGAGGAATACGTTTGTCAATACACTCTGCGAGCTCGCGGAGCAGGATGAGCGCGTGTGGCTGCTCTGTGGCGATCTCGGCTACTCCGTGCTCGAACGGTTCGCGACCCGCTACCCCAACCGCTACATTAACGTTGGGGTAGCCGAGCAGAATATGGTCGGCGTCGCCGCTGGGCTGGCGCTCTCAGGCAAGGTGGTCTTCACTTACTCTATCGCCAACTTCCCGGTGATGCGCTGTCTGGAGCAGATTCGCAACGATGTCTGCTATCACAACCTCAATGTGAAGACGGTCGCGGTTGGCGCGGGACTGCCTTACGGCACGCACGGTTACACGCATCATGGAGTCGAAGATATCGCGGTGATGCGCGCCTTCCCGAACATGACTGTCGTCGCGCCAGGTGATCCGGTGGAGACAAAGCTCGCGACGGCGGCGCTGCTCGCACACGATGGGCCAGGCTATCTGCGGCTGGGCAAGGGCGGAGAGCCAACCATCCATCAGGTAGACCCCGGCTTCCAGATTGGCCGCGCGTTGTCGCTACGCGAGGGTGATGACGCGACGATCATCGCGACCGGAGCGATTCTGGCTGAGGCGGCCAAGGCGGTTGATCTGCTGGCAGAGCAGGGCATTCACGCCGGGCTGTTGAGCATGCCGACGATTCAGCCGCTCGACACGGAGGCGGTTCTGCGGGCGGCGCGCACCCCACTCATCGTCACGGTCGAGGAGCATCGCCCGGTAGGCGGCCTTGGCAGCGCCGTCGCAGAAACATTGGCGGACGAGCCGCAGTCGCGCGCGCGGCTGATTCGCTGTGGCGTGACGATCTCGCCGAAGATCGTGGGGAGCGGCGCCTATCTGCGTGAGCGCAACCACCTTGACGCGGCGCATCTTGCGCAGACTGTCGCTCAGGCGCTTGCGCCAGTTACGCCAGCTACGCCAGTCGTGCGCCGATAGCGTTCCTTTGCATTGGCTGGTCGGCGCGTCTATGGCGGCCATGTGCTACAGTGCTAGCGTGGCCGGGACCACGCCCATGGCTATGATGGATGCGAGGTCACTGGGCCAGAGAAGGGCCAAGCGGGGTCCAACGATGGGCCGGGTGCGCTTATGACATTTTATCAGCTTGCGTTGGCGTTCATCGCCGGAACACTCATCACTACCGTCATCGCCTGGGCGCAGCTACGCGCCTCCGCCAACGCGCGGGCGCGCGCCGAGAACCTGTTCGCTAGCGCCGCGCGCGAGAACCAGAACCTGCGCCGCTCCGCTACCCGCGCGAATGCGATGCTGACTGGCGTGCTGGCGGCCTATCCGCGCCCGGTCATCATTACCAGCCGCGAGCGCGTCATCCTCTTCGCCAACCCCGCCGCGCTGGAGCTGCTGGGGCAGTCCGCTGAACAGGTCATTGGGCGCGGCGCCGCTCCGGTGATCCAGGACTACGACACCATGCAATTGCTCGTGCGCTCGGCGCGGCTGGGAAAGGTCAGTGAGCGAACCTTTCAGCGTGTGACGACCGGACAGACATGGCGCGTGAGTGTCACGCCGCTGTGGCTGGGTACGGACGACAGCGACGCGGTAACGGACCTGGCCCTGACCATCGAAGACCTGACCGAGTTGCGACGGCTTGAAACCGTGCGGCGCGACTTCGTGGCGCATGTCTCGCATGAGCTACGCACCCCGCTCGCCGCCGTCAAGTTGCTCGCCGAGACGCTGGTGTCCGCGCTCGACCGTGATCCGACGGCGGCGCGTGGATTCGCTTTGCGCATTTCGAGCGAGGCTGATCATCTGGCGCAGATGGTGGCGGAGCTGCTGGAGCTGTCGCGCATCGAGTCGGGCAAGATTACGTTGCAGACGGAGCCAACAGATGTCGCGGCGCTGATCGAGGCGGTTGTCGAGCGCATGCGACCGCTGAGCGAGGAGCGTGGTGTCGCGCTGCTCGCCAGTCTGCCCGACACGCTGCCCGATGCGCTCTGCGATGGTGAGCGTATCGGTGAAGTGCTCGTCAATCTCATCCACAATGGCCTGAAGTACACCAACCCTGGTGGCCAGGTGACGGTCTCGGCGGGTGAGTCGACGGAGCGTGCGCCCATTTCCTCCCCGCTGCCGGGGATGTCTGGCGGAGCGCCCCGTATCGTATCTGGTGACACGCCTGGCGCGATGCTGATGATTCGCGTCGCCGACAATGGCGTGGGCATCAGCGAGGAAGACCTGCCGCGCGTCTTTGAGCGATTCTTCAAGGCTGACCGCGCGCGCACGCGCCAGATGGCGGCCCAGCCCGAGACGAGCGCCGCCCAGCAGACGGGCCAGCATACAGGTTCACAGGCGCAGGCGGCGGCTGGCACGGGCCTGGGATTGGCCATCGCGCGCCACCTGGTTGAGCTGCATGGCGGACGCATCTGGGCCGAGAGCCGCCTGGGGCGTGGCAGCGTCTTTTCTTTCACGCTGCCCAAGGCGCAGCCTGACTGCGCCGACGAAAGCGCGAGCGGATCTCAGGACGCAGCCGCTCAACCCTCTCAATCCGCTCAACCCGCTGCTGGCGATACGCGGCCTGTCTCGCAATCGGAGACTCCGACGCGATGAGCGCACGCGCCTGGCGCTTCGTTCTGCGCAGCCACGCGCCTCTCACGCTCAATGCGCCAACCAGGCGCACCGCATGAAACCGGAGGCCACGATAAACATACAACGACTGCATGGCTCCCAGGCAGCCGAGGCGCGCGGTGTCGTGGTCGTCATCGACGTGATTCGCGCGTTCAGCGTGGCGGCCTATGCCTTCGCTGGCGGGGCGCGCGCCGTTTGGCTTGTCCGCACAGTCGAGGAAGCCTTTGCGCTGCGTGAACGGGCGGCGGATGCGCTGCTCATTGGCGAGGTCGGTGGGCGTCTCATCCCCGGATTCGACTACAACAACTCGCCCGCCGCTATGTCGCGCGCGGATGTACGCGGCCGCCTGCTGATTCAACGGACAGGCGCCGGAACCCAGGGCGCGGTCGGCGCGACGGGAGCGCGTGCGCTGCTGCTCGCCGCGCTCGTCAATGCACGCGCCACAGCCATCTACGCGGGCGCTCTGCTGGAGGGCGGCAATGACATTATGACCCTCATGCCGACCGCCGCGCCGACCGAGGATGGCGGACTGCCAGCGATCGAGGATGATGTGTGCGCTGACTATCTGGAGGCGCTGCTGCGGCGCCACGTCGATGCGGCGGATACGCTGGCGCAAGGCGTCGCGCGGTTGCGGGCGTGCGGACGCTTGAGCGTCTTTGAGCGCAGCTATCCGGACTTCCCCGCCGATGATGCGCCAGCGTTCATGGCCGCGGATCGCTTCGCTTTCGCGATGTCCGGTATCCGCGAACATTGGCGCGACATCGAGTACGTCGCCGCGCGCAGAGTGGACATCTCGCTCTAGAGATGCTTTCCGCGCCGTCGGCCCTACCACTCCTCACCGTGCTGGGCAGCGTTTTGTGTGCCGCGTGTCCGGGAACGAAGGGCGTTACTGCAACGCATGGAGCGCCTGTTGACCGTCCACCGACAGCGGGCGCCCCCACAACACGTTCGGTATCCCACCGCTGTTCTCGGTGAAGGTTCCGCAGCCTCCCGAACTCGTCCATATCTGGGTCGGCAGACCGTGCCAGGTGAACGTCACCTGATAGTCTACCCATCCCCCCAACGTCATGCACGAGCGTGACATGTAGGGCGACAAGGTGAATGACGCGGCAGCGAACGCGTTACTCAATGTGTCAATCTCCGCGCGCGTCTGCGCGGTGTCGGCGCTGGTTGTGCGCGACGTCGTCCTGACGTCGAGGGAGACTCTCTCTCCGGACGGGATGCGCGTGTACACGGCGTAATGCTCAATCGTGGTCACGGTCACGCCGTCAGGTGGCAGGTGGCGCGCGACACCTTCCATGACGAGGACGAGCGCGATCAGGCCCACGACGCTGAGCCACAAACGAAGCGGCGCGCGCCGCCGACGACGTGCGCCCGCCGCTGACCACAGCGAGAGCGCGTTCTGTGCTGAGGATGACGATGGCGGGAGAGACGACGATGAATCAGACGGCATTGACCCCGACTCCTCTCTGTTCACTTGCCGCGTTTACTATACGCCGAAAGATTGCCGAGAGAAGGTGATGGGTGAATGGCGAGGGTCGGCTTACGCGGCTGGCTCGCTCATTGGCTCAGGAGTCGTCAGCGGCTGCGCGGCTGGAAGCGCGCTCGCCTTCAGCCGAGGCAGCGCATGGTAGATATCCGCTCCCGCCAGGCTCACACGTCCGCTGCGCGCCAACGCCACCGACTGCAGGAAGTCGCTTTGCAGGTCTACTCCGGTCGCTTCCCACATCAGACTGATAGCGCGGCGGGCAAAGGCGATGTCGTTGCGCGGCTCGATGCGGTCGAGGTCTTCGAAGAAGAAGCCGCAGCTCGTATACATCCACTGGCCGACGTACTGCGCCTCCAGCAGGCGTACCGCTTTTGTCTCGTCGGTGACGCGGGCTGGACGCCTGCCGCGTCTGCCATAGGCTGCCCAGAAGGCTTCTGGCGCGAGCCAGCCTTCGCGCAGCGAGACGTACGCGTCGCGCGCCGCCCAGGGGTCCGCCAGATATGGCTCCGCGGCGTGCTCATATACGGCATCGAGCCGCGCGCCTAGCGCGTCGAAGGCTCCCCGTAGCGCGGGCTTCCAGCTGGAATCGCCCTCAGTGCAGCCGCAGCCATCGCTCCAGCGCGCCACGCCATGCCCACAGCTCCACGAGCTTGGGGCGCGCAGTGTCACTTCGCGTGTCGGCGGATGATCGCGCAGATAGTGGTCGAGCGTGATGACCTCGAAACCCGCCGCGCGCGCGGAGGTCTGCGTGAGCCGGCTGAGGAAGTGATCGCGCCAGGCCTTGTGATGGCCGTACAGCTCGCCATCGGTGGCGATGATGATGATCTGGTCCTCGCCGCGCGCGCGCTTCTCGGCGTTGGTGTGGGGCGGCAGAAACGAGGAGGCGAAATGATCGGCGTTGTTGGTGACATCGGATTCGAATGAGATGCTGCCGCTCAGCGGCCCGGTGTAAAAGAAGACCGTCATCGTCTCGCCGTTGGGCAGCCGCACGAGATAGGGCTCGGTCGGGTCCACCGGCTCGGCGGCCTGCCACGGCGCCAGCACGGTATAGGTCACGCCACAGGCGCGCAGGGCGGCGAGGGTGTCGAGGTCAGCGGCTGTTTCGGGCAGCCACATGCCTGAGGCTGGGCGCCCAAAGCGCTGCTCAAAGTCTTGCTGCCCCCAGCGTATCTGGGTCAGCTTGTCGCGTGGTGTGGCGAGCGGCAGAATCGTGTGGTTATAGGACTGCGCCAGCGCGCCTCCCAGGCTTCCGTCCTGCGCGCGCGCGCGATCAGATGCGATGATGCGCCGCAGCACATCGGGGCGCTGGTCGTTGAGCCAGCTCGCGAGGGTGGGGCCAACATCGAAGCTGATGCGCTCGAAATTGCCAAGCTCCGCATTGGGAAGGTAGCACTCAGAGGTGATCTTCTCGTTGAAGTTGCTGAACGGCGCCGCCCCCGGTTCGGACGGGATGCGACCTGTGAAGGGATCTTCGCGTGGCGGCTGATAAAAATGGCCGTAGACACACAGATACTGGTGAGAAACCTCTGACACGCCTGACACCTGGCTTTCCAGCTTCTGTACGCGACAGCGCGCACACCCTACTGTGATCTTCTATACCGTCGCTCGTGGCGTTCGATCAGCCCATCCTGATCAAACGCGCTCATGCGCCATATCCGCATCGAATGGCGTGATAAATGTGGCCTTGCTTATTGCCTACACAGTAACTATACATCAGCTATGGCCTCACAATCACGTCACATAGCGATTGTGCGCCATGCCCGCTGGCGATAGCTGACCACCACGACCATCCACGCTCCTCATTTCGCACAACGAAGCGTGCGTCGCTCCTTCGCCGGGGACGGGACAATAGTCCCGCGGACGCCTGCCGAACGTACCATTTCTCGCGTGTGGAGCTAGCCACGCGCCCACTTCTGTTGACATACGGACTCACGACGCCATAGCGTACGCAACAGGCGGGAGTGACCTCCACAGCCGTAAAAGCATCTACGGCGCCGATCCGAGAGGCTGATCGACCGGGCCGGTCACGGCTATGTCACGGCTATGTCACGGCGCCAGCAACAGGCCACAGGAGCGGGCTACGGGAGAAGGAAGGGGCGCATCTCTCATGACGAGCCTCCATGTCAAGCAGGCGCCGTGGGGCGTGAAATCTGACCTGTTCAGCTGGTATACACGCATGCGGCGCGAGTCGCCAGTGTTCGTTGATCCACGCAGTGGCGTCGTCTCGGTCTTTGGCTATGACGATACGCAACGCGTTCTCTCCGATTATGCCAGCTTTAGCTCTGAGCGCGGCGTCCACAATCCCTCTGAGGAGCAGGCGCTCAGCGCCAGCATGATCAGCTCCGATCCGCCGCGTCATCGGCGGCTGCGCAACCTCGTCACGCAGGCGTTCACCCCGCGCGCGGTGGCGCGGCTGGAGCCGCGCATCTCGGCCATCGCGACAGATCTGCTCGATCGACTACGCGCTCGCCGCTATGAGCAGGTGGACTTCATCGAAGAGTTCGCGGCGCCGTTGCCTGTGATCGTGATCGCCGAGCTGCTGGGCGTGCCAGCCGAGCGCCGGGCGGATTTCCGCCGCTGGTCTGACACGCTGGTCTCGAATGGCGGCGAGCGCGGGTGGGCGTCACTTGCCGATGCGCAGCGCGAGATGTCCAGCTTCTTTGGTCAGATGATCGCGCAGCGGCGCGCTGAGCCACGCGACGACCTCATCAGCCACCTTGTCGAGGCCGAGATAGGCGGCCAGCGTCTGACGCCTGTCGAGTTGATCGGCTTCTGCATGCTGCTGCTGGTGGCGGGCAACGAGACGACGACCAACCTGCTTGGCAACGCCATCCTCAGCGTGGACGAGCAGCCAGAGGCCTGGGAGCGTCTGCGCGCGGCGCCACAGGACATTCCGGCGGCCATCGAGGAAGTCCTGCGCTACCTCTCGCCGGTTCAGTCCATGTTTCGGCAGGCGCGCGGCGAGGAGCGGCTGGGCGACATTGTGACGCATCCTGGCCAGCCTGTCATCGCGTGGATCGGCTCAGCCAACCGCGATGAGACGCAATTCGCCGACGCCGATCGCTTTGACATCAGCCGCGCGCCCAACCGCCACCTTGCCTTCGGTTACGGCATCCATTTCTGCCTTGGCGCGCCGCTGGCCCGGCTGGAGGGGCGCATCGCGCTGGAGGCGCTGGCTCAGCGAGCGCAGGCGATTCGCGTGGCGCCCGACGCGCGGCTCGACTGGCTGGAGAGCACCATCGTCTACGGAGCCAAACACCTGCAAGTAACCATCACGCCCGCCTGATGATTGGGGGCCTTTGGGCTGGCGATGGCGCCACGCCAGAGTCAAACGGCTCACGGCTCGGCTCCAGGCCGACCGGCTAGCGGCGCGCGACCTTCTCCGTGAGGTAGAAGGTCAACAAGATCAGCGCGGTTAGCGTGATGGCCTGCCCGACACGGCCAGTCGATGTTGCGAGATAGACCAGCGCAAGCACCAGCGCGGCGCCCAGGGCTACCAGCAGAATGCGCCCGATAAGCGTGGCGATGAAGCGGCCCAGCGTCACGCGTCCCGCGCCCGCGCGATTGGCGCGATTGGCGCGGCCAGCGAACGTGAGCGCCGCGGCGTCTGAGGCCGCCTGAAGGTTCGTGGCGGAGGACGCCAGGTCCTCGCCTTCGCCGCGCGGCTCGTCACTCGTGTGGGGCGTCCGGGCCTCCATCGCCGCGATGACAACTCCGGCGACCGTCAATGTAGCCGTCAGCACAGGCAAGAGCGAAGTGGCGGCGCGATGGGTCTGGCGCAGTGTCGTGACGTGCTGTGATGGGTTCATGGCGGCATCCTCCTGCAGAGTGAATTGCTTAGGAATTGCTTAGGAATCGCTCGCGTGGCTCTACTCGAATCGGCGTTTATCCCGGAACTGTAGCGGGTTCTCGCCTCCCTCTCTGTCCCTCTCCTATTCCTTCCGACGCCTGCCAGATCGGTAATAGCGCGCTCGTCTCCGACGTCCTATCCGACGTCCTATCTGTGATGGCGATCGCGCGCTGTGGAGACCTGCTGGCTCGCTCGCTTGCGCCTGCGCTTGCGGGCCAGCAGCGACTTCAGCCGCGTGGCTAGAATATCTCTGGAATCTCTCTGGCCTGCCCTGCAGACTGGCCCGTGAATCGCTGTGTCGCTCAGCGTGAAGGCGTGAACCGCGCGTCGCCGTCGCCGCTGTACAAGGTTCGCCGCATGTGGTGTAAAACCGCGTGCAAACAGTGTACAATGCGGCCATGGCGAGTTCATCCGAAACGTAACGTGAAACGTATATACTGATGAGGAGTCGCGCGGGGTATACTTTCCTCTGGGAAGCTTTGGTCGGACGGTGAATTGAAGCTGTTCGGAACTGACCTTTGTGTTACAATGCTTTCCAGAGCGAAGAATAAGGCTTCCGTAATGGAAGTAAGGCTTTTCCGGCGCAAAAGTCAGGTGTTCGCCCGATGTGTCACGCGTTGTGAGGCGGGTACACTGCGGCTAACACTGAACAAATAATATGCAAGATGACGCCACATGCTGACAGGCGCTGCGCTACGGTATACAGGCTCGTAACCAACGCCAAAAGGGGGTCCACGGTGAGGCCCCTGGAGAGGATAACGCGCTATGGCTGCCACGCGACCGTTGATTGAGGAGACCCCGGGGCAGGTTCCCGACGAAGGGGAACTCAACCTGCGCCTGATAGAAAGCACACAGGCGCTGGCCAATAGCGTCACGCGAGACGACGATCGAGAGCCGACCGAGGCCGAGCTGCAGGCGCTCTCCGCCGAGGAGGAGGAGGCGCTGTTTGGCAAGGGCGCTGGCGTCGCGGGCGGAGCGGATGGCAGCGAAGACGCCTTCCAGAGCTATCTGCACGACATTCGTGGCCTCTCGCTGCTCTCGCATGATGAGGAAGTGATTCTAGCGAAGCGCGCTCAGATCGGTGACCCGCGCGCCCGCCGTCGCCTGATCGAGGCGAATCTGCGGCTGGTGATCTCCATTGCGCGGCGCTACACCAACTCCGGTGTGCCGCTGATCGACCTGATTCAGGAAGGCAACCTCGGCCTGATGCGCGCCGCGGAGAAGTTTGACTGGCGGCGCGGCACCCACTTTGGCACCTATGCGACCTGGTGGATTCGCCAGGCGATCAGCCGGGCGGCGGGTGAACAGTCGCGGCTGATCCACCTGCCTGAGCATGTCTCGACCCGGCTGCGCAAAGTGCGCCGCGTCGCCTCGCAGCTCTCGCAGGAGAATGGCGGCGACCCGCTGCCGGAGCAGATCGCGGAAGCCTCCGGACTGGCTATTACCGAGGTGGACGACCTGCTGCACATCACAGAACAGCCCGTCTCGCTCGACACCCCCGCCGACACCGATAATCGGCTTGCGCTCTCCGATACGCTCGAAGATCCCGGCGTGCAGGCGCCTGCGGACATCGCCTCGCAGCATTTGCTGGGCGAAGAGTTGCATCGCGCGCTCTCGCAGCTGACCCCACGTGAGCGCTCGGTCGTGATCTTGCGCTATGGCATCGGCGACGGACGCAGCCGGACCTTGTTGGAAGTTGGCAAAGAACTGGGCATCTCACGCGAGCGCGTGCGTCAGCTGGAGATGGTCGCGCTGGCGAAGCTGCGCGGCGCGGCTGTGGCGCAGGGTCTGAGCGACCTGAGCTAGCGAGCTGGCCTGACGCCATGAGACGCCATGAGCGGGAGTCGTGTGGCGCTCGATCCTTTGGCGCAATCGCATGTGAGCAGCCTGACAATGGACGCCTGAACCTCGGATACCGGGGCGGCGTCCATTGTTTTGTGTCTCGTTGTGTCTCGTTGTGTCTGGCGCCCCGACGCCCATAGACCATTCATCCGCACTGAGCGGCCAGACGCTTATAGGGGCATATACTGACGGGAAGGGGCGCGCCAGACGCGTCGTCGTATGCGAGCGTTTGAGCAAGCGTTGAGGAGGGTGTAGTGACGGCAGGAGCGCAGTCCGACGCGGGAGTGATGTACGAGCAGGCGGAAGGACGGGCGGGGAGCGAGCGGGCGCGGCTAATCATTGCCTTCGCCGCCTTCATCCTCATCGGCGTGAATGACGGTGTGATCGGCGTGCTGTTGCCCAGCGTCATTGCGCACTACCACATCTCGACGGCGACGGTCGGTCTGCTCTTCCCTTCCAGCTCCATTGGCTACCTCTGCGCCGCGTTCAATAGTGGCTTCCTGCTCGATCGCCTCGGCCGGCGTGGCTTCCTCGCTTTTGGCGCGCTCGCCTGGATCGCCGGCATACTCGTCTTCGCGACCCTGCCGCCCTTTCTTGCCCTGCTGCCCGCGCTCTTCGCCGTCGGCTTCGGGGTCGCCATCCTCGACGCAGGGCTGAACGCCTACATCGCTGGACTGCCGCGCGGCGTGAGCCTACTCAACTATCTGCATGCGTTCTATGGTGTTGGCGCGCTGCTCGGCCCATTGCTGGCGACCGCTATGCTGACGAGCGTCTTTGGCTGGAACGCGACGTACTATGCGTTGGCGTTGGGCGTGGCCGCTGCGCTGGTGGGCATCGCGCTGCGCTTCGAGCGGCGGGGCGCGACCACGCATCATGCCACCAGTGACGCTGAAGGCGGCTCGTCTGGACGTGGCTTGCTGCGTGCGACGCTGCGGTCACCGCTGATCTGGCTGTGCGCGATCTTC
>DASQSS010000095.1:0-11975 GCA_035642255.1 Ktedonobacterales bacterium | reverse complement strand
GAGAGGCCGTCTCCTAATAAGGTAGAGAGGCCAATCATGGCGGGTGCGAATCCTTCCAGATGATCGCGCTCGCGGATATATGACGGCGCCGCGCCACCCTCACGCGCCATCTGGGCGCGCACAGCGCCAGCCGCGCGCTCGCGCTCGTCGCTCAGACGCGTAGCCAGCGCCGCGAATACCTGCGCGTCGAACTCGCGCACGGTGGCGGCTAGCTCATCTCGCGCTTGCTCTGGCGCAACCAATGCCTGGATGATCGTCGTGCGCCCACGACCACTTTCGCGCAAATACTGATCGTCGAAGCGTCGCGCAGCGGCCACGTCTCCACGCAGCGCCAGCAGATCATCCGCGCTGAGCGGAGTCTGCGGCGCGATCAACACAGCGGTGACTGCGATGCGAACGAAGTCGGCCAGTGGCAGCGCCTGCAGGGCGGCGCCAAGCTCAGCGAGATCCCGGGCGCCGCTCAGCAAAGGGGCCAATCCCAGCAGCGCGGGACCAATCGCTGAGTCCGCGAACCACTTGCGCACACGTCGCCACTGCTCCACATGCAGTTCACCGGCAACGGTTTCCGCCCAGGCGCGCCAGACGCCCCGACCCAGATAGCGCGGGCGCGCGACACCTGAGAGCGCGACTAGCCCATCAAACACAGGCGCGTCGTCTACTCTGATGACACCCTTCTCGCCCGAGGCGCCTGGTCTTTCCTCCGCCATCACCCACTCCTGTGACGCTGCTCGACCATGCCTGACGCTGTCTGACGATGCCGTAGCGCAAGCGGTTCACGTATAACTTTAGCCACACATCGAATATTATCATTAGAAGATAATCTCGCGTCAAGATGCTCGGAGGCGCTCATCCGCTGTGACGCGTTTGTGAAGTACGCTACTTGACCGTTTGTCAGGAGGTCCATACAATGGCGCCAGGACTGGCGTGCAGCTTGGCGTGGAGCGCGGGAGAGAGAGGGGGGTGGGCCGCTAGGGTCAGTCTGTCACACGCCTCGCGTATGACTACCCTACGGGCGCGCACGCCCGCACGATGCAAAGGCAGGCTCCCAGTGTTCAGCGTTCCCGCCCATGACCCGCAAGGTCCGCATGGCGCGGCCCCACGGACGTCCGCCGTTCTCATCATCGAAGATGATCCCCCGAACCTGCTCGTGACAGAGATGACACTGCGGGCCGAGCGCATCCCCTTCGTCTCCGTTGACAACATCAACGACGCCTGGGACGAGCTTCAGCGCAGCGACATCAGCCTTGTCATCGCTGACCTCAGCCTTGGTGGATTCTCGCTGATCGAGCGCATGCGCGCCACACAGCGCTTCGATCACATCCCCGTCATCATCTCCACGGGCGAGCGCCGGCACGAAAAGATTCAGCAGGCGCTCGACGCAGGCGCGCAGGGGTACCTGATCAAGCCCTATCCGCTCGAACAATTGCTCACGCATATCCGCAGCGCCCTGGCGATGAATTGGTCGAAATAGCGTCTTTTGGATGAAAGCGCCGCACGCGTTGGCCAGATGGATGTCACCTCACTTGTCCTCTATGCTATGCTGAGTGGCATCGCCATAGATGTGGCGCACAGCTTGGCTGGCATCAGAGAACGGCGTCTTTCAACCCGCCATGGGCGCAAGACGCTGTCGCATCCTAGGGGAACTTCGGGGAACTTCGGGGAACTTCGGAAAAATAAGGAAAAAGGCAGGGCGACAGGTGACAGAGGCATATGTCAGCACGCGCGACGTGCAGCAATTCGAGGGTGATGCGCTCGCCGTTGGCGTGTTCGCGGATGAGGCGAAACTGCAAGGGCCAGCGGCGGCGCTGGATGAGGCGCTCGCGGGAGTGATCGTCGATCTCGTAGCCAGCGGCGAGGTGACAGGCGCGGCGGATGAGGTGACGCTGCTGCATACGCTCGGCAAGATCGAGCCAACGCGTGTCGCCATCATCGGCCTGGGCCCACGCAGAAAATTCACTGCGGAGCGCGTGCGTCGCTCGGCCTCGCTCGCCTGCCGGACACTGCGCGACGCGGGAGCGCGCGACGTGGGACTGGCGCTGGCGTGGGCGGAGTCTGGCGTCAATCTGGCGTTGGCCGCGCGCGCCGCCACCGAGGGCGCGCTGCTCGGCCTCTATGACTTCTCGCGCTACAAGACGAAGCGCGATGACAAACCCCAGAAGACCCTCACCTCCATCACCATCCTCGGGCGTGGCCGAGAGCCAGCCCTGCGCTCAGCGGTGCAGCGTGGGCGCTTCCTGGCCGAGTCAGCGAACTTCGCGCGCGACCTGGGAAACGAGCCGCCGAACACCCTGACACCAACCGAGCTGGGCGAGCGCGCTCGCGCGATGGCTACTGAGGTAGGGCTAGTCTGCGAAATTCACGACAAAGACTGGATTCGCGAGCAGCGGATGGGCGCGCTGCTGGGTGTGAATCAGGGCAGCGTCGAGGAGCCACGCTTCATCGTGCTGCGCCACAACGGCGGCGCAGAGGGCGCGCCCGCGCTGGCGCTAGTGGGCAAGGGCATCACGTTCGATTCCGGCGGCCTCTCGCTCAAGACGAATGAAGGCATGCTCGGCATGAAGATGGACATGTGCGGCGCGGCGGCGGTCATTGGCGCGATGCGCGCGATTGCGCTGCTCAAGCCGCCCATCAACGTCGTCGGCATCGCTCCGGCCACGGAGAACATGCCCAGCGGCTCCGCCTATCGCCCAGGCGACATCTTGCGTGTGTCGAATGGCAAAACCATCGAGATCAACAATACTGACGCCGAGGGGCGGCTGGTGCTGGCCGACGCGCTCAGCTACGCCGTCACGCAGGGATGCTCACCGATCATTGACGCCGCCACGCTGACAGGCGCGATGGGCATTGCGCTCGGCGCGCATCGCGCGGGCCTCTTCAGCAACAATATCGAGTTCGAGCATGCTGTCGAGCAGGCGGCGCAGACCTCTGGCGAACGTGTCTGGGCGATGCCGATGGACGAGGAATACGACCGGCTGATCCGCAGCGACATCGCTGACATCAAGCAGAGCGGCGGTCGCCTGGCGGGATCCATCTCCGCCGCGAAGGTATTGAGCAACTTCGTTGATGACATCCCCTGGGCGCACCTGGACATCGCCTATACCGCTGTGCGCAACACGCGCGACGCCGAGGGCGAGGGCGGCGCCACCGGCTATGGTGTGCGCCTCTTCGCCGAGCTTGCCACTCTGCTCGCGGGCCGCAAGTCGGAGTAGCATTTGCGCCAGAGATGTCCTCGCTGGAGACCTGCCGATGCCACCATCTCCCTATGACGCTATCGCCAACTGGTACGATGCATATCTGCGCAAGAACCCGCTCTATGCGGAGGTCATCCTGCCCGGCATGCTAGCGCTGGCAGGGGACGTCGGCGGCCAGGTAATCTGCGATCTCGCGTGCGGGCAGGGCTTCATCACCCGTGAGCTTGCACGGCGCGGCGCGCAGGTGACAGGTGCGGACCTCTCAGAGAATATGCTCGCGCTAGCGCAGGGCTATGAGGCGAGTGAGCCGCTAGGTATTCGCTACCTGCTGACTGATGCGCAGGACGGAGCCGCGCTCTCCAGCGCCGCGTTTGATGGCGTCACCTGCGGTATGGCGTTGATGCCGATTCCCGACCTGCGCGCCACGCTCCAGACGGTGCGGCGTATCATGAGGCCGGGAGGGTGGTTCGTTTGCTCCATCACGCATCCCTGCTACCAAACGCCACACTCGCGCTGGGTCACACGCGAAGATGGCGCACCCGCTCGTGAGGTGAGCGGGTACTTCGACGAGGGCTACTGGACATCAACCAACTCATCCGGCGTGCGCGGCCTGGTTGGCGAATACCATCGCACACTCGCCACATATCTGAATACACTGGTCGAGGTCAGGTTGTCGCTAGAGCGATTGGGCGAGCCCCAGGCGACAGGCCGTAGCGCCGAGGCGATTCCTGGCGCCCGCGAAGCGCCGTCCATTCTCCTCATCCGTGCACGAGCAGTGTAGCTCGGCCCGCCTGTGCGCTGGCGAATGCGACGGCTGGCGGGGTACACTTTGCAGTGGCGCATTATACAGCGGGAGGAGTTCGCGGCCACATGCAGATTCGGATACGCTATTTCGCGTCGCTGCGCGAGGCGGCGGGCGTGACGGAAGAGACGCTTGACCTGCCTGGCGGCGCGACCGTCGCCCAGGCGCGCTCACTGCTTACCGAGCGGCGCCCCTCGCTGGCGAAGCTCCTGCCCACCTGCGCCGCAGCCGTGAATCGCAGCTATGTCCAGGCGGAGGCGCTGCTGAGCGAGGGCGCTGAACTGGCCTTTATTCCACCGCTGGGGGGAGGCTGAGCCATGACCGACGAGACGTCAGCCCAGACGCCCGCGCCGATCATCCGCATCACGCGCGAGCCACTCGATGGCGACGCTATTCGCGCGCTGGAGCAGGCGGTCACGACCGCTGGCGCCGGTGGCGTGGTCACCTTCGCGGGTGTCGTGCGCGACAATGCGCGCGGCAAGCGTGTCCGCTCACTGGAGTATGACGCCTATCCCGAGATGGCTGAGAGCGAGATGACGCGCATCGCCGCTGAGGTGGCGCGGCGCTGGCCAGAGAGCGCGCTGGCGATGGTCCACCGCATCGGGCCACTGGCGATTGGCGAGTGCAGTGTCGTGGTCGTCGCCGCCTGTCCGCATCGGGCCGAGGCGTTCGAGGCGTGTCGCTATGCGATCGATACCCTCAAGGCGACTGTGCCGATCTGGAAGAAAGAGTTCTACGAAGACGGACAGGAATGGGTCGAGGGCTGACCTCACCCCTGGCCCCTCTCCCATGCGGTGAGGGGAGCGCAAGCAAAGCGAGAGCGGAGAGCAGAACCCATGAAATTCGGCGTCGTCGTCTTTCCCGGCACCTGGAGCGACAAGGATTGCCTGCGCATCCTGGGACCCGTGCTGGGGCAGGAGACCGTAACCATCTGGCACCAGGATACTGACCTGCAGGGCTGCGACGCGATCATCCTGCCCGGTGGCTTCTCGTATGGCGACTACCTGCGCGCCGGAGCGATCGCTCGGTTCGCGCCAGTGATGGGCGCCATCACGTCCTTCACGGAGCGCGGTGGGCTGGCGTTGGGCATCTGTAACGGCTTCCAGATTTTGCTGGAGGCTGGTCTGCTGCCCGGAGCGATGCTGCGCAACGACAGCCTGGAGTTTCGCTGCCAATGGACTAACCTGCGCGTTGAGAACGTCGAGACGCCGTTCACGCGCCTGATGCGACCGGGGCAGGTCATCCGCGTGCCGATCTCACACGGCGAGGGCAACTACTTCGCCGACGACGCCACGCTTGACGCGCTGGAGGCCAGCAACGGTGTCCTGTTCCGCTACAGCGAGCCAAACGGGCAGATCACGCCAGCCGCCAACCCGAACGGCTCGCGGCGCAACATCGCGGGCATCGTCAATCCAGCGCGCACCGTCGCCGCGATGATGCCCCACCCTGAGCGCTGTGGCGAGGCGCTGCTGGGAGGCGAGGATGGCAAGCTGATCTTCGGCTCGATGATCGCCGCGCTGGCCGAGCGCGAGCCTGTCGCACCCTAGCGCCAGCGGCTTCGCGCGCATCGCCGTGGGCGCACATCCGTCCGATGAACGGCCTGAGACGCCTGATACCCGTGATACAAGGAGTCGTCATGACCGCACGCGACCCGCGCTTCGCCCAGGCAGTCGAGTTGACCACCGCGACCTACGACGTGTCTGCGCGCAACTATGCCGAGCGCAATGAGAAGATGAGTCCCTACTGGACAGAGCGCATGGAACAATTTCTCGCGCTGATGGCCGATGCTGAGGAGCGGCGACCCATCCCGGAGCTTGGTCGCCCAGGCGACGACATCGAGCTCGACGACTACCTCAACTTCATCCCGCTGCTCGATGCTGGTAGCGGCACAGGACGCGACGCGCGCGCCTTCGCGGCGGCGGGGCAGATCGTGCTGGGCGTAGACCTCTCGCAAGGAATGCTGGATGAGGCGGGCGAGCGTACCGCGCGTCGCCTGCCCACGGGCGCCATTCGCTATGCGCTGATGGACCTGCGGCGACTGGAGCTGCCCGACGCGAGCTGCCGTGGCGTGTGGTGCTCCGCCTCGATGCTGCACCTGCCGCTGCATGTCGCCCCGCGCGCGATGGCCGAGCTGGCGCGTGTCGCCCGTCCCGGCGCGCCACTCGCGCTCTTCCTGAAGGAGCGCCAGCCCGACGGCGAGGCCGAGCGCTTCGAGCCGTACCCCACTGACGCCGCGCCAGACGGTCGCCGCTTCTACGCCTATTACACCGCTGACGAAGCGCAGGCGCTCGTCACAGGCGCCGGGCTTGAGATCGTCAGCGCCGATGTCTCCACTGAGCTGGACCACACCCGCCAGCATCACTGGGTCAGCGTCCTCGCCCGCAAGCCATAGTGAGACGTTGCGCCGTCTGGGCCGAGAGTCCTGTCAGAAACGCCTCCGTTTGACGATATTGATATACTGGCGGCGTGCGTTGAACACGAGCGCGCGTGGAAGCAAGCGGCCGCCGACGAGGACGATCAGAGCCGGGTAATGCGCCACGCGTTCATGGCAAGAGCAAGGGAGTGAGCGTGACGTACCCACGAAGCCGCGAGGGCGCCGCGCCGGTCACAGTTCGACTCGAAGATCTGGCGCTCTCGGACCGTGAGAGCATCTTCCACGCGCCCCGCGCGGGTGACGTAGCGCTGCTGGGCGTGCTGGTGGCTGTGCTACTGGGCAACGGCGTATGGATCTGGCGCCAGCTTGGCGCAAACAGTCAGGCCGGGCGCGCGGTCTTTTTCGGCCTGCTGCTGCTCTGCTTCTACTGGTGCGCTGTCATCTACACGCTCAAACTGTCGCTCTCGGTGCGCATCAGCCCCCGCAGCATCAGTGTCGCGCGCGGGCCGTGGCAGGTGGAGATTCGCTGGAGCGAGCTGAGCCGCCTGATGGAGCGCATGCAGACCCTCGATGGGCGGCGCTATCGCTGGGTCATCGCGGTGGCGCGCGACGGACGCCGCATCAGCATCCGTGAAGACGCCATTGGGGATTATGCCCGCTTCCGCCGCGAAGCCTACGAGCGCTACCGCCTCTGGCGCGATCACGGCGGCACCTGGGGCGCCACAGGCAGCGGACCCTTCGTCGCCCGCGAGATCGTGCGCGACGAAGCCCAGTGGTGGGCGGTCGCCGCTGTCATGGTCGCGCTGCCGGGCATCTACTTCGCGCTGTTGCTCCCTGAGACGGACCCGCTTGGCTACCTGCTGCTGGCGGGCGCTGTCGCCTGTATGGTCATGCTGGCGCGCGCATTCCTGCTGCGCCAGAGCTACACTATCGAGCGGCAGTACATCGAGGCCCGCTCGGCGGTCAGCCGCACTCGGCTCGCGTGGAGCGAAGTGTCGAAGGTCGAGCGTTTGCGCCATCCTGTCAGCGGCATCATCCTCTCGGGCGTCGCGCTGGGTCGTCTCGCGTTGCGGCTGGCGTCGCGCGCGGACGCGGGCATCCGTACGTTCGCCTGGTCGCCACGCGTGCCTGAATACCTGATTCTGCGCGGCGGCGGACGCCATGCGCGTATCAAGCTCCACCGACTGATGCAGCCTGATGAACTGCTGGCCTGGATCGAGTTCTACGATCAGGTGCGGCGCTCCGCCAGCGCAAGCCGCTCCCGGCCCATGAGCGGGCCGCTGGCAGGGCCAGCAGCCGGGCGCGCCTCAGGTGGCCCCGCATCTGGACCAATCCCATCCTCACCCTCGGCGCCACTTTCAGCGTCGACTTCTACGTCGACTTCGGCGCCGCTGTCTGGACCGATCAGCTCGCCCAATCTCACGCCAGATATGTCAGGCGCGTCTGGTCCGATCGATCCGTGGGGCGCGGGTCGTCAGGGCGAGCCAGCCGCCGCGCAACCCTCGCAACCCCTCGGGCCGCGAACGCTCAAAACGCCATTTGTCGGGCGCACGCCAACCACGCCGCATCTGCCTGACCTTCCGGACGGCGCCGCGTCGTGGCAAGCTCATGCGACTCACGAGCCACACAGCGCGCAGACCCCTGACTTGCCGACCGTTCGCACGCCCGCCGCCAGCCGCGATGACGCCTGGCTACGCGAGACGAGTGCGCAGCCAAGCATCGAGTCCGATCAGCCAGACGCGCCTTACGCGCCATACGCGCCGCCAGCCGCCGGAGCCGCAACACCAGCGTGGGACGAGTGGCAAGAGCCAGCGGCGCAACAGCGCGACGGACACGATCACCAGGGCCAGTATGGCCAGCGTGACCAGTATGGCCAGCGCGCCGACTTGCGCGAACGATGGCAGGTTGAACCAGCCGCGCCGATGCCAGCGCCTCAGACGCCCGCGGCCCAACACGATCCTCCAGCAGACAGCGCCTGGATGCCGGGCGAACGCTGGCCGGATGACCCGTGGGCCAACAGTGAAGCGCCTGTGGAACGAGATCAGGCTGACGAAGTGGAGACGCCAACCCCCGATGTCGAGTCGCCGCAACAGGCGCCCTGGCGCGAGGAAGGCTGGCGTCCACCGCTTCTGCCGCGATTCGGGCCAACAGCGGATGAGCGCGCGGCGCAGCGCGACGAGCCGCCAGGCGAACGGTAGCGCACAACTAGACAGGCGTCCTTCAACCAATTAATATGGGAACACGTATTCTATTATGGCGAGTCCCGATGGGGTCGAGCTACAACCGAGCCTGCGATATGGTTGGCTCAGTTTCCATCACACAGTTCAGGAGGGAACGCCGTTATGCCGTCATCACCGAGCCCTGATCCGACGACCACCTCGAAGATCAATGCATATCAGGCGCTTGCGCATCTGCCCCGGACGCTGAAGGTCGCTGGCAAAACGCTGCAAGATTCGCGTGTGAGCGTCCTGCCAAAAATGCTGTTCATCGGCAGTGTCGTCTTTGTGCTCGCGGCGCTGCTGACGCCTGAGGCGCTGGCGGAGTTCGTCGCGGTCGTGCCGGGCATGGGCGACATCCTTGCCATTGGCTTCCTGCCAGTGGACGGCGCGATCGACTGGATGGCGCTCGGTATCGTCGCGCTCAACCTGATGAAGCTCTTCCCACAAGAGATCGTCAACGAGCACTTCGATAACGCGACGGCGAAAAGCAAGCCATCGGGCCGCGTCGTCGACGCTGACCCCGTCCACTAATCGCTCCTTCAGTGGCAATCGCTCGTTCGGCCCAGCGGCTTGGGCTTTGCAGCCGTTGGACGTATCGTAGCGCATGAGGAATGCTCGTGCATCGAATCTCCCGGGCCACGCATCGCCTCGCGCTGGCGCCACGCCATATGGCGATGTTCACCGCGCTGGCGCTCGTTCTGCTGGCAGGTTGCGGATTTCACCCGGGAGGCGATCAGATCGCATATCTGCGCGGCGACCAGCTCTGGGTCGTCAATCCCGATGGCTCCAACGCACGTCAGCTCACACCGAGCCAGACAGCTGGCTTCGCATGGTCACCTGACCACCACGAGCTCGTCTTTCGCTATGCGGCAGGCGCCGGCGCTGGGCAGCTTCCCGGAGCGACATGGGCAGAGTCGGAAGGCGTCTCGGAGCTGGGCGTCACCAGCATCAGTGGCGGCACACCGACGCAGATCACGCCAACAGCGAACGGGTTGGCCCGCAGCGACGCCTGGTGGGATCCACAGGGCAACCGCCTCCTCTACCGCGAATACACCCCGGGAACTGGCCTGATCGCGTCCGTCTACGTCGAGTCGCAGAACGACCAGCCGGTCGGCATCGCACGCAAGGTCGTCCTGGCGTCGGCGGCGCTGCCCACGCTCTCGCCGGATGGCTCGCAGGTCGCGGTGATCGACCCAAATGGAGCCGTGCGGCTCGGCTCCGCGCCCCAGATCGGCGCCGTCGTCGCGCAAGACGCGCTGGTTCGCCTGGGAACGCCGGGAGATACACTGCCCGCGCGCCTGCTCTGGCAGCCCGGCCATAACGCGCTGGTCTACCCCAGCGCGGGCGAGAATGGCGCGACTACACTCACTCTGCTCGACCTGGCCGCGCACAAGAGCCACGCGATCACCAGCGTCACGAGCCTGCGCGACGTAGCCTTCTCGCCCGACGGCTCGCTGCTACTGCTTGCCATGCCAGCGAGCTATATGGTCTGGCCCATCTATGGGGCGGCGCCGCGCGCAGTCATCGAGGAGAGCGACCCGCTGGCCCAGGCGTACTGGTCACCTGATGGCCGCTGGCTGCTGCTCGAAGACCACACAGGCGCGCGGCTGATCCGCACGAGCGACTGGAGCGCGCAGGCGACCCTCACCTACGCCAACCCACTCACCGAGCCGCAGACCAGCGATACAACGCCGTGGCGCCCCGCCGCCAGCAGCCCGTGGAGCGCCGATAGCTCCGCCTTCACCTTCGCCAGCGGAAAGGCAGTGTGGCAGGGCCAGTCGCTCACCGCGCCCCAAAACGGCGCCAGCGCTGGCCTCTACGTCGAGCAGGTGAGCCAGACGACAGCCCAGGGCGCGCCAACACTGATCGCCAGCGGCGCCATCACCGCCCCCGGCTGGAGTTGCCCCGACCCCTCCACCACGTTGCTGCAAGCGGCGGCGTAGCGGGCGCAGGAGCTATGCGTCCTGCCAGAGGTCGCGATCACGCACATGCGCCGCCATATAGGCCTCGGCCTGTGCAGTCTGCTCGGGCGAAGGCTCCGCATCTTCCTCGACCCAGAAATACCCGGGCCACAGGTCTACCCCAAGCTCGTCCGTGAGCGCAGGCGCGAGGCAGAAGGGGCAGCGGCGCGGAGCATCGTAGCGATACTGCCCGCCGCATGAGCAGGGCTTGAGGCGTTGTTCAATTGATCGCAGCACAGCGACGGTCCGCTCCCAGCCCGGAGCGAGCGTTCCTTCGCCGCGTACCCGCTGCTCGAGCGCCTTTGTCACCGGATCGTAGTAGTCAACCTCGACGCAGTTGGCGCACTGGTCACAATAGAGCTGGTATGAATCGTAGAACGGCGAGCGATCAACGCGAAAGAGCGCCTGATGGGAAGACGGGCAGGGGAAGACTCCGCCATGAAGCCAGTTATCACCCTCTTGCCCATCGGTCATCGGGCGCTCCTCGCTTTCCCTGCGCTACTCCTGCGGGAGCATGGGAATCTTCACGCCGCGCTCGCGGGCGACCTCGATCGCCTCGGGGTAGCCCGCGTCGGCATGGCGGAGGACGCCCATCGCGGGGTCGTTGGTCAGCACGCGCTTCAGCTTCTCAGCCGCCTCGTCTGTGCCGTCCGCCACGATAACGACGCCCGCGTGCAGCGAATAGCCGATGCCGACGCCGCCGCCGTGGTGATACGACACCCACGACGCCCCGCCCGCTGTGCTGACCAGCGCGTTGAGGATGGGCCAGTCGGCGATGGCGTCAGACCCGTCGCGCATGGCCTCTGTCTCGCGATAGGGCGAGGCGACCGAGCCGGAGTCGAGGTGATCGCGGCCAATCACAATCGGCGCCTTCACCTCGCCGCGCCGCACCAGCTCATTGAACGCCAGCCCAGCCTTGTCGCGCTCACCATAGCCCAGCCAGCAGATGCGCGCGGGCAGCCCCTGGAACTGGATGCGCTCCTGCGCCATGCGAATCCAGCGGGCGAGCGAGGTATTTTCAGGGAAGAGCCGCAGTAGCTCCTCATCGGTGCGGCGGATGTCCTCCGGGTCGCCAGAGAGCGCCACCCAGCGGAACGGTCCTTTGCCCTCGCAGAAGAGCGGACGGATGAAGGCTGGCACGAAGCCCGGAAAGTGCAGCGCATCCTCCACGCCGACACGCAGCGCCTGGCCGCGCAGGTTGTTGCCATAGTCGAAGACGACCGCGCCCATCTCATCGAAGTCGAGCATCGCGCGGACATGCTCGGCCATCGAGGCGAGCGAGCGGCGCTCATACTCTGAGGGATCAGATGCCCGCAGCGCTGTGGCCTGCTCAAGCGTCATTCTGGCGGGAATGTAGCCGTTGAGCGCATCATGGGCCGAGGTCTGATCGGTCACGAGGTCCATATGGACGCCGCGCCGGACGATTTC
>DASQSS010000094.1:0-11343 GCA_035642255.1 Ktedonobacterales bacterium | reverse complement strand
CCATAGGCTTTCCATAGGCTTTCCATAGACTGACCAGCGACGCGCCAGCGCGTCATAGCCAGCACAGCAAGCATAGTACGACATAACACAGGACAATGGCGACTGCCTGGCAGGGTTCAGGCGGTCAGGAGCGAGGGTATCTGGATGACACAGCTTCCCGCGACCGTTCTGCTCTATCACGACGACGCCTACCTGCGTCAATTCGAGGCGGAAGTCGTAGGCGTTGAGGGACACGCGCTCGCGCTGGACCGCACGGCGTTCTATCCCGGTGGCGGCGGCCAGATGGCTGACCGTGGCGCGTTGCGTGTCGGCGAGCGAACGCTGCCGCTGGCTGGACTGCGCAAGGAAGGCGAGATCGTCTGGCATGAACTGGCGCCCGACGCGGGTGATGCGCCGGCCGTCGGCCAGCGCGTCCTCGGTGAGGTTGACTGGGCATTCCGCTACCAGATGATGCGCACGCATACAGCGCTGCACCTGCTCTGCGGCCTGATCTACAAGAACTACGGCGCACAGGTCACTGGCGGCCAGATGTACCCCGACCGTGCGCGCATGGACTTCGCGATGGAAGGCTTCTCATCCGCCCTGGTCGCCGACATCGAGGCGAGCGTCAACCAGGCCATTCGTGAGAACCATCCGATCAAGGTCTACCAGCTGCCACGCGCCGAGGCGATGGAGATTCCCGACCTGATTCGCACCCGCATCAACCTGCTGCCGCCTGACATTCAGGTGATACGCATCGTCGAAATCGTTGGCGTCGATCTGCAGGCCGACGGCGGCACGCATGTCCGCGAGACGAGCGAGGTCGGCGGCGTGCGCGTCCTCAAGACGGAGAACAAGGGCAAGCTCAACAAGCGCATGGAAATCGCCGTCGTGGACGCGTAATCCTGCGGAATCCAGCCGAACGACACGACCATCCCACGGCGACAGAGAGCGCCAGAAATAGAGGAATCCCGTGGCCAAGTCATCCGATACGACCAACACGACCAATACCAGAAACACGACAAAGCGGTCCAATGGCGCCAGCAAAACGACCAGCGCATCAAAGGCCGCCAAAGCCTCGACGGCTGCGAAGGCCACCAAGGCTAGCGCGCCCACTGCCTCGGCGGTTGGCGTCGGAGCCAATGGCGCCAATAGCGCCGCGCTGTTCCAGCCCGTCGTGGCGCCGACCCGTGTCGACTATCCGCTGCTGGAGGAACAGACCCAGCGCTGGTGGAACGAGCGCGACATGCTGCAGAAATATCTGCACCGCAACGACCGGTCTGAGCGGCGCTACTCGTTCATCGATGGGCCGATCACCGCGAACAACCCGATGGGCGTGCATCACGCCTGGGGCCGCACCTACAAAGACCTCTGGCAGCGCTTCAACACGATGCGTGGCTATCGCCAGCGCTACCAGAACGGCTTCGACTGCCAGGGCCTATGGGTCGAGGTCGAGGTCGAGAAAGAGCTGGGCTTCAAGTCGAAGCGCGACATCGAGAGCTACGGCATCGGGCGCTTCGTCGAGAAGTGCAAGGAGCGCGTGCTGCGCTACTCCGCTGTGCAGACCGCGCAATCTGTCCGCCTGGGCGAGTGGATGGATTGGGACAACTCGTACTACACGATGTCCGACGAGAACAACTACACGATCTGGGGCGTGCTCAAGAAGTGCTGGGAGTCGGGCTGGGTCTATCGCGGCCACGACGTGATGCCGTGGTGTCCGCGCTGCGCCACGGGCATCTCTGACATGGAGATCAACGAGGGGCGCCGCGAGGTGACGCATACGAGCGTGTATGTGCGCTTCCCGCTGGTGGATCGCCCGCACGAGTACCTGCTCGCCTGGACGACGACGCCATGGACGCTGCCCGCCAACGTCGCCGCAGCGGTCAATCCGAAGCTGACGTACGCCAAGGTCGAGCAGGATGGCGAGTTCTACTATCTCTCGGAGGATGTCGTCGCCAAGCTGAACAAGCTGCGCGGCCACGAGCACGGCGCGGCGAAGGTTGTCGAGACGGTTCCCGGCTCGCATTTGCTCGGCTGGAACTATACCGGCCCCTTCGATGAGCTACCCGCCTGGCAAGAGGCGCAAGCCGAAACGAACGTGCGCCACCATGTTATCGCCTGGGATGATGTCAGCGCGGTTGAGGGTACGGGCATCGTGCATATCGCGCCGGGCTGCGGCCGCGAAGACTTCATGCTGGGCAAGGCCGAGCATCTGCCCGCGCTGGCGCCGGTGGATGAGGGCGGCGACTATGTCGAGGGCTACGACTGGCTCAGCGGCATGCACGTGAAAGAGGTCGCCCGCCCAATCTTCGAGAATCTGCGGCAGAAAGGCTACTTCTACCAGACGGAATCGTACCAGCACGTCTATCCGCACTGCTGGCGCTGCGGCACGGAGCTGATCTTCCGCCTGGTGGATGAGTGGTTCATCTCGATGCGCGACCTGCGCGAGCGTATGATGCGCTTCACGCCTGAGATTCGCTGGATCCCCAGCTTTGGCCTGGACCGCGAGATGGACTGGCTGCGCAACATGGAAGACTGGATGATCTCGAAGAAGCGCTATTGGGGCCTCGCGCTGCCGATCTACTACTGCGCGGACTGCGAGACGTTTGAGGTCATCGGCAGCGAGACCGAGCTGAAAGAGCGCGCCGTCGAGGGCTGGGACGAGTTCGAGGGACACACGCCGCATCGCCCGTGGGTGGACGCGGTGAAGATCAGATGTCCGCATTGCGGCGCGGTGGTCAGTCGCATCCCTGATGTCGGCAACCCGTGGCTGGACGCGGGCATCGTGCCCTACTCGACGCTGAACTATCGCCACGATCGCGAGTACTGGCGCGAGTGGTTTCCGGCCAACTTCATCACCGAAAGCTTCCCCGGCCAGTTCCGCAACTGGTTCTACTCGATGCTGGTGATGTCCGCCGCGCTCGAAGACACCAAGCCGTTTGAGACAGCGCTGGGCTTCGCCACGCTGCTCGACCAGAACGGCGCGGGCATGCACAAGAGCCTGGGCAACAGCATCCCCTTCGACGAGGCCGCCGCCATCGTCGGATCGGACACGATGCGCTGGCTCTTCACATCGCACGCGCCGGAGAGCAACCTGCGCTTTCCACGCATCCCGACGGACGCGGAGGCAGCGCAGGCGCGCGAGCAGGGACTGCCACCACGGCTCAGCGATCTGTGGATGCAGGCGCGAGCGCCACTGGACAAGCTCTGGAACGTCTACTCGTTCTTCGTCACTTACGCCAACATCGATCAGTTCAATCCGCTGACGCGCAGCCTGGCCGTCGCCAAACGCAGCGATCTTGACCGCTGGGCGCTCTCTGAATTGCAGGAGACCGTGCGCAAGGTGACGGAGCGGCTGGAGGACTACGACGCCGAGCACGCGACGGAGGCCATCGCGACCTTCATCGAGGACCTCTCGAACTGGTACGTGCGCCGCAGCCGCCGCCGCTTCTGGAAGGCCGAGGAGGATAACGACAAAGTCGCCGCGTACCTGACGCTCTACGAGTGCCTGGTGACGCTGACGAAGCTGCTCGCGCCCTTCACGCCATTCCTGGCCGAGTCGCTCTACCAGAACCTCGTCCGCTCGATGGACGCGAGCGCGCCAGAGAGCGTGCATCTGGCCGACTGGCCATTCTATGATGAGGCGCTGGTCAATCCACGCCTGCGTGACGAGACGGCGCTGGTGATGCAGTTGGTCAACCTGGGACGCGCGGCGCGTGAGCAGGCGCAAATACGCGTGCGCCAGCCGCTCGCTACGCTCTACGTCACGACGCAGACCGAGGCTGAGCGCGAGAGCCTGGGTCGCCTGGCAGATCAGGTGCTCGAAGAGTTGAATGTCAAGCGGCTGGAGGTCTTGCCGCGCGACAGTGACATGCTGACCTACACGCTGAAGCCACGGCGCTCGACGCTGGGGCCGAAGTATGGCAAGCGACTGCCCGCGCTGCTCGCCGCCATCGCACAGGCCAACGCGCGCGAGGCGGCGCGTGAGCTACGCGAAACGGGCGCGCTCTCCCTCTTCGTGGAAGGTGGCGATGCGGTCACGCTGACGACCGACGAGGTGGACGTGGAGGCAGGAGCGCAGCCAGGCTTTGTCGCGGCGGAGGAGCGCGGCTATGTGGTCGCGCTCGACACGACGCTGACTCCCGACCTCGTTGATGAGGGCTTGATGCGCGACCTGACCCACTTCGTGCAGGATGCGCGCAAGAAGGCTGGCCTCGCCATCGAGGACAACATCAGTCTGTGGCTCGCCGCCGACGCCGAGCTGGCCCAGACGGTCGAGCGCTTCGCCGCCAGCATCAAAGATGAGACGCTGGCGCGCGACCTGACGGTGAGCGTGGGCGAGGAGCCATCTGGCGCACCCACTGACGCCTACCGCGAGACGATCCCCGCCGCCAAGCTGGGCGGCCACGCGGTCACGCTGGCGCTTGTGAAGCGGTAGCGCGCAGCGTCAACGCAACAGAGAGGCCACGTCTCCCTTACCTGAACAGGCAGGGGGACGTGGCCTCTCTGTGTCTCGCCCCACTCCCACAGGGGAGCGCGGGGTCGAGAGTAAAGTCTATGCGGCGCCGATCTCGCCGATGGTGACGGAGGGGTCGGCGTGCGGCTGATCGTCATCGACAGCGATGACGTTGAGGGCACGCTCCATCTGTGTGCGGCGGCTGGCGCGCTCGCGGCGCAGGGCCTCCCACAGCAGCTCGATCTCCGCGCTGATCGCCAGGATGCGCGCGCGGTTGGCGGGCGCCAGGAATGGGTGAGCCGCGGACTTCGCGTAGAGCTTCTGCCGCTCTTTGGTCAACATCTGGATGCGCGCGAGCGCGCCACCAGAGGCGGAGCTACGCGCTTCCTCATGGAGCTTGCGCTCCACGACGAGCGCCTCGACCGGCGAGAGCTCCGTCTTTCGCTGTGTTCTAGGCATGACAAAGCCCCTTTGAACGAATGAATCGGGTGACGAAAGATCAACAAAACGAACTGGAGTGGACCCATGAAGGCGTCGAGGGGAAAGCTGGGAGCGCGCTGGCCAACCCACGGGAAGCGTGGGGAACCATCACACGGCGCGCCGCTCCATAGAAGCCTAAAGGATTCCGACGGTTTCCGAAGGATTCCAAGGATTTCAGACGAGCGGACCCCGCTGTAGCTACGCAAGAAGGCGAAATAGCGGCGAATGGTACTAGGCGACCCGCGAGGCGCGTCTCCAGCGCCAGACACGTCGCCGAACACGTCGCCGAACACGTCATGGCGCGTCTACCGAAGTCCAGGGAAGATCGCCGCCAAGCGGTCACCCCCTGGCCGTGATGGCGTTTTACCCAGTTGTCGCTGAGCGCATCCATTCGCGCCGACCTTGTGGCTCTGGCCACCGCAACGTCGGCCCACACTGGTTCAGGAGCCTCGCAGGTCATCCAGGAATAGCTTCAACCACCCACCTGCCCACGCGAACAGCATTCACAATTCTTGCGTGTTGATTAACTTTATCAATTATGACATTGACAAAATTAATTCCTGGCGCTATGCTTTGGCCAGATCAAGCGATGCGACTCGCGGTGGCGACGGGCTACCTGCGGAGGGGGGAGATGGCGGCTATGGGCCAGACCTGGGCGGCGCCGGACCAGTGTCCGGTCTGCGGCCACAATCATATGGTGATCGAGCGCTTGCGCTGTCCAGCCTGTGGCAGCGCGCTGGAAGGCGCGTTCGAGCCAGCCATGCGCCCGGCCGCCGATGGCTCGCGCCGCTCGGGTCCGCTGCCCACGCCGCCCATATCCACCGCACGAGGCGAGTCGCGCTTCGGCAGGCTCGCGCGGCTGAGCGATGAGCAGTTGGAGTTCGTCGAGGTCTTTCTGCGCTGCCGTGGCGTCATCAAGAACGTCGAGGACATGCTGGGCGTCTCCTATCCAACCGTCAGAGGACGCCTCAACGCCGTGTTGGAGACGCTCGGCCTCAACGCCGATGAGGACATCACCGGCGCGGAGCAGCGACGCATCCGCCGCGAGATCCTCGCCGACCTCTCGGCCCAGCGCATCAGCGCGGAGGAGGCTCTCGAACTGCTTGCCCGCGCGCCCGCCACCGTTGATGGCGCCAATGACGACGGAGAGTAACGTGATACTCCGACGGGATCAGACTGACCAGACAGGCTAAGAACGAGACGACCTCGGCCAGTGCGACGCCAGCGAGCGCCCACCCCTCAGGACAGAGGCGTCCCGGGGGATCAGTGGAGGAGTGAAACAGCATGGACCAGTGGACATCCGATTCCGATCAAACCACGCCAGAGACTCGCGCGGAGTCTCAGCCCGAGACGAACCAGCAGACGAACCAGCAGACGAACCAGCAGCTGCGTCCAGAGCCAGGCGCAGAAGTCAACGGTGAGCCCGGATACGAACAGTCCAGCGAGCCGGAGCACCCCATCGGCGAAGAAATGGCGGAGGCGGCGGGCGGGCCATTCACGGGTCAGCCGCAACCGATTGGGGATAGCGACGTAGAAGAGGGCGACACCTCCGGCGAGACCGCCGCGACATCCGAGGAATCGGGCAGCGGATCAGCCGGCGAATCGGCCAGTGAGGCCACCAACGCAGCGGATGAAGCGACCGGCTACAGCGCCGTCGGCATGCGAATCGAGGTGGATCTGGCGGAGGGCGATCTGACGATCGTCGGCGGCGCGGAGCAGGTGACGGTCAATGCGCCGCACTGGTCGCCGCAGTTCGATGCGGTCGAGTTCGACGATGGCGTGCGCTTCAGCCGCCTGCCAGATGGCTCGGAGCTACGTACGCCGCAGGGCGTCGTCATCATCGTCCGCGAGGTCGAGGGCGACGTGCGCTGCGAACGCCTGAATGGCGAGCTACGCGTCAATCGCGCCCAGGGTGACGCGCGGATCGAAGATGTCGCGGTGGCCCGGCTCAACTGGGTCGCGGGCGATCTCACCGCCGATCACGTTGGCGAGTTGAATGGCGAAGGCATCGGCGGCGACGCCTGGCTGGCCAATGTGCAGCAGCCGGCGACCCTGGGACGCATTGGCGGTGACCTGGAAGCGCGACGCACGGGCGGCATCACCATCACGGAGTCAGTCGGCGGCGATGTCGAGATCGAGCGCTGCGAGTTCATCACGGTCACGGGGCCAGTCGGCGGCGATGTCGAGATTCGCCGGGCGCCGGGGTCAGCGCGCCTGAGCCGCATCGGCGGTGACGCGAAGTTGAACGATGTGCGCGATGTGAACATCGGGTCCATTGGCGGCGACATGGAGATGGATGGCGTCTCAGGGGTCGTCACCTGCGGCGCTATTGGCGGCGACGCCGAGCTGGCCAACACCTTTGGCCCGGTCAACATCGGCAATATCGGCGGTGATCTGCGGGTCGAGCGTGCGCCGGGCGGCGTGGTCGTCTCGCGAACGGGTGGCGACGCAGTGCTCGATACCCTGCTGCGTCCAGACGCGCGGTACGTGGTCAACGCCGCGAATGACATTACGCTGCGTGTGCGCGGCGACGTGAATGCGCGCTTCGTCGCGCAGAGCTTTGGCGGCGAGATTCGCACGCGCCTGCCGCTGACGGTCGAGAAGGGCCGACGGCGTAATCTGGTAGGCGCGCTCGGGACGGGGTCCGCGACCGTGACCCTGCAGAGTGGCGGCGACATCACGATTGTCGCTGCGGACGGGCAGAGAGGAGACTATCGCATGAGCGATGACTACAACAATCAGGGCGACCAGGGCGATCAGGGCGACGATGCGCGCGCCCACACCTTCGAGGGCGCCGTCGCGGGACGCAAGTTCCGTGTGCGTGTCGAGAATGGCCCAGGGCGCGCGGGCTTTCAGTTCAAGGGTCCGTTCACGCCAGAGGATGAGGAGCGCGCACGCGAGTTCCGCCTCGACTGGGAACGTGGCCGTGGGCCGCGCGCGTCCGGCGAGTACGGCGACCAATTGAACGACCTGCGCGATCAGGCCGAGACGCTGGCGCGGCGCGCGGGCGAAGAGGCGCGCAAGTACGCCGACATGGCCGCCAAGCGCGCGCGTGAGACCGACTGGGAGTCAGTTGGCGCCGAGATTCGCACGACCATCGAGCGTGCGATGGCTGACCTGGAAGACGCCTTCTCGCGGGTGCGCCGCGATTGGGAACCGCGTGGCGGCAATGGCGGCGACGCTGGCCCATCGAGCGGCCCCTCCGGGCGCCCGAGCAGCGGCGGCGCGCAGCGCGTGCGCATCGAGCATGATGAGCCTCAGGCGGACGCGTACGGCGCGGGGTATGGGGCCACGGAGCCAGGGCAGGCGCAAGACCGCGACGCGCTTCGCCGCCAGACCCTCGAAGACCTGCGTAACGGGCGCATCACGCTCGACGACGCCGAGCGCCGCCTGAACGATCTGCGCTAGACCATCCTGGGTCATCCTGGAACGTTTCAGGCCTACTGACGACCTGACGCAACACCGACTGTTTCCGCGCGGCGCCCAGTCGCGCATCACGTCCCCCTCGCGCCTTGAGCGGATTGCGCGCCGCTCCCGCGCCCGAGGGGGACGTCTCGTGTGTCTCCTCTTTGGCTCATCCTCGACCCATCCTCGACCCATCCTCGACCCATCCTCGACCCATCCTCGACCCATCCTCGACCCGCCACTCCATCCCCGCCGAATTGGCGCTATGGCGCCCGCGCACGCTGTTTCTGGCCGTGCTCTGGACCACCGCAGATAGAAGAAAACAAAGGCGCCTGGAGCGGCGTCATCGGTTGCTCCGCGCAGCTGCCAGGGTTCGCGGCTCCCCTTCACTCAGAGGGTGAGGCTGACTTCATGACCGTTTTGGGCAGGGAGCCAGGGTTATGGGAAATAACGGGAACGCGACCTTCTCGCGCTGATCGTTCGCCTGACAACGCCGCAACCAGCTCAAACCAGTTTCGCCTCGGATATTGCCGATTGGTCTGCACAGAACCTGGCGACACCTGGCGTGATCATACGCCAGATGCCGAATGCCGATGGCTTCATGATGAATTCGCCGACTATGAACATTACCGAGCGAGTGGCCGACGGACGCTGCGGGCCATCACGTAAGCGCAGGTGACGAGCACAGGTGGGAGCACTAACACCGCAGCAGAGGCGCTGTGCGGGAGACCCAGCGCGTCAAGCAGGCTGGGTAGGAGCGTCGCCGAGGAGGTAAAGATGAGCACCGCCGGGACAACGCTCACGACGACGATGCCCCCCAGCCACCACCACTGGCGAGCCGTAGATGTCGCAACCACGGCGCTCAGCGTCAGCAACAGCGCGAGAAAGAGTTCGCCGACGAAGTAGACGAGGGCGTACGCAATGACCTCCAAGCTGTCCGCAGACGAGGCGACGCCTTGCGCCGCCTGGGAGAAAGCGCCGAAGCCCCAGAGCGCGAGGACCAGTGTTCCGAGGGCGAGCGCCCCCAGCCTGTAGCCCCGCCGCGACGCTATGTCCAACGCGACAGCCAGCACAGCCATCGTGAGCGGGACGATGATGAGGAGCAAGGTCCAACTGTTGAAGGCCATCGGCTACCCCCACTCGCATTCCGTTCGCCTTGGAGCGCGTTCGCGCGCTGTAGCGTCGCCAAGCGTGCGCTCATTCTACCACCGTGGTGGGCGCGTACGCCTGTGAGCACTGACACTGTCGATGCCGTGCGACAGGCGTTCCCCCGCTAGCGGTCCCGCTGACGCGTGATGCCAATCTCGCATGGAGAGGCATGGCCTGACCTCGGATAGGCCACGTGAATGTGGACTGTGGCCATGCTTTATACAACTACCGAGGCTGATTTGGTATCAAACCTGACTGAAAGAGACTGTAATAGCGACGCGTCCAGTCTTAGAGCAGGGCGCGCCGTCCACGACATCGCCGATGATGCTTGTCGCAGATGTCTCCAATCCTAAGCCCTCACATGGTCACAGCCATGATACGGGTATTTCTGCGGCTTTTGCGTGGTGTCCGCTCCGGGTGTCTGGCACACTTCCGCTGAAGATCAGTGATAGGCATTCCCCCGGAGGAAAGGATGCGGGCATATGTTTACCTCCATGTCTGGCGCGACAGGAAAGGCCGACTCCGCCTACGGCATCGAGCAGGGGTCAGTGGAAGCGGCGAGCAGCAGCATTCTGCGCCTACGCAGTCGGCAGGCTCGACCAGCTGCTGGCGCCACCGCGTTCGTGTTCTCTGGCGGCGGCGCTCGCGGCGCTTTGCATGTCGGGGCCTTGCGGGCGCTGTTGGAGGCAGGCATTCACCCCGATATGCTGGTCGGCGCCTCCATTGGAGCGTGGAACGCCGCATGGCTGGCCCAATCCCCCACCCTCGAAGGTATCGAGGCGCTCGCCGAGATCTGGCGGAACTTGCAGGCAGGGCAGATTCTGCTCGGCCAGCGACGCTCCATCTGGTCGTGCGCGACCGCGCTGCGTGGGCTGCTGATGCTGGCGGCGCTCCGGCGAATCGCCGGGGGATGTTCGTCACTCTACAGTGACACGGGCCTCCGCCAGATATTGTCTCAGCGCTTTGCCGACCTGGCCTTCGAGGACATGGCGCTGCCGCTGAGCGTGATCGCGACGAACCTGAGCCATGGCGGCCGAGCCGTCTTTAAGCGCGGGACGCTCGTGGACGCGCTGCTCGCCTCATCCGCTATTCCCGGCATCTTTCCGCCCGTGAGCATCAACGGAGCGCTCTACGCTGATGGCGGCATCGTGGATGGATGCAGCGTGGAGACGGCTATCGATATGGGCGCGCGCCGCATCTTCGTCCTGGCGATTGGCTACGACGCCGAGGCTGGCGATGGCGCCGCGTGGGTCCATGCCGGAGAGCAGGCGCTGCCAGCGGGTCGCGGCATGCCCCGGCATTCGGCGCCCTCGGTCATCCAGCGGGCGTCGCAGGTGATGGGCAATTACCAGATTCAGCGTGCGCTGGAGCGAACGCCGTCGGGCGTCGAGGCGCACCTCATCAGCCTTTCGTCGGGCGTGGGCGGTGGCACGCTGAGCTTCGGGAATGTCGCCGAGTTGATCGAGCGCGCATACCAGAGCACGCGAGGATACCTGGCGACCACCTATGCCACTACGACCGCCAGCGCGCGCCCTCTGTCTGATGCGCTCGAGTCGGCGCGCTCGGCGTGAGGGTTGACCCCCGGCGAATGTGACATCGCTCACTTGGGGGCAGTGATGCGCAATTTGGGCCAGGAATACACCCTCAGGCTATCTTGCGCGCATCAGAGCGCCGATATATACTTCTTCCATTCATGCGGACCCCAAGAGAGATACCAGATTCCGCCATGTTCGGCGCGCTGAGCATGCCTCGCTTCGACAGAGCGCGCCGGACACTCGCAACACGCGCAACACGCGCAACACGCGCAACACGCGCAACACGCGCAACACGCGCAACACGCGCAACACGCGCAACGCTCACAACACGCGCAACAC
>DASQSS010000093.1:0-5446 GCA_035642255.1 Ktedonobacterales bacterium | reverse complement strand
CGCCATCAGGCCGCGCCCAATCGCGCACATCTGCTGCTCGCCACCCGACATGGACCCCGCAAGTTGCGTGCGCCGCTCTCGCAGTTTGGGCAGCAGCGCATAGACGCGCTCCAGGTCTTCGCGCATTGCCTTCGCCGAGCCAGCGCGGCGTGTGTATGCGCCAAGCTTCAGGTTCTCTTCCACGGTGAGCGCGGCGAACAGGCGACGACCCTGTGGCACATGGCTCAGGCCCGCCGCGACAATCTTCTCCGGGCGTCTGCTCGCGATCTCCTTGCCATTGAATTCGATGGAGCCACTCCACGCGGGTATCAGGCCTGAAAGCGCCGCGAGCAGCGTGGATTTTCCAGCCCCGTTCGCCCCGACGATGGCGACCACCTCATGACGAAAGACGCTGAGTGAAACGTCCCAGAGCACCTGCGTGTCGCCATAGCCGGTATTGAGGTTGTTGGCGACCAGCAGGGGCGCCCCCGAGGCGTTCGTCGCGTCGGTCGCGCCATGCGGACTGGTGAGATCGGTGTTGGAGGCGCCGCTCATGCTAGCCCGCCCTTCCATTCTTCTTCGTCTGTTAGCGCAGCGCCAGCCTGCTGTTGCTGTTGCGCATAGCGTTGTCCAAGGTATGCTTCGATGACACGCGGATCACTCAACACGACGTCTGGCAGGTCTTCGGCGATCTTCGCGCCGTGGTGAATGACTAGCACGCGATCGGAGACTCCCTTGATTGCACGCAGGATATGCTCGACGACGATGACCGTGACGCCCGAGCGATTGATACTGCGGATGAGGTCAACGGCTTGTGCTACTTCGTTGGCGTTCAGGCCCGACATCACCTCATCGAGCAGCAGCAACCGTGGCGATGTCGCGAGCGCGCGCGCCACCTCCAGCCGCTTGCGATCGGCGACGGTGAGCTCGCCACCCGTGAGTGTCGCCTTGCGCTCCATTCCAACCTGAGCGATGATTTCGTCGGCCACTCTAGTCGCCTGCGCGCGCGTGAGGTTGCGCCTGCCAAAGAGCGCGCCTACAATGATGTTCTCGCGCACATTGAGGCCGATAAACGGCTGCGCAATCTGGAAGGTCCGCGCGATGCCGAGCCGGGCGCGTCTATGCGGGGCCAGACGGCTGATGTCGTGCCCGTCGAAGCGAATGACGCCCATCGTGGGAGCCAGCCCGCCGCCGATCAGACCGATGAGCGTGGATTTGCCCGCGCCATTTGGGCCGATGACGCCGAGCGTCTCGCCCTCACGTACCGCAAAGGTGAGATCGTTGACGGCAGGCAGCCCGCCGAACCGCTTGGTGACGCCGACAATCTCCAGCAGCCCGCCGCCACTGGACTGAGGCGCGGTTGGCAGGGCGTCAGACGCCATTGGATGCAATGAATCGCTGGACACGACGCAACCCCTCTCTGAACCGCGTCATATATGAGTCCTGCGTGCGGGGTCGCCCTGACGGTCGCACGAACTCCTGGATCAGGCGTATGAACCCTTGCGGCAGGAAGATCGTGACGATCACGATGGAGAGGCCCAGCAGCGAGTTGTGCAGGGTGAAGCCGCTGACCTGAAACTGATATGAGATATACTCGAACGCGATGCCGCCGAGCAATGGCCCCAGGATCGTTCCAGCGCCTCCCAGGAAGGCCAGCAGCACCATCTCGACCGAGTAGCTCGGATCGAACACGGTGGGCGGATCGAAGCCCGTCGCCCAGTACGCGTAGAGCCCGCCAGCGAGGGCCGTTGGGGCGGCGCTGAGCGTGAACGCGGCGACCTTGTACCAGTACGACGCGATGCCCATCGCCTCGGCCGCCTGCTCATTTTCTCGGATCGCGACCAGGGCATAGCCGAACTTGCTGCGCGACAAAAAGGCAGTCGCGACGAGTGTCGCGGCGGAGAGCGCGATGAACCCATAGAAGAACAGTGGTAGCTCGCTCAGTGTCGGTGGGTGGACCGAGAGCAAACCTCCGCTGCCGCCAACGTTGCGGGCGGCGAAAAGCTCAGCCACCGCTTCCGCGACACCGAGCGTCGCGATGGCGAAGTAGTGGCCACGCAGACGCAGGATGGGCAGGCCCATGAGGAACGCGAACACGATGGAGACGACCAGCGCGATCAGCAGACCAACCCAATACGGGCGGCCGCTGTTCAGCGAGAGGCCGACCATATAGGCGCCAAGGCCAAAGAAGACCACGTTGCCGAACGCCGCATAGCCGACGAAGCCGCCAATGAAATTCCAGCCTTGCGCCAGTACACAGAACATGACAATGAGCGTCCAGGTGTGCAGCAGCGCCGGATCATTCAGTAGCGGCACAATCGAAATGGCCGCGAGCAGGACGAGCCCACCAATCAGGTTCCAGATCCAGGCGCGACTCTCACGCGGCGCCCCTGAGGCTGTCGGAGGCTTTGACACTGAGGTCGAGTGTGCTCCGGGAGAAACAGACATACCGGCCTCCTACGCGTAAAACGCCTTGCCCAGCAGGCCCGTAGGGCGGATGATGAGGACGAGCACGAGCACGCCAAACGCGATGACGTTCTCATAGCCTGGACCGACGCCAGGGACGAGTGGCAGCGCTGTCTCCGCTAACGCGAAGAGCATGCCGCCCGCCAGCGCGGCCCACGGCGTGCCCAGCCCTCCTAATACCACGATGACGAACGCGCGCAGTGTATAGGCGCCCGCGTCACTCGGGGTGAATGGGTATACCTGCGCAAGCATCGCGCCGGAAGCCCCTGCCAGCGCGGCTCCGATCGCGAAGGTCAGCGCGTAGATCCGAGCGATGTTGACGCCCATCAGTCGCGCCGCGTCGCGGTCCATGCCGGTCGCCAGAATCGCGTTGCCGGTGCGCGTATGACTCAGGAAGTAGTTGAGCCCCCAGGTCAGCAGGACGGCGATAAGGAGAATGCCCACACGGTCAAATGGAATCCGGGTGGGCCCTAGCGAGAAGCCTTTGCCTGAGTAGCTCGCATTGATGCTGCGGAGGTCGCTGCTGAACAGCTGCTGCATGATGTCGGTAATGAGCAGGTCAAGGCCAAACGTCAGCATGAACGTGACGAGAAATGGAGCCCGTATCACGCGATTGATCGCGACATACTGAACGACCCACCCGATGATGAACAGCGTCACCATCGAGGCCAGAATCGCGACGAACGGGTCAATATGGAAGTTGGTAAACGCGACGTAGGCGACATATGCTCCGACGATGACCAGCGAGCCATGCGCCAGATTGACGATATTCATGATGCCCCAGACCAGCGAGAAGCCCAGAGCGACTGCCGCGTAAAATCCGCCGAGCAGCAGCCAGTTCACGATGATCTGGCCGAGCGCCATTGCGGGAACTCCCTTCACATGGTGTTCGCATGGTTGCCCTACCCTGACGCCGCATGGCCGCAGCGAAATCGCTCGCGCTGCGACCATGCGTTCGCCAGAGAAGTCAGCGGATTAGCGACTGCCGAATGGTGGTGTAGGATACTGCAACGTCGCGTTGGCGACCGCAGATGGGTACACCGTTACGACCTTGCCGCTCTGGATCTGCATCGTGACCATTGGCTTGTAGACGTTGGCGCCAGTCGAGTCGAACTTGATCTGGCCATAGAACGTCGTGACGTCCAGGCCCGAGAGCGCGTCGCGCACCTTCTGTGGATCAATCGAGCCAGCCTTTTCGATCGCGAACTGGAAGGCGAGCGCCGAAGCGGTTCCGTCAGCCGCTTGATACGAAGGCTCGATGTTGTACTCGGCTTTGTACAACTGCTCGTAGTTGGCCGCTGTGCCGAAGACATCGGTGCCCTGATACTTCACCTGAGGCGTCCACTGTGAGCTACCGAGCACATAGTTGGCGTCGCCAGAGAGCGTGGTGGCGAAGTCGGGCAGCGCCGGGCCGACAGTAAAGCCGTAGAGCTTGGCGTTGATGCCGAGCTGCTTGGCTTCCTTCATCGTGACGATCGCCTCACCCTCATGGCCTGAGCCAAGGATGAAGTCAGGCACACCACCACTCGCTGACGACTTGAGCTGAGTGAGGACGTTCGTCAGGTCGGTTGTGTTGGCAGGATACTCCTGGAAGTACGTGACATCCAAACCGTGTGTGGTCGCAAACGTCTTCGCGGCGGTCGCGACACTGGCGGAGAAGGCGTCATTCGCCGAGATGATGGCGATGGTCTTCGGCGGATTGGGCAATGATAGTGCCGCCTCGATCATGATCGCGCCGTACTTGCTGGCTGGACTGAGCACGCCAAAGATGTACTTGTTGCCCTGTGAGAAGATGGACGATGCCGCGCCATTGCCCTCGACCATGGGGATCTGATATTGCTGCGCGATGGTTTCATCCTGCAAGGTAGCCGACGTGCCATAGGGCCCGAGCAGGAAGTTGACGTGGTTGGTCGTGATGAGTTGCTGGGTAAGCTGCGCGCTCTTGGTTGGACTGCTGCCGTCGTCATAGTACTTGATCTGCACCGTGTACGTCTTGTCGCCGACCTTGATGCCTCCGTGCGCGTTTACGGTCTTTGCCCAGAGCTGGTATCCGTTGAGCGTGTCCTGTCCCTCGTGAGATGTCGCGCCGGTCAGAGAGACTGGCGCGCCAAATACGAGCGTGTTGCTGCTGCTGCTGCTGCCCGCTGTCGTGCCACACGCGGCGAGCAGCATGGTGAGCAGCGGAATGACTGCCAGCGCGGGAACGACGCGGAGCGCATGGGTGAGGCGCTTGAATCCGCTTGTACGCGCTGTGCGCGCGGAGGTAGGAAGACCCTGTGTCATGAGCTACCCCTTCTGTTCAGGCTCGGTACCTTCATGTACGAGGAGTGGTCACCAACAGTGTGACCACATACGCCTGAGACGCCGACCAATCTTCTTCCATGGTTGTCATGCACATGGGGCAGGGGACTGAAAAAAGATCATGGACGTCGCGCCGTTGCTGGAGTTGGATGAGAGATTTTCCCCCAGCTTGTGTATAGGCGTGTGCTCAGTATAACGTAACATTGCGACCTTTTGGAAGGCTTGGGCGAATATATGTATCGCCTGCGGGGCGTGCTATGCCGATACTGCCTGCCATAGAGCCAATACGATCGGCCGGCGAAAGACTTTACTCAAACTTTCGACCGCATCTCATCTGCTGTTCGCTCCGGCACTGCGGCGCATCAGGGCAGATTGAAGCGACGTCTTGTACACTCATCGCATCCCGCATGGACGAGACGGACGAGATGGAAAGGTGAATTGATATGGGCAGTGGAGACCAGCAGTATCAGGCGCTGCGTACGGCAGTGAGTGAGCTCTGCGCGCGGTTTCCATCCGCATATTGGCGCGATCTCGATCAGCGTCGGGCGTACCCCGAGGCGTTTGTGCGTGAGCTCACGGAGGCGGGGTATCTCGGCGCGCTGATCCCACCCGAGTATGGCGGGCGGGGGATGAGCCTGGCTGAGGCTAGCGTCATCGTCGAAGAGATCAATCATTCGGGCGGGAACGCGGGGCCGTACCA
>DASQSS010000092.1:0-16824 GCA_035642255.1 Ktedonobacterales bacterium | reverse complement strand
CGACCTCGCTCAGGGTCGCCGCGCGCTCTCGCAAGTGGCTCGCCAGCGCCTGGCGTTCGGCATCGTCCGCGAAGGTAAGGTAGCGAGTCACACGTCCGATGTCTCCGACGAGCGGCAGGGAGCCGTGCTGCAAGACTCGCCCATTGGGTCGCGCCTGGGCGCTGCCAATCAGCTTGCGCTCCCGCGCGGTGATCTCATAGGCGGAGGGGACTTCGAAGCACGCGGCGGTCAGGTTGTGCGTGCCACCTGCCGACGCTGGCTTCATCACCGCCGCCACACCCAGCAGCTCCAGCCCAGCGACCAGTCCCGCGCTCAGCTTGCGATAGGCGTCGAGGATGGGGCCATCGGCGCGCGGATCCTCAGGCGTGAGCGCCACCGAGTACGTCAGTTCGTCGGTATGCAGGATGGCCCAGCCGCCTGTGGCGCGCCGCACCGCATCGCAGCCATCATCGCGCAGCCGCGCCAGGTCCACGCCCTGCAAGGGCTGGCGGCGGCCAAGCGATAGGCATGGCGGCGCCCACTGATAGAGCCGCAAGGTCGGCGGCGCGGCGCCCGCGCCCACCGCATCCATAATGGCCTCGTCCAGCGCCATATTCCACGCGCCCGCGCGCGGCTCCGTCTCCAGCAGCAGTCGCCACTCGGCATGCGGGTAGCGCTGCCCGGTCATCGCGCCTGGCGCCTCAGCTCCCTGTGTCACGTCACGCATATGCCTCGCCCGATTCCTCGCCCGATTTCTCGCCTCGCCTGACACCTCAATCGCCGCTGACCCGCGCAGACGGGTATGTCATCTGGGGCAGCCGGCGCAGAAATAGCGCAGAAATAGTATCGCACGTTCGCCCGGCTCTGGGGGTGAGACGGCGCCTGGAAGCAATGGCATCTAAAGGGATGACAACGTGAAGAGCGAGCGAATGGCTCAAGGTCATCCGCTCGCTCTTCATTCGCGCGTGTTTCGCATGGGGTTCGCATGGGGCTCGCATGTGGTTCGTGAGGCGCCCGCTAGAGACTACTGCCGCGGCCCCTGCTGACCCTGCTGACTGCGAAGCCGCCACTGGAGCGCCATGAGGTCGCGCACATCGCTGTAGATCAGCGTTTCGTCATCCAGGTGAACATTCGCCTGCGCAGCGAGCGCCAGCGTCCGGCTCGCCTCGCGAATCCACGCGCCGCCGCCAGCTTCGTGGAGCAACGCCTGCACGCGGGAGCTGGACTGCGCTGATGCTGGCATAGCGCTCTGCGTGGTCTCTTCTATCGTCTGCGGAGTCATCGAGCTACTTCTTCTTTCTGTCGCACACTACCGGGTCGTCGTGGTAGATGGCCATCTATGAGTGTAACACCGCACCAGCGTCTGGAGTTGCGGTTGTGGTCACGTTTTTGTCACAGCGAGGCGGCGATTTCATCGAGCATCGCGGCTACAGAACCAGTCGCCGTCACATGGTATGCTGAGAGGAAGAACTCCGCGTCGCGACTGGCGCGCTGTCTGGGGTTGCGGCTCGATGCGAGCCCTCGACACGATCCAGGGCAGAACGACGGACTTGCGACGGACGAACGACGGAATAGCGACGCCATTGGCCGGGGAGAGCGAGCGCATGACGGAAACCGCTTCGGGTGAGCCGCCACACGACCTGCGCCCGGCGCCATTGACGCGCGCTGAAGACGTGGTCGCGCGCGCCATCGAGGTCAACGCGCTCTGGCCCGCTGGCGCCACAGTCGTCGTGGCAGCGTCTGGCGGCGCCGACTCACTCTGCCTGCTGGGAACGCTTCTCGCGCTGCGAACCATGACACGGCCCGCCGCGCCTCCCATCGTTGGCGAGATCGTTGGCGAGATCGTCGTCGCGACGCTCGATCATGGTCTGCGCGGCGCGGCCGGAGCATCCGACGCGCGCTGGGTCGCGGAGTTGGCCGCCAGCCTGGGTCTGCGCTGCTTCACGGAACAGGTGGACACACGCGCATGGGCCCACGCGCATCACCTCTCGCTCGAAGACGCCGCTCGCCGTCTGCGCTACGCCTTTCTGCGGCGCGTAGCGAGCGAGGTCGGCGCCGCGCGCATCTGCCTCGGTCATACCCTGGACGACCAGGCTGAGACGGTCATTCTGCGGATGCTCCGTGGCAGCGGGCTCGATGGTCTGGCGGGCATGCGTCCGTTGCGTGACGATCTGGCGCGGCCACTGCTCGGCCTGACACACGCGCAGGCTGTGGCCTATTGCGCCGCGCGCGGCTGGCTTCCGCGTGAAGACCTGACCAACCGCGACGAGCGCTATCTGCGCAATCGGGTACGCCGCCGCCTCTTGCCCCTGTTGGAGGCGTATAATCCTAATGTACGGCATACACTCGCACGCAACGCGGCTTTCATCGCCGATGACCTGGCGGCGCTGGAAGCCGCGACCGATGGCGTCTGGGCAGCGGCGGTGGTGAGGCAGGGGCGAGACAGCGTGGTCATGCGTCTCTCCGCGCTGCGCGAGCAGCCGCCAGCCCTGCGACGGCGCGCGCTGCGCCGAGCCGCGCAACATCTGACAGCCTCAGCGCCTGGATTGGCGGCAGCGGACAGCAGCGGTCTCGAAGCCCGGCATATGGCCCTGATCGAGCGCTTCATCGCGGAGGGTCACACTGGTGGCGCGCTGTCACTGCCCGGCGGCCTGCGCGCTGGCCTCGGCTACGACACGCTCAGCCTGACCTATGCGCCAGTGCGAGCCGAACGCGTCGATCAGTCTGTTCAGGCCAATCAGGCCAACCGCGTCGAGCCAGTGGGAAGCGCGGCTGACACTGAGAGTATATGGTCGCTGCCGATTCCAGGGGCCGTCGAGCTGCCCGCGCTGGGCTGGCGTGTGCTGGCGACACCGCTCACCACGCCGCCGGGGCTGGAGGGCGATGAGATGCCGCCGATCCCACGCGAGCCACCGCTGACCCACGCAGGCGGCTCGGCGGCGAGCCATCGGGCCGAGCTCCGCGTCTATCTGGACGCCGACAGCCTGGCCAGCGATGCGCTGACGGTGCGCGTGTGGCGGCCCGGCGACCGAGTGCGCCCGCTAGGCATGGCGCGCGAGAAGAAGCTGCAAGATGTCTTTAGCGACGCGAAGGTTCCTCGCGCCGCGCGACATCGGCTACCCATCGTCTGCTCGGGTGAGCGGATTGTCTGGGTTACAGGCGTGCGGATCGCCGATGAGGTCAAATTGACAACGGCGACGCGCCATATTCTGGCATTGCAAGCAGAGCCACTGGAAACGGCGAAGACAGAGTTGGAGGAGAGCGAGACATGAGCGTGAGCCAGCCAGCCCGCAATCTGGCGCGGCCTATTGACGTGGAGACTTCATGGTTTGAGTCTCCGCCCACGGGAAGCCAGAGCGATGACATCGCTCACGTCGTCCTCACCGCGGAGCATATCGCTGCCCGCGCGCGCGAGCTAGGTGACGCCATCAGCCGCGACTATTGGCAGGCCACGCGAAATGGCCCGCTGCTCGCCATCGTCACGCTGCGTGGAGCGATTACCTTCGCCGCCGACCTGGTGCGCTCGATTGATCTGCCCGTCGAGATGGACTTCATCGCCGCCAGCAGCTACGGCGCCGCCACCACCTCATCTGGCTCAGTACGCATCCTGAAAGACCTGGAAACTGAGCTGGAAGGGCGGCACGCGATTCTCATCGAGGACATCATTGATAGCGGTCTCACGCTCTCCGAGCTCATCACCACGCTCAATACCCGAAGGCCCGCCAGCCTGCGTGTCTGCGCGCTGCTCGACAAGAACAAGCCGTCTCCCATCCGCGATGAGCCAGGCAGACTGGCCTACACGGGCTTCGCCATCCCTGACGAGTTCGTCGTAGGCTATGGCCTCGACTACGACCAGCGCTACCGCAACCTGCCCTATATCGGCGTGCTCAAGCCCGAGGTCTACACACGCGCCGAGCGCGAGGCCGAAGGGGATTAAGCGTACACAGGCGCCCGGCCAGCGCAGCCGCCGATCATTCAGGGTCAGGGGCATGCGCTGGTCAGTGGCATTTTGTGGCTTTTTGGCGTTGCGGGCGTTGCGCCCAGAGCGCGTGCGCAGCGCTAGCCCGCCTGCGCTGACCCCGCGCGCCAGTCCTGCGCGAACTTGACTGTGCCCAGAATCGCCACCACGAGCATCAGCAGTGTCGCGGGCATCAGAAAGAAGCCTGCTCCGGCAAGAGCGGGGACCACGATGCCGAGCAGCAGCAGCGCGCAGGTCACGAGTAGCCCGAAAGCGGCGTTACGATTCTCAGGCGCCGTCGCGCGGGTTTGCCAGACCGCGCCAATGGTCGCGCCGATGAAGAGGATACCGGGGAAGAGCAGCACCAGCGCGCCGCGCGCCGCCGCGACCGCATCCACAGACTGGCAGAGCAGCTTGTCGGCCTGCATGCCGTAACAGGTCTCGTGCTGTGAGAACAGCATGAAGAGCAGATAGGCGGACGAGAGCGCGGCCACGATGATCGCGACATACGCCGTGATGCGCTCGGCGCTGCTGATGCGCCGCATCCCCAAGGACTGCGAAGTCTCAGACATCCAGGGTATTCTCCCCGAGTAGCTAGGCGAGTGGGTTGTTATGTTGGTTGGCGCATCGCAGGGCGCGGCGCACTCCCATCGCACACCATACCGCATTGGGAGCATTCCGTCCAAGCTCGACTAAGACGGACTATTCTTGACTTGACTGACTCGTCATCCTGAGCAACTGCTCAGCTATTCCACGTATCTGAGTTCGGACCATAGCTTGATTGCCAACGCCGTTGCGTATATCTTCGATCACTTGCTGTAGCGACTGGATCTCTTGCTCGACAGTACTGAGCTTATTATTTGATGCTTTGACAATATCCATTGCATCTTTTTGGTCAGACAACAATCGTAGAGCATCCTCTGCAATGTCTTTGCGTTCAATAATATGGCTATCCTCCAGTATTCTTCTAAGTTCTTCAATCTGGGTACGTTGCTCTTGGAGGCCAGAGCCAAATTCCTGCCTCATCTGAAACCGAATATCACCCAGCCGCCTATTCAAGAATGATCTCAACTTGTTGTCAATCGTGCCCTCCGGCGCATCCAGATCCCTGGTAATCTTTATCTCGATCTGCTTGTCGACTTGAGCCGCCATTAAAAGGGTCTGCCTACGCTGATATATCACTGAGGAAATGGCGGTGAGAATCCCGATAGCGCCACCGATCAATCCCAAAACACTTGTTAAAGAACCAGGAATGCCTTCCATTTAGATTCCTCTTTCCCCACTCGATTGCAACAACACTCATACACCATAGATGTTTGCCACTTTCGATCAAAAGTATATAGTATACCAAGCGTGCAATGGAAGCTAAGGCATTAACACACTGTACATGACCGCTGATTGTCGGTTCATGCGTCGCATGTGGGGATATAGCACGAAGCGTTCTGCTTCGGCTACTTACCGCTGGTGGCTGATGGTGATTCCTTGTCACACCACTGGCGTTGTTGTCGATGATGTAAGGGGGTCGAGGATTGCGCCTCTCTTCGCTAGAGTGACATGCTCACAAATTAGGGGTCCTTCGCCCGCCCCTATGCTATGGCGAACGGAGGACCCCGAAAAAGTTGTTGGATTGCGCGGGCTACTTCTTCGCAGCCGCTGTAGACTTACCAGCCTTCTTCGCGCCATTATGCCCGTTATGCGCAATGTGGCCGTTCGCCTTGGCGTGAACGGCGGGGTAGACCGGGGTGAGCCAGCTCATATATTCGGCGCGGCGACCACGCGTCACATCACCGTAGAGCCGTATCAACTCAGCGCCAACGGTTCCGACCTTGCCAGAGCCAATCGCGCGATGATCCACTTCGACCACCGGAGCGATCTGCGCGCCTGTGCCCGTCAGGAAGATCTCATCGGCGGTATAGAGCTCTGTGCGGTCAATCACGCGCTCGCGGGTCAGCATCTCCAGCTCGCGGCGGGCCAGCTGCATCACTGTGTCGCGCGTGATGCCCTGGAGGATATTCTCAGAGGGCGGCGGCGTGACGAGCTCGCCACCGGTCACCATGAAGATATTCTCCGCCGAGCCTTCGCTGACATGTCCCTCGTGCGTGAGCATGATGGCCTCGTCGAAGCCGCCCATAAGCGCCTCAGACTTGGCGAAGGCGCTGTTGACGTACGCGCCAGAGATCTTGGCCCGCGCGGGAATCATATTGTCATCCACACGGCGCCAGGATGACACCATACAGCGCAGCCCTGACGTCGAGATGTAGTCGCCCATCGGCATGGTGAACATGGTGAAATGGTCTTCCAGGCCGTTCAGCTTGACGCCGATAATCTCGTCAGCCTTATAGGCGAAGGGCCGGATATAGCAATTCTCGCGTAATCCATTGCGCCGAATCAGCTCCGCGATCATCTCGACGAGCTCTTCTGGCGTATACGGCAGACGGATATTCATGATCTTGCAGGAGCGCGCGAGTCGCTCAAAGTGCTCCAGCGCGCGGAAGATGTAGAGTTGATCGGTTTCGTTGTTGTAGTACGCGCGGATGCCCTCAAAACAACCGGTGCCGTAGGAGAGCGCATGGGTGGCGATGCCGACGCGAGCCTGGTCGGCAGGAATATACTCGCCGTTGAGGAACACCACCATGTCTGACCGCTGCGAGAGCGCAGCGCCGTCCGTTGTCTTCGACACGTTCAATAGCCTCCTCAGAAGCGTGTGGCGTCGTCGCCACAACAAGCGTTCGTCCCTCGTTGGACGCCAGCGCCATGCGCGGCGAGCGCGTTCTTTATGGCGCTGCAAATGGCCATTCACGACCACACTCAGCATAGCGAGGGCCAGAGAATCGTGTCAAGCGACGAACGCGACTCTGTGCAAGCCGCACAATCATCATGTGTCCACTGATTGCCCCGCCGCAGCCACGCCTGCTCGCCATGCGCTGTGGGATGGGGCGACTCAGTAGATGCGCTTGCCAACCGCGGAAAGGGCAAGCTCAGTCGCCAGAATAGCCGTCTGGTTGTGATGATCGAGAATCGGGTTGACTTCGACCAGATCGAAGCTGGTGAGGCGCCCGCTTTCCGCGACCATCTCCATCGCCAGATGCGCCTCGCGATAGGTGATGCCGCCATGAACCGGAGTGCCAACACCCGGCGCCTCGGAGGGGTCCACCACGTCGAGATCGAAGCTGACGTGCAGCCCATTTGCGCCGTCGAGCGCGAGCTCCAGCGCCTCGCGTGTGACCGCCTCCATGCCGCGCCGGTCGATGTCGCTCATCGTCAGCACATGCGCGCCCGCCTCGCGCAGCAGACGCTGCTCGCCAGGGTCGAGGTCACGCGCGCCGACGATAACGATGCGCTTCGGGTCCACCTTCGCACCCGGCCCACCCACATTGACCAGCTCCGCCTCGCCCAGCCCAGCGAGCGCCGCGAGGATCATCCCATGGACATTGCCCGATGGCGTCGTCGAGGTGGTGTTGAAGTCGGCGTGCGCGTCAAACCAGATCACTCCGAGCGGATTGCGCGCCCTGGACGCCCCAGCGATGGAGCCCAGCCCAATGCTGTGGTCGCCGCCCAGAGTGATCGGCAGCGAGCCCGCCTCGATGCTCGCCGCGACCCGTTCCGCGAGCATGCTGGTGGAGGCTACAATCGGCGCCAGATGCTTGGCGCGCATCTCGATATCGGTCTGCTGCAGGTCAGCCTCTGGCTCGCTGACGGGAATGGGCGGCGCGCTCGTGACACGATGACCCAACGCGCGCAGCTTCTCAACAATGTCGGCGTAGCGAATGGCGCTTGGCCCCATGTCCACGCCACGACGGTCTGCTCCCAGATCCATGGGAACGCTAATCAGCGTAATATCCATACTATTCTTCTTGTCTGCTGTGGATCTGCTCGCGCGCCATTGCGCGGGACAGATCGCCCCGACTGGCGACGCCACCAGTATAACCCAACACCTCCGCGGCGCGTTTGCGCCCCGCTGATTGGGGCATCCGACACGTCACACGTCACGCGAGACTGGCGGCTGAATGGGCAGCGCGGGTATGCTGCTGAGAGCGAGCCGTCAGGACGTAGGCGTCTCGCTAGCCAAGGAGTACTGACGCATGCCAGAGCGCGCGCAGACGGATCGCAATGATCCGCGTGAGGCGGGTTTCATCGTCGGGCAGCAGGTGACTGTCCGCAAATTGAACAGTGCGGGCGCGCAGATCTTCGCCTACTCCGGCGTCATCGCGCAGCTCTGGTCTACAGGCGCGCGGCTCGACGCCACCTGGACACGCGACTCGATGGCCCTCGACTACACCACGTTCGACCAGGGCGACCACTTCGTCGAGTGGTTTTTCACCGACCGCTGGTACAACATCATGGAGGTGCGTGGCGCGGGCGAATCCCTGAAGGGATGGTACTGCAACATCAGCTATCCCGCCGCGTTTGAGCGCGACCTCATCAGCTATCGAGATCTCGCGCTCGACCTCTGGGTCGCGCCCGACGGCGCGCTGACCACCCTTGATGAAGATGAGTTCGCCAGCGATGACGCGATCGACGCTACTGCGCGCATGCGGGCGCTCGACGCGCTCGACCACCTGCGCGCGCTCGTAGCCCGCCGCGTCGTCCCCTTCGACGCGCTGCCCGAGGAATGACGCCAGACGCTGCGCGGTTTTCAGGCGCCGCCCTCTCAGTCACGCTGGGCGCGTTTGCGCTCGTACCGGGTGACAACCAGGGAGTAGGCTTCGGCTAGCAAAGGCTTGACTGCTTCGAACATTTCCGGGCCGGGGTTGAGCACACACACATACGATTGCGGCGCATACACCGGATGCGGCATCAGCCGATCAAGGGCCGCGAAATCATAGTCTGCGCTCTTCTCACTCACCTCACCGGGCGCATAGCCAAAGAGCGCGCGAAACGTATCTCTGCTCACACCAATGTTGAGCCGAAACACACCGGGACGATTCAGCTGCGAGGTATTGTCGAAGTCGCCATAGTCTTTGGTGACGATTGTGGCGAACGGCATCCGGTGCGTTGGGTCGAGGTCACGTTGCGGATCGTAAAAGAAGAAGGTATCGCCCGCGCCAGGGCCGTCAGTTGGCGTGAGGATCTCGACACCTGTGAACGTGTCCCCGACGTACTGAATGATGGCGTCCTGGTCCATATTCCGAACCTCCACACAAGGCTGACGGCATGGCCCCGCAGGAGGGCCATGCCTCGCTGACTGGATCTCAAGTGTATCCCGCCCAACGACTCGGCTGCGCCACTGACGTCCAGCCGCCCCGGAACCCGACGAGGGAAGAGTTTGCGCCTCAGACTACTTCAGTAGATAGGGGAGCAGGAAGAGCGCGGCGGCGGTATTGTTGGCGGCGTGGATGACCATGCCTGGCCAGATCGAATCGCTACGCCAGCGCGCCCACGCCAGCGCAAGGCCGATGATGAACAGCGGGGCCAGCGAGCCAATGTCGGCATGCGCTACGCCAAAGATCGCGGCGGAGAGAATGATGGAAGGCCACAGCGGTACCCGCTTGAGCAGGCCCACAAAGACGAAGCCGCGAAAGAAGACCTCTTCGCAAAACGGGGCCACCAGCGCCGCCGCCGCTAGAATCCCGAGCGTCGTCAGCGGAGCCGTCCGCCCCTCGCGCAGCAGTGTCTCGCTATTTGTGGTCAGCGGCAGATGGAAGTACGTGATGAGCTGGCTATAGATCAGGCTGCCGCCCAGCCCAATCACCAGACCCACGACGACGATCACGACCGCCGGGACGAGCGGCGTCGTGCGGAAGCCGAGCCAGCGCATCCGCTCGCGAAACGGAGCCGCGGGCAGTCGTCGGCTGAATACGACGAGCGCGGGCGCGATCAGAAAGATGGCTTCGAGCAGGGCCGAGATAATGAAGTCGATGACTCCGCCGATCGCGTCGAGCGCCACCGAGGGCGGCTTCGCTGAGGTTGTCGTGGTCGTCGCGGTAGATGAGCCCAGAAGGTATATCGAGCCAAGGCTAAAGGTCAGCCAGGGAATCAGCGTCCAGAGCGCGCCGATGACCATCTGCCGGAAGGTCCACGGTGTCGCCGTGATCCCCCGCTCCCCACTGGCGCTCGCCTCAGCGGCGGATGTATACGCGGGCGGCATGGGCATCAGCGGCGCAGCGGAATCAGCCTCTATGGACTCTCTAGACTCTGTAGAATCGTCGGGTCGGTGATCGTCGAGTGAGCGCATGGCGGCGCCTTTCGGGCTCTTTCGGACTCTTTCAGAGTGCGGTAATCAGTGGTCGCGCGGATCGCGGCCCGCAATCATTGTACGTGCTAGCCTGGCTTCGGGTCGTCTTGCGCGGAAGGAAAGTTGACCATATAATGGTTTCATGCGCCTGTGAATGCGACTTCACAAGGATGTCGCGCCTTCTTGCTTCGCCGATTTCATGGAGTACACGCAGCCTGCGCAAGCTACGAACAATGAGAGGCATGTATTCTCGTGAACTATACGCCAACTGAGAATCCCATCACGAATATCAACTGGCGGCGTCACCAGCGCGGCTGCCCACACTACCGCGAGCGCTGGTTTCCGCAGAGCGATCTTGCGCACGGCGAGCCAATGTATCAGGTCTATTGTGGCATGAACACGCCGCCAAATACCATCGAAGAGCAGGAGAAATGTCTGTCGAGCAAGACGCGCTGCTGGCGACTGGCAGAGGCGGCCAAGGGCGCAGGGTCAGATCCAACGCGCATCCCGCTCTCCAACATCAAGCGTCGCCGCCCGGCGTAACGCTGCGCTCGCGTCCCGCGCCGAACGGCGACGATTTCTCCCCAGGCCAGCGGCGGTCCTCGCCGGATGTCACCCTCCAGCGCGCGCATTGCCCTGAGGCCGCATCACGCGTACATGAACATTAGTGGAACTTGCCCTGCTGTACCAGCTTCTCGATCGTTGAGCGCAGCTGCTCTACCTGCTGCGTATCCTGCTGTTTGAGCTGCTGGAAGAGCGTCAGGCAGCTCTGGTCGCCAGCCTGCTGAGCATCCTGGATGTACTTGTCGTAGGCGTTGATGCCCTCCAGCTCACTCTGCAGTGTCGTGAGCAGATCGTAGTTCGTGTTCTCCATTGGCCACCATATCCTTTCTTGCTCTCTAGGGAGCGTGCGCCCGCATCGCGCGGGGCGAGTTGCCTCGGGGCGGCGACCTCCATCGCCGCAGCCCCGAGATAGCGCGGCAAGACGCATGCTGCCGATACAGCCGCGCGGTGTGACATGTCCAGATGCGCATGGCGCTCATGGCATCATTCCATCATTCCTTCATTCCGTCCGTCTCATACACGTCGCGCATCGACTGCGAGGGCGCAGGGCGTGGAGAGGCATGGACCCGCGCGCCACGCCTATACTTCATATCGGGGCTACTCTGGTGGGTGGTGGGTGTCAGAACACGCGGAGCGAGAGGGGATGTCAGGCGATGGAGCTGAAGCTAGAGCCAGGGAGCAGGCTAGTTATCGCAATCGACCTCGGTGGGACGAAGACGCGCGTGCGACTAGTCCAGTTGGCGCCAGAGCCAGACGTTAGGCCGCGCTACTGGATAGAGACGACCTTCCCCACGGAGCAGTCCTATGCAGAGCAGATACGGCATGTGAGCGGTTGGGTCGCCGGACATGTGGGGGTAGCTGAGCGGCTGCGGTTGGGCCACATGCCATCTGGGGCGCTACTGAGCGCCAAAGAGTGGACAGGCGGGCTCATCACCGGAATCGGCGTTTCGCTGGGCGGACGCATCGCGGCGGACGGCGCGAGTGTTTCGGTCGCGCCGAACCTGCGCGACTACGAAGGACGCCCACTCATTGAGGATCTCTCGGCCCGGTGCGGCGGCTTGCCCGTGCATCTGGCGCACGACGCCGTCTGCGGATTGCTCGCCGAGCGACGCTACGGCGCGTTGGTTGGCGCGCAGCGCTGCGCTTACCTTACACTCTCCACTGGCACAGGCTGTGCGCTTCATCTTGAGGCTCCTGCAGGCGCGGGCGTGACGCTCTCCATCGAACTGGGCCACCAGCTGCTCGACCACAACGAGCGCGTCTGCCTCTGCGGGCAGGTCGGCTGCCTCGAAACCTACACGGGCGGGAGACAGCTTGCGCTGCGCTACGGCCAGCCAATCGAGACGCTCGACGAGGCGGACTCGTCTGAGATGTGGCGCGAGTTCGCGGAGAAGCTGAGCATTGGCCTGGTCAACCTGGCGCACCTGACACGGGTAGAGCGAATCGCCATCGGCGGCGCCATCGCGCTGCATCGTCCCAGCCTGCTGGCGGCGTTGCGTCTGGCGGTGGCCGAGCGCCTGCGCAATGCGCGTCTGGAGCTGGTCGCCGCCGCCCTGGGCGAATCCGCGCCACTGATCGGCGCCGCCACGCTGCTCACGACGCCTGCGAGTGAGCTATTGCACTGAGGACAGCTGAAGATAGCCGAGGATGCGGGAGAGAGAGGATACGTCACATGATACAAGAGCTAGCGTCGAGACTGTCAGAGAAGCAGGTACGGCGCTTGACCGCTGGCCTGGGCCTGTCGCTGTTCGCGTTTGGCGCGCTGCCAGCCATCGCCCCCGCGCCATTCGGGCGAATCTTCGGCTTCGACCAGATTACCCCCGAAATCGCTTCGATCATGCGCAGCGTTGGCGCGCGTGACCTGGCGTCGGGACTTGCGCTCTGGTCCGCCGCGACACATGGCGGGAACTTCGCGCCGTGGCTGCTCGCGCGCATCATCTCTGACGGCGGGGACGTCGCAGCCATCGGCATCGCCGCCGCGCAAGGGGCGCGCGATAAGCGTTTCCTCACCCTCGGCGCCCTCGCGCTCTCCGCGACCCTCGCCGACACGGCGCTCTGGCTGCTGGCGCGCAGGAAGCAGGTGTGAGAGGTTACCACGATTCGTGCAGGTCCACAGCAGTATTGCTTTGTCGAGTTCGCTGTACACAGCGAAAAGCGATTCGCCGCGCTCAGTGCCGTATTCACGGCGACAGGTATAATCATTCCGCTGCTCGACCTGGCCATAAGCTCCGAGCCAAGCGGCCAACTCTTCAGTTCTGTCATCCTGCGACCTTTCTGCTATTCCGCTTGTGCGTCGGTTGACACAATAACGACAAGACGGTCGGCGCAACGCGAGAAGCGCCGACCGTCTTGTCGTCTGCGGACTCCACAACTCCTGCACAGACTAACTACCCACCAAATATCCCCTGCAATCTTGACATTGTCACAATAATTCGTTACAAATACTGATATTGCTCGACCATGTCATATTAATGCGACGGAGGGAAACACATGCCGGACCAGGATGAGTTTGCGCCCATCACGAGGAAGTGGCAGTCAACGTACGACAGGGTCATCACCCAGGAGTATCCAGAAGCGATCGCCCAGCAAGCAAGAGCCGTACTGAAGCGGATGCTCCAGGCGGCTGGCGGCTGTCCGACGTTGCCTCGCCTGGTTGAGATCCTTGAGCACTTCGCGCGCACTATTGAGGTGCGAGATACGCCAGGCTGGTGTATATGCGGCGAAGCAGAGACTGTCTTCGAGAATGCGTTGGATGACTTGTCATACAACATAGGTAACCGACGAATTGACGCCGTCGCCGTGCGCGCATGCCGCATTGACGGGATACGGTTGGCTGAACATGTGTTGGATCTGCAAGGCGAGAGTCTTGGCGCAGTCCTAGCAACTGATGTCCTTGTCAGTGTCTTGCGTCACTCCGTTCTTGATCAAAGCAGCGCCCATTCGGTTGGTGTTCGCTGCGACGAGGCCACGGCACGCTCCATCCATGATCAAGTGATACAGCTGCTGATGCCGTCGTTACGAAAAATCGGGCAGAAATGGCTCAACGATCCCTCCGGGCAGTTCAAGTCGCATGACCTGCGATTAGTGCCGAAGCGGGACACGCACAGCATCATGTCTGACCCGGCATACCGCCTCGACTTAGATTAGAGGGTATGCAGGAACCATCTTCGTATCCACGATTCTGCTCAATCTTACTCAGGCGATGCTTGAAGGTGCGGAGGGACTATTACGATGGACGACGATATGGAGTTTGATCTCGATCTAACCGACGCCGGCAAGTACGGGTTCAAGGGTCTCACGGCAACGGTGCGGGCCTCGGATTCCACCAAGTACTTCTTGGACGACTCACTGCTTGGCCCATATACGCGCCAACTACCAGCGCAGGGCGCCGACTTGGTCGATATTGCCTCTGCAGTTGCCTGGGCTGACAGAAGGCACCAACGTACGCGGGCATATGGTGTCTACGGCGATAGTCTCGGATGGATGCGGACCTTCCACATCAAACTAGGGGTCCGTGAACCCGATTTGTGGAATAGCCCGACGGTCAAGTCCTATCTCGAACAGTATCTGCGCTGGCACACCGAAGACACATGGGATCTCCAATTTGAGCAACTGACGGGTATCCGACGGCCGTCCGATGCCGCAGTTCAAACGCCGCTCTTCAAAGCACCACCTGAGAACGCCGCAGTGGCCCTCTTCAGCGGCGGTCTCGACTCACTCGCCGGAACTGCTGACATGCTCCAGGGCAACCCAGACCGAACGTTGTTCCTACTGAGCGCCGTGCATCCCAGACTGAGTGGCGTAACGTCGCATCTCTATAAGGGCATCTGCGACCGTGGCTACAAGGTGAAATATGCGCCATACCCATTTCACCTAGTGAACCCTCGAGCAAGACACAGCGTCTCGCCGCATGCCAAGAAGAAAGAAGAAAAGTCCCAGCGTACGAGAGGCTTCATGTTCATGGCATTCGCTGCTGCAACAGCGCTAGCCACAGATGCTACGGAGATTGCGGCATGTGAAACCGGCGTCGGAGCCGTGAACCTGCCAGTCAACTGGGCCCAGCTCGGCGCGCAAACCACCCGCGCCGTCCATCCGCGCAGCTTAGTCAATATGAACCATTTGCTCGGGCTGATCGGGATTCCCGGCATTACCTTCACCGCGCCGTATTTCTGGAACACGAAAGCAGAGCTGTGCTCCGCGCTTGCGAATACTGACTTGCGGGGCCTGTGCGCTAATACAGTCTCGTGTGACAACTTTACGCACCGCAAGACGAATCCCGCCCCCCACCACGAGCTGCATTGCGGCACCTGTACATCGTGTATCTTTCGTCGTGTAGCAGTGCTTGCTTCGCAGTTGGCGCCCGACGATCCTCTCCACCTGTACGAAACAGACCTGTGGCGTCCCCTTCCAAAAGCTGAGTTAAAGCCGTTGGAACCGGCAAAGATGATGAACAACCAGGTGGACACCATTCTGCGAGCTCTGGCCTCGCCAGATCCGCGCACATCGATGCTAGTAGCGTTTCCTGAACTGTCAGGAGCGGCACGAGCCTTGGAGGAGATGCCAGGCATCTTCGGCGCATCCCAACAAGGAGACATTGTCGATCGGCTCTGTAACCTTTACCAAAGGTACGCAAACGAATGGAGTGCGTGTAAGCCGACCTTGTGGCCCGCGTGAGCGAGCAAATGCAGGTACAGGGCGCAAACAACGCAGGGGGACACACATGGACAAGCTGGTGAATGTATACGCACAGACGAACCCCCAGATATTGGGGCGACGTCTGACGAATGCGCGCAAAGCGGCAGGCGTCACGCAGGACGAGGCAGCGAAGCTCTTGGGCGTAGCCCGCAGCACGCTAGTCAACATTGAACAGGGTAGTCGCCTTCCAAAAGAGGACGAGTTGTTCAGGCTCGCTGAGCGATATGGCGCTGCATTACACACATTGCTGCGCAGGGAACCGCCTCCCGAGCCGCTACAGGTGCAGTTTCGCGCGGCGCCACGCGTGGGCGCGAAACTCGATACTAAAGTGGAGCAGAAGATCGAAGAGCTCCAACAGCTGTGCGATGACTATTTCGAGTTGGAGCGACTCTGTAAGCGTAGTGTACCGGCTACCAACGCTCCCAACTACTCCATTGAGGGCATGTCAGCGGCACAGGCTGGAGAGGACATTGCGCAGACTGAGCGTAATCGGCTGGGATTAGGAGATGCCCCAGTGTTGAACGTCCTCGAAACCGTGGAGAACGAGGGCGTCACCGTGTTTCAAATGAAGATGCCATCGCATGTGTCGGGCCTATATGGTAACGCGGTCCAACATCGAGAGGCTCAGGGCGTTGAGATATCGCTTGAGCGTGCGGTGATAGTGATCAACGTCGATCACCCCGCAGACCGCCGTGGCTGGTCCACCATGCATGAGTATGCGCACTTTCTTACTCGTCGCCACACAGCCGAAGTGATCGTCGACTTCGATGCGCAGATCACCGCGGAGAATGAGCGCTTTGCCGACGCGTTTGCATCGGCCTTCCTAATGCCTTCTTCAAGTGTTAGTCGGCGTTTCCGTGAGCTCAAGCAGGAGCACAAGATGTTCATGCCTCCCGACTTGTGCCTGCTCGCACACTTCTTCGCGGTTTCCGTCGAGGCCATGGCGCATCGCCTGGAGAGTCTTGGGCTGATCCGTCCGGGTTCATATCAGCGGATGCTTGACGACGGCTTCCGGCCGAAAGAAGCCCAGCAACTACTCGGATTGGTGCCATATGACATGGATAGTCGCCTACTTCCGCTGCGCTTTCAGTTGCTCGCAGCTGAGGCTTTCCAAGCAGGAGATATTACAGAGGAAGAATATGCAGAGTTCTTGCGCCAAGACCTGCTAACCCTTCGGCAGCGACACATGGACCTGCGCGTCAACTACATGATTACCGAGTTGGGGAGGGTGCAGCCTAAAGCTGCAGCGTCCTCAAGCGATATGGGGGCGTAGAGCGCAATGTATATAAGCTCTGACAGTCTCTACCTGGACGGCGGCGTGCTGGCAAATCTGTGCGTCGCCGACTCGGTAGCGCAGATTCTCGCAGCTGTTCCCTACCGACCTGTACTGCTGCCTGATATGCTGAATCGGAGTTATCCGATCTACAACGCTGCGCCAGCTGACGTCGAGCCG
>DASQSS010000091.1:0-29002 GCA_035642255.1 Ktedonobacterales bacterium | reverse complement strand
GATGCAGCGAATCAGTGTGCTCTTGCCAGAGCCGCTAGGCCCGATGACGGCGACGCATTCGCCGCGCTTCACCGAGAAGTTGATGTCTTTGAGCACATGCCGGTCGCCGAAATACTTGTTCAGGCCGCGCGCCTCGATCATCAGTGAAGCTCCGCTGCCTGTGAGGCTGGTCTGCTCAGAAGACACTGCGCCGGGAGTTGGCAGGTCCATGTTGGCCATGCTGCGACCCTCGCTGAAGATGCTGCTTGGCATGATCGCCAGCCAGTCGCCTGTCCAAATGACCGGCGCGGCTCAGGGAACTGAAGTGTACTACGCATGTGTAACAAGCATTGCTCACATATCAGCATTCATGCGTAGCGCGAAGGAACTTGCGCGCAGTATACAGCAGAGCGCGCCACTTGGATACCAGTGGCAATTGGCCACCATGTCCATATTTCGTTATCATCGTGGGCGCATGCGGGCGCACGGCGCTTATTCCGCCAGCGTGTGTGTCACCGTCTCGGTCGCGCGCATGCCATAGCGCGCCAGCTCACGCAGGAAGGCCAGCGGCTCGAAGATCAGCTCGGCGCCATGTGCGCCTGTGACCTGCGCCGCGCCGCTCGCCAGCAGAATGCCCGCAATGGCCAACGGCGTCCCTGTGTCGATGTCGCCCGCGCCGACACCCCAGGGATGATACGGCGCCACGATCATCTCTTCCACCAGCCGCACGGGGGCGCCGTTGCGCGTGCCCTCGGCGATCACCCGCAACACATCGCAGTCACTCGGCTCACTCGGATCGTTGCTCGCCTCGCCGTTGGCGGCTGCGCTTTGCTGTGCGGCCAGCAGCGCCGCCATGACCTCGCGCGGGGCCACGCGCACGGTCGCTCCACGCGCCTCGCCGCGCGCCACGATTGGCTCCGTGGAGGCAAGGCCGAGATCGACCAGCAGCCTGAGCTGGCTGAGAAACGCTGGCGGGAAGGCGATCTTGAACGACGCATGGCGCAGTCCGCGCTCTCCGAAGGAGACAGGGAACAGCGCGACCTCTGAATGTAGCGTATACATCGCCGCCGCCCGTCCGACCGGCGCGGGAAACTCGATCTCCTCAGCGCCGCTCATCGGCGCGGCCTGACTCCAAGCGCCATCGCTGTAGACCATCGGTGGCAGGGTGCACTCATCGAAAATGGTGCGAATCGAGTAGGGGGGAACGAAATGGCCGCTCGCGGGGCGCGCGTCGCCGCAGCCGATTCGCACATCGAGCCGCTCGACGCGATCCAGCCCATCCACGGCGACGCGCGCCAGCAGGTTGGTGACGCCGGGTGTGCTGCCGATGCCCAGCGCGGCGACAATGCCTGCCTCGCGGAAGGCCTCATCGAGCGCATACTGGCGGCGAGTCATATGGAACAGGCCGCCCAGGTCGGCGTAGTGAACACGCGCGGCCAGAGCGGCGCGCATGACCTCCAGGTTGAAGGTGTAGTCGGTGGCGTTCAGCACGGCTCCGGCGCCGCGCAACAAGTGCGCTGTCGCGTCGATATCACGCACATCGCAAGCGACGACGCTCACCTTCTCGCGGCCAACGCCTAGCGCCGCGACCGCCCGCTCCGCCGCCGCCACATTCATGTCGCCGACGACGACCTCCGACACGCGCTCATCTTCCGCAAGCGCGCGCACCGTGATGCGGCCCATCGCGCCGCCGCCGAGCACTACCAGACGCACAGGCGACCTCTCTGTCGCGCCGGACTGGCGCAGATACAGGACAGACACTCCAGGCGTTGTGTAGACGTACATGCCCACACAACGCCTGGAGTCGAGTTCATCACAACAACGTCAAATCAAACGTCACGTCAGGGCGCATGAGCTTGCGCGAACGAGGCGACTAGACAGCCGCCGCGGGAGTGACCTTCTGGGCGGAGCCGCTACTCGCGCCGCTACTTGCGTCGCTACTTGCGTCATCCGCGGGTGACGCCGTGGGAACATCCACACTGGCGAGCGTGATGACTTCGCCCGTCACAGGCGCGCCGGAGACCGCTTTCAGCGTGTCTTCGAGTCGGTTGAGCACCTCATCGATCTCATCATACTCGATCACCAACGGCGGCTCGATGCGAATCGTCTGCGCATTTGTGAGTGTGCCTGAGATGAGCACGCCACGATGGAACAGACCAGCGGCGACCTTGTAGCCAATCTCGGCGTCGTGGAAATGCTGGCCGATCAGCAGGCCCTTGCCCGTGATCTTCTCGTAGACGGAGTCGTAGCGCGCGGCCAGCGGGTGCAGACGCTCCATGAAGTAGTCGCCCTTCTCGGCGGCCTGGCGTGGAAGATCCTCTTCGAGCACCACGTTGATCGTCGCGATGGCGGCGGCGCAGGCGAGTGGGTTGCCGCCGGTCGTCGTCGTGTGGAAGAACGGGTCCTCGATGAAGTGCCGCCAGATGCGCTTCGACGCCATGAACGAGCCAATCGGCATGACGCCACCGCCCAGCGCCTTCGCCGAGCAGATGATGTCTGGGGTGACGTTCCAGTGGTTGACGCCCCAGAGCGCGCCTGTGCGTCCCAGGCCCGTCTGCACTTCGTCGGCGATCAGCAGGACTTCGTACTCGTCGCAGAGCGCGCGCAGCCGTGGCCAGAAGTCGTCGGGCGGCACAATGGCGCCCGCTTCGCCCTGCACCGGCTCCATGACCACAGCGGCGATGTCGTTGCCGACCTCGCGCGCGATGTGCAGCTGCTGCTCCACCGCGTCTGCGTCGCCAAAGGGAACGTGGAAGATGTTCGGCAGCAGGGGCATCGCGGGCTTGCGGAACTTTGCCTTGCCCATCAGGCTGAGGCTGCCCGCTGTCTTGCCGTGGAAGCCGCGCACAGCGGCGATGAAGCCGCTCTTGCCGGTCGTCGCCTTGGCGAACTTCATCGCGCCCTCAATCGCCTCGGTGCCGCTGGAGACGAAGAAGGCATATTCGATGTCGCCTGGGGTGATCTTCGACAGCAAATCCGCCAGCATGCCGCGCGGCCAGTCGAGCAGCTCCTGGGTGGGCATCGGGGCGCGCTCCAGCTGCGCCTTGACGGCGGCGACCACCTTCTGATGCGACCACCCCAGGCTGAGCAGCCCGTAGCCACCGAGGCAGTCAATGTAGGAGCGCCCGAGCACATCGCTGAAGGTCGCGCCGCGACCGCTCCACTCGACGGCGGCGAAGTCGCCACCCTCAGTGACGGACTTGCGATATTGCAGGAAGCCGGAGTTGTAATGGTTGGCGAAGTTGTCGACCGTGAGCCGGGCCAGCGCCTGCGCCTGGTCCTGCGAGAGTGAGTCGGCATGGATGATGTCGAGGTAGCGGCGCGCTGTGCTGAGCGCGTCATCGGCTTTGGGTTTGCGTGAACCGTTCATAAATTTCCTGTACCTGCGGGTATGGACATCGCCAGCGCATACGCGCCATCTCTGGCGTCGCGCAGTTGCGAAGGGAACACAAGAGAACACATGGTCAGGGCGCCCGAAGCCTGGCGCCCCGAATGGTCGGCGCACGTCAGGCTTCGGTCTGCTGTGGGCGCTTGACTCCCCATCATCTATGGCCGCGGACGCGCTCAGGCGTCGCGACTCGCTGCTCCCTCGGCCCGACCCGCTCGGCGGGCGCTCTTTCGGAGGGGCATGCGGCTAGCGAAACAGTGCAAGGATATGCGCGTCCCGTATCGTGGGATACGCGAGGCGTGTGTAGCAGGTAGCCGCCAGACGCTCTTCACGCGGAGCCGCGTGTATGACGAGCGGTCAGCAGAGCTGGTGTACGTGGACTATGTGGACAATATGATGGTGATCTCGACGAACCGAGGAGCCGCAGTCAGAGCAATCACATCATTCGTGTCGGTAACTCGTGTCGGTAGCGTCACGTGCGAAGCTGATGAGATGTCCTGAAGCAGATGCGCTGGCGCCGGGTGGGCGCGCGGAGGGGTGGTCTGAGGGAGTCAGGGGTAGCAGGTAGCGAGGTGATAGCCTTTGAAAGGCATGTAGCGTCGAAGAAAGCCCGCTCGCGCGAGCTCGGTCAATGAAGGGTCTGAGGGCTTCATGACATCCTCCCAGAAGTCGGAAGCGTTGTCTTGAACATAAGTGTACCCACGCCGCCCACAAATGGCAAGTCGCTCTTTTTCGCATGGGTCGCCAACAACTTCTGTACACCGTGGCGAACGAGACGGGCGCCGATCAGCGCGCCGCTCGTGGTACAGTCGCCTGGAAAGCCATCCGCGCTCCACAGCGCATATGTGAGCGAAGAGCGGCGCGGCGCGAAAGGCAGGCCAGCATGTCCGTGACGACCGACACCACGCCCGCGACAGACGCATCCAGGACGCCAACAGCGACCTGCCCGTGGCCGAGCGCGCGGGCGGCCGCTCCCTGGCGCGAAGATCCGCCGCCAGCGATCAGTGAGGCGCTCGCCCTGCCGCATATCGACACACTCTCGATAGAGGCTGTGGATGTGCTGGTGATCGGCGCGGGCATCGCGGGACTGAGCGCGGCGCGGGCGGCCAGCGCCGCGGGAGCGCGCACACTGGCGCTAGAGGCGGAGCCAGCGATTGGCTTCGGCGCGACAGGCCGCAACGCGGGCATCCTCAGCGCGGGCGTCAATATGGGGCTGGCGGACCTGCCGCCTGACAGCCCCGACCGCGCGATGTGGCCGGCCACCACGCGTGAGATGCTGGCGCTGGTGTCGGAGGCCGCGCAACCTGGCGCGCTGCTCTCAGCCTCGCTGACGGGCGCGTTCAGCCTCGCCGAGACACCGGCGGCGGCGCGACGGCTGACCCGCGAGGCGCGTGAGCGGGTGGCGCTGGGTCTGCGCGCGGAGTTGTGGACACCTGAGCAGGTGGCCGCGCGAACAGGCGGCCGGCTCGATACGCGGCATGTCGTCGAGGCGCTCTGGCTGCCCGATGAGGGACGCATCCAGCCATTGACGCTGCTGGCGCGCACGGCGGCGCAGGCGCGCGCGTCAGGCGCGACGCTGGTGGGTGGGGCGCGTGTTGTGGGCTGGGCGGCTCAAGCAGACAAGAGATCGGACAAGGGGCGGCATGCGCGCCACTGGCGCGTGCGGCTGGAAGACGGACGTGAGGTCAGCGCGGCCGCGCTGATCGTGGCGACTGGACCTGTCGTGACGCCGACCGCACGCATCTACGCGCTGGCCTATGCGCTCGATTTGCCCGATGACTTTCCGCTCTTCTGGGACGCCGCACCCTACACCTATTGCGACTATCGGCCCGGCGATGGGCGCCTCGTTACCAGCGGCGGACGCTATGGGCAGGCGGGAGGCTCGCCGCGTGAGTCGGCCTACTATCAACGGCTCGCCCGTGGCGCGCGGCGCTGGCTGCCAGAGCTGGCGCAGGCGACTCCCACACATGCGTGGGCCGTGGATCTGGATATCAGCGCCGATCTGGCCCCACGTCTGCGCGATTTGGACGCGCGCGCGCCCGGAGTCGCCATTGAGGGATTGGGCGCGCTGGGGGTGCTGCCCGGTAGTGTCCTCGGCAGTCGCGCAGGCGAGCGGATGGCGCAGCGAGTCCAGTAGCCCGACGATGCTCCTAGCTGTTCGCCAGCCGCTGAAAGACGTACTCGGCGATGGCGTTGACGCTATCGAAGTTCTCGGGCGTCAGGTCGGCGTCATCGACCTGAATGCCGTAGGTTTCTTCGATGAAGAGCACCAGCTCCAGCACGCCCGTCTGATCGAGGACGCCATCTTCTACCAGTAATCGATCGTCGTCGAGCGTAGGAGCCGACCCATCGAAGAGGAAGTTCATGGCGACGTATTCGTGAATCTGCTGGCGGATGAGGTTCAGGCCGAAGACGGCGGTCGAGTTGTCCATGCTACCTCCTGAGCGCGCAGTGCGATGGATTACCGGGGAATCACTGGCCCGCGCCAGGCGCCTCGCCGCTCCTCACCCGAAAGCGATGACGCGGGCTACTAGCCGACGCGGGTCGTGTGGCGTCCATCATACAGCATCGCGCCATGCGCGCATAGCGCCATCATACGGACACATATATCCTCTTGCTCGCTACACATCGAGGGTGACGGGCTGGCCGATGGGGAGGACGCGCAGACGCTCGGTGAGGCCAGCGGCCGCGAATGCCTGCTCGACCTCCGCGCGCCCCTGGCTGAAGTGCGACCATCCTTCGTAGTGGAGCGGGATGATGGTCGCGTCGCCGAGTAGCCTGGCGACTTGCGCGCCCTCGTCGCCTGTGAAGGTGATGTCGAATGGGCCGAAGCGTTGCGCGCGAGCGGCGCCGAAGTTCAGCAGCGCCACGCTGACACGGCCTCGATGCGCGACTTCCTCCACACCCTCGAAGAGCACCGTATCACCGGAGAGGTAGACAGCGCCGCGCCGCTGCCCGTCCCACTCCAGCAGCCAGCCCGTGACATGCCCCGCAAGCGGCGCCACCTGCTCCGGGCCATGACGTGCGGGCGTCGCCGTGATGCGAACGGCCAGACCATCCGCGCCCGCTACCTCCACAGTCTCCCAGGTCGCAACGCCGCGCGTATTGCCGCCCAATCGCCGTGCGCCCTCGGGCGTCGTCAGCGTCTGGCGCGCCTCAGCGAGGTAAGCGCGGCCAGCGGGGTCGAGGTTGTCGCCGTGCTGGTCGTGGCTGAGCAGCACGACATCCACGGACCCCAGCGCAGCGGCGGTGATGGCGGGGTCCGCTGTTTTCCGGATCTCCTGGCCACCTGCGCTGTAGCTATAGCCGCCCGGCTCGAATGTCGGATCGGTCAGGAGGCGTAGCGTGCCAATCTCGATCAGCGCGGTGGGGCCGCCGATATGCGTGACGCGCATGCGCGCACGGTCATTGTCTGTGGGCATAGTCATGGCGATGTCGTCCCTTTCAATTCTATCGCGGGATCGCGGTCACCGCGGCTCTGCGCCCAGTCGCTCGCGGAGCAGTCGATGCAGGATGGGCGCGATGGTGTCGCGCAGGGTCGTGTTGGCGTAGCCGACCCAGGCGACGGGCGTATGGGTGTCGAGCGGCGCGGCGAGTGGACGCCCCCAGGGATCGGTGACGATCACGCCCGCCTCGCGCGCGATCAGTTCCGCGCCGAGGTCGTAGGGGTGCGCGCTGAGTGAGACCGTTTGGCCGGGCGCGGCCAGCAGTGGACGCAGATCGGCGACGAAGCGATCATGGCCCAGCATCAGCTCGGCAAGCTGTCCGCCAGAGCTGATGTACTGGTCGTCAAAGACCTGCGGCGCGTCGGCGGGCGGTGGGCCGAGCAGCTCCTCGAACATCGCCTCCTCCAGCGTGGCCGTCTGCGCCTTGACACCGGGGAAGAACTTGACCATCGAGGCGAACCCGCCCGCGAGCGTGGTCGCGGCGCTGGGCCGGGGCGTGAAGGGCGTGGTCGCGCCTGTGCGCAGATCGCGCGTCTCGCCTTGCGCGCCCTGCCCGGCCTGCGCCCAGAGCGTGTCGGCCAGCGCAGCGCGTGGTGTCGGAAGCTCCGCTTGCAGCGCCAGTGTGATGTCGGCCAGCGTTGGCCAGTGTCCCGCGCGTGGCGCCGGAGCGATTCCCAGCAGCGCCCACGCGCTGCGCTTGCCATACATCAGGCCGCGCGTCCCGTCGATGGGGTCCACGATCAGCGTGAACGCCAGCCGATGGGGGTCGGCGCCCGCTGGAAAGGTGCGCTGGCCCTGCTCCAATCCCTCGGCCACCAGCAGAAACGGCTCCTCGCGCGCCCACTCCTCGCAGACGGCGAAGAGCGCCGTCTCGCCGTGCTCATCCAGCCGGTAGATCACGTCGCCACCGCGCTCGCCAGTTGCGGACGCCAGCCGTTCGATGCTCTCCGCGCGCAGCCCCGCGCTGACCCCCTCGCGCAGCCGCTCGCCCAGCCGCCGCAGCCACGCCAGCCGCCGCGTCGCGTCCGCCGCCCGCTCCGCTTGTTCCGCTACCCCCACTCGCCGCGCCTCCTTCGCCTATCGTCGTCTTGTCTTGTCACGCCCGTGTGGGAGCGACCTCTCGCCAGTGTAACATCCTGTATCGCATTCCGCGTTCTCGTGTAGATCTGCCGCGCTCCAGACGCTACATCAACCAGGCACGCAAGTGTCTTCGCGCTGGCGCCTGAGGGCTTGTTCTGGCGCTGGACCTCGGCTATGCTTCGACTCAGGCGGGCTGTGGCCGATGACGAAGGCTGCCCCATGTGTGGCGGCCAGCGGCGCGCAGCACGGAGAGGATGCGGAACATGGACATCTCGGCATTCGAGGGCATGGGCGACGCCTCACGCGCGGACGAGATGGACTACACTGCGGCGATACGCGCAGCGCAGGGTGATCCACGGCGGCTCGAAGATCTCTATCAGGAGGCGCGGCGCGCGGGCCAGGCGGGACGCTTCGGCGCGGCGCTGCTCGCCATCAGCAGGGAGCAGCCCGACGATACCCTCTACCTCGCCTGGCGCTATCGGCTGGAGGCGGCCAATGCCGCTCGGGCGGGCCGACTCGGCGCCGGTTGGCGGCTCGCCATCCCGATCAGCGTAGCGTTGGCGATGATCTTCTGGGCCACATCTGATCTCAACTGGACACTTCCCAATCATGCGCCCCTGCTGATCTACCTGTGGCCGCCGCTCGCCGCGCTGGCCATCATCTGGTACCTGACACTGGCGGGCAGACGCAGTCCCGCGCGCTATGGATTGGCTGCGGGCGCGTCACTCGCGCTGGCGGTCATCGTTGGCTATATCTACTTCGTCCCCTCCGTGGCGCAGACCAATCTGCTCGGCTCCACGCCTCAGTCTGGCTACTTCGACCTGATGGCGCTGCACCTGCCGCTGTTGGCATGGGCGGCGGTCGGTCTGGTGGCGCTGGGGCTGCGCTCGACGGCGCGCGACCTCTTTGGCCTGCTCACAAAGTCGCTCGAAACGATTGGCTCGGCGGGTGTCTACGCCATCGCGGGCGGTGTCTTTGTCGCCCTGACCTTCGCCATGTTCCAGACGCTTGGCTTGCACTTGCCGAACATCTGGCAACGTCTGCTGATCGGCGGCGGCGCGGGATTGCTGCCCGCGCTCGCGGTCGCCAGCGTCTATGATCCGGCTCGCCGAGCGGGCGCGCAAGACTTCTATCGCGGCTTCGGCAAGATTCTGGCGATCATCATGCGCCTGCTGCTGCCGCTGACCCTGCTGACGCTGCTGGTGTATATCGCGTTCATCCCGTTCAACTTCTTCGCGCCGTTCAATAACCGCAACGTGCTGATTACCTATAATGTTGGCCTGTTCGCGGTGATGGGTCTGCTGATTGGGGTCATTCCCGTCTCAGCGGACGAGGTAGCGGCGCGCTGGCGTGGCTGGCTACGAGCAGGCATCGTGGCGCTGGCGGCGCTGGCGCTGCTGGTCAGCCTCTACGCGCTCAGCGCCATCCTCTATCGCACCGCGCTGGATGGTCCGACGATGAACCGCATCGTCGTGATCGGCTGGAACATCCTCAATATTGCGCTGCTGGCGCTCGCGCTCGTCGCGCAGGCGCGGTCCGGGCGTGGTGATGGCTGGGTCGCGGGCTTGCAGCGGGTCGCGCGTGGCGGCGCCATCGCCTACGTCGCCTGGGGGCTGGCGCTGACCCTCGCGCTGCCGTGGCTCTTCTGAGGACCGTGTAGATCTACAAAGCGCGATAGCCGAATGCTCGTCCCTAATGCCAACCTGGCAAGTGGGACGAGCATTCGGCTGTATGTCGCTGCAACGTGCGCCCGGCTACTCCGCGTCGCCGAAGATGGTGTAGTGCCACCCTTTGCGCGCGTCGCCGGTGTTGTCGAGCATGACGTGCTTGATCTGGGTGTAGTCTTCCAGCGCATAGGGCGACATGTCGTTGCCGAAGCCGCTCTGCTTGAAGCCGCCGTGTGGCATCTCGCCTGTCAGCGGCAGATGGTCGTTGACCCAGACCGTGCCGAACTCCAGCGCGCCTGTCATACGCATCACCCGCTGCACGTCGCGCGTCCAGAGGGAGCCCGCCAGGCCATAGCGCACGGCGTTGGCGCGGGTCAACGCGTCGGCCTCGTCGCTAAAGGGCAGCACGACCACCGCTGGCCCGAAGATCTCCTCCGTCACCACGGGCGAGTCATCGGCCACATCGGTGATGATTGTCGGCTGGAAGAAGAAGCCATTCTCCATGCCGGGAACCGTCGCCCGCGCGCCGCCCGTCACGAATGTGCCCGCGCCGCGCGCCTTGCCGACCATCTCCTCCACGCGACCCAGCTGCGCCTGGCTCACCAGCGGCCCCATGTCGGTCTTGTCTGAGGCGGGATCACCCACGCGAATCTCGCGCACAAGCTCGCTGAAGCGGTCGAGGAACTGATCGTAGGCGGAATGCTGCACATAGATGCGCGTCGCCGCGGTACAGTCCTGCCCGGTGTTGACGAAGGCGCCAACGACCGCGCCCTGCGCCGCCGCTTCGAGGTCGGCGTCGTTGAAGACGATGAACGGCGCCTTGCCGCCTAGCTCCATATGCACGCGCTTGAGCGACCTGGATGCCGCCTGCATGATGACCTTGCCCGTCTCGGTCGCGCCTGTCAGCGAGATGAGCCGCACGTCGGGATGGGCCACCAGCGCGGCGCCCACCTCGTCACCACCCGGCACGACATTCAACACGCCGGCGGGCAGACCCGCTTCGATAGCCAGCTCGCCGAGCGCCATCGCGGTCAGGGGCGTCTCGGGCGCGGGCTTGAGCACGACGGTGTTCCCTGTCGCCAGCGCTGGGCCGATCTTCCAGAGCGCCATCATCAGCGGATAGTTCCAGGGCGCGAGCTGCCCGCATACACCAACTGGCTCGCGCCGGATGATGCTCGTCATGCCAGGGATGTACTCGTGGGACGCCTGGCCCGCCAACACACGTCCGGCGCCAGCGAAGAAACGCAAACAGTCGATGGCGAAGGGCAGGTCGCTGTCATGCGCCAGCTTGATTGGCTTGCCGACATTGCGTGATTCCAGCGCCGCCAGCTCATCTACGCGCTGCTCCAGCAGGTCGGCCAGCCTGAAGAGGGCAGCGGCGCGGCCACCAGGGCCAAGCCCCGTCCAGCGGCCATCGTCGAAGGCGCGCTTGGCGGCGGCCACCGCGCGGTTGATGTCTTCCACTCCGCAGTCGGGCACAGTAGCTCCAGGGCCGCCTGTCGCCGGATTGACCAGTGTGCGCGTCTTGCCGTCTACCGGCGCGACAAGCTCGCCATTGATCAGCGCCCGATCAGCGTTCAGCGTCTTCAGCGCCATTGCCTGCTTCCTCTCCTCATCGCGTGCGCTGGCGTATCAGCGAGCCCACGCGCTCTCGGGCGCCCACTCGCGCCGCCTCTCGATCAGCGTCGTCACACGTTTTCACGTTTTCGCACAAGGCTACCGCCAGCATACGTAGGCGCCACACATGCCTCAAGGGCCACGCTGGACATCCCTGGCCATCCGCTTTTGGCCAAAGTGGCCACTATGGCGAATGGGATGGCCTCACGTCGATCGCGAACTCGGGTGGCGAGACGCCCCTCGTGCGCGGGTCCAACCGCCAGCCCACTAGCGTCTCACTCGGCGCCGTAGCTGGCGCGCACGCGGCGCAGCAGCAGCGCCGCCCGCAGGTTCAGCTTGGTCAGCGAGTCCCCCAGATCGACGTCGCAAATCTCCTCGATGCGGCGCAAACGATACTTGAGCGTGTGGCGATGGATGTAGAGCCGTTCCGCCGCGCGCACGCCGTTTCCCTCGCACTCCAGGAACATCTCCAGCGTCTGGGTGAGCTGCCCGTCGTGGGTGCGATCATGCTCCGCTAGCCGCGCCAGCCGCCCAGAGAATGCGTTCTCCGCGAACATCTGTGGCGGTAGCGCGTGGAGCCAGTGCAACAGGCCAAGCTCCTCAAAGCGCGCCACCTGGCGCCCGTCTCCGAGCGCGGGCAGGAGCGCGAGCGCCTCCAACGCCCGCTCATATTCCCGATAGAGCCCGCCGGGAGCCTCTTGCAGCGTGCTCACTCCCATCCGGACGGGCGTGTCGAAGAGGCCGAGGCTCTCCAGCAGAAACTCGCAGAAATGCTCGACCTGTTCGCGTCGGGCGCATTCCAGCAGCGCCACGACCCTGCCTGAGCGTTCGCCTACCACGCACGGCAGATTATCATGGCGTGCGGCGTTGCGCGCGGTCAGCTCCACGGTGCGTAGATCGGCGCCGCCGATGTCGATCACGACGACGATGTGCAGCGCTTCGAGGCGCAGATGGAAGCGCGCTAGCTGCTCTCGCAAGGCGCTATCCGGGCGCAGATCCTCGGCGAGCAGGCGGCTGAGCACATGCTGCTCCATGCGCTCCTCGGCCTGATGCGCCGTCTGGTTGCGGAAGAGAATCAGCGCGGCGACGGTGGCCGCGTGCTCAACCGCGTGGAAGTCGAGTGGCTCCAGATCGCGCTCGCCCGCGATGATCCAGACGTAGCCATAGACCCGGCGCGCGACGACGATTGGCATGAGGATGCGCGCCATTGTCATGCCCAGCGCTCGCGTCTCTTCGTTCACGTCGATGCGCTGCACGCTGAGTGTCGAGCGCGCCTGCGATAGCGTGCCCGCGCGACGGAGGTAATCCAGCAGGCGGGGCGAGCTTCGCCCCTCATTGATGGCCGAGCGCCGGCTCTCATCAATGCTGGCGCCTGGCCCGGTCGCTTCGGCCAGCACCGCGAAAGAGAGGTCGTCGATTTCGACGGGCCGCCGCAACAGCGCGCACAACTCGTGCGCCACATCTTGCAGCGAGCCACCCTCCAGCACGAGCCGGGTCAGCGCGCGATGAATCGCGAGCGACTGCTTATAGAGCTGATATTGGTCGTTGAGGCTGTGCTCTGAGATGACGCGCACGATGTCTTCGAAGGGGATGCGCCAGGGCATCTCGATGATGGGGAAGCCGGACGTGTCGGCCAGGCAGCGTACTTCGTCAGGAATGTTCATGACGTAGGCGCCCGTCGCCACGATCATGCCCGCGACACGCTTCTCGATCAACTGCCGCACCAGCCTGACTTGCCCCTCCACATTGTCGCGCAGGCCAAAGAATGTCGTCAGCAGCAGCTCATCTGCGCGCACCCAGTCATCCGCCTGCGGAATATCCACGACAGCGGCCCAGAGGATTTCGCGATCGAGCCCGCTCGCTCCGGCGAGGAGCGCGCTGTCGGCCAGCAATGGCAGATCGCACAGTTGGCGGATGGTCAGCATAGGTGTTCCCCGCGTGTGTCCGGAACGCTCCGGGGGAATGTCGGCTTCGTGGGGTTGGTCAGTCGGTTGGCGGATGCTCAACCGTGGTGTCACACTACCATGCCGTTTGGCGCCGCGCAAGCCCGGACATTGGCCAGAGTGGACAATGTCCTGCTCCAAGGGAACGTGATACGATGCAGATGGAACACGCAGGGCCAGTTTCCTGCGCATGCTGGCGCCACGCTGGCAGCTACTGTGAGTGCGCCGCCCGGTTTGGGACGAGGAGCTGAGACACGCAATGACTATCCAATCTATCAATCCCGCGACTGGTGAGGTAATCGAGACGTTCGAGCCATTCAGCCAGCAGCGCATCGACGAGGCGCTCGACCGCGCCCAGCAGGCCTTCCGCCAGTGGCGCTCAGCCTCCTATGATGAGCGTGCGACGCTTGTGCGCGAGATCGCGAAGACCCTGCGCGCGCAGAAGGAGCGGCTCGCGCGGACGATCACGCTGGAGATGGGCAAGCCGATCGCCGAGGCCGAGGCTGAGGTCGAGAAGTGCGCCTGGAATTGCGACTTCTACGCCGAAGAGGCCAAGCGCTTCCTTGCCAATGAGCCTGCTCCCTCCACCGCGCAGGAGAGCTACGTCGCGTTCCGACCGCTGGGCGTGGTGCTCGCGGTCATGCCGTGGAACTATCCGCTGTGGCAGGTCTTCCGCTTTGCCGCGCCCGCGCTGATGGCGGGCAATGTCGGCGTGCTGAAGCATGCGTCCAACGTCACCCGCTGCGCACTGGAGATCGAGCGTGTCGTCAGCGAGGCGGCGCAGGCGGTTGGCGCGCCAAAGGACCTCTTCCAAGCGTTGATCGTGCCGGGATCCGAAGTCGATAAGCTCATCAAAGACCGGCGCATCGCGGCGGTCACGCTGACGGGCAGCGATCCGGCGGGCGTCTCGGTGGCGACGGCGGCTGGCTCCGTGCTGAAGAAGACTGTGCTGGAGCTGGGCGGCTCCGACGCCTTCATCATCCTCGACGACGCCGACATCGAGGCGGCGGCGCAGATGGCGGCGAAGGCGCGCTTCCAGAACACCGGCCAGAGCTGCATCGCGGCCAAGCGTTTCATCGTCGTGGAGTCTGTGGCGGATGCGTTCGAGCGCGCCTTCGTGAAGGCGACCGAGGCGCTGAAGGTGGGCGATCCGCTCGACAAGGACACGCAGGTCGGCGCGATGGCGCGCCTCGATCTGCGCGAGGATCTCGATCGCCAGGTGCGCGAGTCGCTGGCCCAGGGCGCGAAGACGCTGACTGGCGGCGAGGCGCTCAGTGGCCCGGGCGCCTACTATGCGCCGACCATTCTGGCGAACGTGACGCCAGAGATGACGGTGTTCAAAGAGGAGACGTTTGGCCCGGTCGCGGCGGTCATCCGCGCGAAGGATGAGGCCGACGCGATCCGCCTGGCGAATAGCTCGGACTTCGGCCTGGGCGGCGCCCTCTGGACCCGCGATACCGAGCGCGGCGAGCGCGTGGCGGCGCAGATCGAATCCGGCGCCGTCTTCATCAACGGCATGACCGCCTCCGACCCGCGCCTGCCCTTTGGCGGCGTCAAGCGCAGCGGCTACGGGCGTGAGCTGTCGTCCTATGGCATCCGTGAGTTCGTCAACATCCAGACGGTGTGGATCGGGCCGGTCAAGGGAGCCGCGCCCGTGAGCGCCGCCGCTGAGTAAACGTATCCAGGTTATGGCCCTTCTAGCGGCGGAGTGAAACCCGCCGCTGGACCCGCCCGTATGCTCGTAGATGGTCGGCTGGCTCGTCTCGCGTCAACATCTCGCGGACGAGCCAGCGGTATACCCTGAGCGGCGATGGCGCGACCAACGAGGCGACGCGCGATGCTCTGAGGTCCTGGGGAGGGCGACATGGAGAACAGCACGGAGTCGCCGCTGATTGCGGCGCAACGCAGCGCGATTCTACAGCTTCGTGGGCGCTACGAGCGCGGCGAGATTACGTTCGACGCCTTCCGCGACGGGCTGGACGCGCTGACCAAGACGCGAAACCCGGACGAGTGCGCCGCCATCCTGCGCGACCTGCCGCACTCCCCGTTGGCCACGCTCGCCGCGCTGGAGCCGCCGAGGCTGGCCGCCACCACGCCGACGCTCCCCACGCCGCCCGCGTTTCCGGCGACGCCGACGGCGCAAAAGCGCATTACCGCGTTCATGAGTGAGACGAAGAAGACGCGCAACGCCTGGACCCTCGCCCCTGATACCCATGTGCGCGCCGTGATGGGCAGCGTCCAGCTCGACCTGCGCCGTGCGCAGCTTCCCACTGAGGCGCATCTGACCGTCCGCGCAACGATGAGCGAGGTCACTATCTACGTCCCCGATGATGTCGCCGTCTCTGTGCGCTCGACGGCGTGGATGAGCGAGGTGAAGTCGCTCGGTGAGAGCATCGCGGGCGTCATCGCCTCAGGTGACGAAACGTATACCCCCACACACACCGCGCCGCGCGCTCACCTGATCATCGAGGTCAGCGCGGTGATGGGAGCGGTCAATGTGGCGCTGGTCAATCCCGCTGCCGCCGCGATCGCCGACCTCGCGCGTGACACGCTGCGCATCGCCCTGGAGGGCATGCGTCGCGGCTGGGAGAATGGCAGCCAGGGGAGCGAGTCTGCCCATCTCCCCGGTCCACTAGCGCCTCCCGTGGGGCGCCTCCACCGCTGGCCCTGATCGATGCGCGCCGCCTCTCACCTGCGCGCCCATCGCTACGATTGCTAGGATCGCTACGCATGCGCGGGGCGCCTAGTCCGTCGCGATGTCGCGTTCGGCTAGCTGGGCGCGGAGTCGCAGCAACGCCACATCTTTCTGTTTCGCTTCGAGCATCACATCATAGTCCCAGGGGCGTGTCGCGTGATAGAAGCGCGCGAACTCATCGGGATTGATGAACTCGGCGTGCCGCGAATCGAGCCGGGCGCCTTCCTGCTCATCCGCGCGACGGCTGCTGAAATGAATCTTGGGCCGCACACCGGTGGGCCAGGCGCGCAGGCACGCCTCAGCCGCCTCGCGGTCGCTCCACCCCTCTGGGTTATTCAGGTGATGGTGCAGGTTGTCCAGGATGAGCGGGACGCCAGTGCGCTCGTGGAGCGCCACGATGTCAGCGACCGAGTAGCTGCGCTCGTCATTCTCCAGAACTAACCGCCGTCGCACCCGCTCTGGCAGCCGCGCGTACCGTGCGACGAAGCGGTCCATTGCCGCTCCCTTCTCGCCGAAGACGCCGCCGCCGTGGATGACGATGACCGCCTCCGGCCCCAGGCCCATTGCGTCGAGAAAGCGCGCATGGTAGTCGAGATCACGTTCCGCGCCCAGGGCGACGCGCTCATGCGGGGAGTTCAGCACGGTGAACGGTTCCGGATGCATCGAGAGACGCAGCCCCTGCGCCCGTGCGCGCTCGCCAAGCTGCGCCAGCTCGTCCGCGCACTCCTCCACCTGCTGATGGAACTGCGGCAGCTCAGGGTGCGTGATGTAGGGCGCGATGCGTGACGAGATGCGATACATGCTGATGTTCACGTCGCGCAGGTAGTCGAAGATCGCAGAGAGATACTGGATGCTCACGCCCAGGTGCGGGCTGTTCCGCCAGCGCCGCCCGTCACTATCACGAAGTCCAGCGCGCCCAACCACCTTCACCGCGAATCCCAGCCGCATACCGCTCCTCGCCTTCACTCTCAGTCGCTTCACTCGGGTCGCATGCGCGCGACAGACGCGCAGGCGCAGGGACAGCCTGTAGAGCGCCCAGCGCGCATAGAGACGGTAGCGAATGGCGCGCCACTCAATCAAGCGCGATGTCGGACGGCTGCGGGCGGATGCGCGCGGGGTCGAAGGTGGCGAGCAGGGCGCGCAGCGTGGCTGGCTCACCCGCTGGCCAGAGGCCGACGCTGGCGGCCAGCGCGCCCACCACCCGCTCAGGAGAGGAACCGCTCGCTCGTAGCGCCTGGACTCCAGCCGATGCGTCGCGCTTGGCGAGGCGGGCGCCCGTCGCATCGGTGGCGAGGGGCAGGTGGGCGTACTCGCTGGGCGGGGTGTAGCCAAGGGCAAGGGTGAGCGCCCGCTGTGGCGCCGTGACAGGCAGCAGATCGGCTCCGCGCGCCACCTGCGTCACGCCCATCAGCGCGTCATCTACCACCACGGCGAGGTTGTAGGCGATCAGGCCGTCGCTGCGCCGCACGATGAAGTCGCCGATGGTTGCGCTGACCCGCTCACTCTGTGGCCCCAGCATTCGGTCGGTGAAGTTGATCGCCTCGTCGGGCACGCGGAAGCGCAGCGACGGACGCCGTCCCGCCGCCGCACGCTCGCGGCGCTCGCGAGCGGAGAGATCGCGGCAGGTTCCGGGATAGCGCGGCGGTTGGTCACCCATATGGGGGGCGCTGGCGATGGCCTGGCTGGCGGCGGACGCGTGGAGCTCGGCGCGTGTGCAATAGCAGGGATAGAGCAGGCCTCTCGCGCGTAGCCGCGCCAGCGCGCCCAGATAGATCGCCGCCCGCGCGCTCTGCGTGTAGGGGCCATACGGGCCGCCGATATCTGGCCCCTCATCCCAGTCGAGGCCGAGCCAGCGCAGGTCATCGAGGATTTGGTAGGCGGCGCCAGGGCGCGCACGCGGCAGGTCGAGGTCTTCCATCCGCAGGATGAAGTCGCCACCCGCTGAGCGCGCCAGCAGCCATGCCAGCAACGCTGTGCGCAAGTTGCCCAGATGCAGCGCGCCGGTGGGTGAGGGAGCGTAGCGCCCACGTGTGGCGGCGTCGCTCACCTGCCTGACCCCGCCGCGTCATCATCCTCAGCGTCAGACGCGTCAGGCAGCGCGCTCGTGTGGATGCTCGGCAGCTCGAACGGATAGGGCGGCCGGCATTGCGCCGACCACGGGCAGTCTGCGCCTCCATGCGGGGGCGGCGCCTGCACAATGCGGGCTGAGCGGCCACCATTCAGCAGCAGGTTGACCAGGCAGACGGGCAAGCCGATGACACCGAGATGGCAGCCCGCCAGCGTGGCGACAGGCTGGAAGTCGGGATGCTGGATGGAGTAGGCGCCGGCTTTGTCGAGGGGGTCGCCGGTCGCGACATACGCCGCGATCTCTTCGTCGCTATAGTCGCGCATCAGTACGCGAGTGGCCGAGGTCGCCGAGCGTATCGTCCCGCGCTGAGGATCGATCAGCGCCACGCCCGTCGCGACGGTATGCTCGCGTCCGCGCAGATGGCTCAGCATCGTGTGCGCCTCGTCATGGTGCGCGGGCTTGGCCAGGGAGCGTCCCCCGATCAGCACTGTTGTATCAGACGCCAGCACGCGGCCCGCGCGGCCCTGCGCCCGCAGCGCCCGCCATGCCGCCAGCGCCTTCTCGCGCGCCAGATATTCGCCGAGCGCCAGCAATGGCCCCTGATACGCCTCGCTCAGCGCGTCCTCATCCACTGGCGTGACGAACTGCTCGAAGGCGATGCCCGCCGCGCCAAGCAGTTGACTGCGGCGCGGCGAGGCCGAGGCGAGATAGAGGGGCAGGGTCTCACGCGCGCTCATGCCCGCGCCTCCGTTTCTTTCGTTTCCGTGACGCTTACAGTGGCGTCTTCGATGGCGTCTTCGATGGCATCGAGCGTGGCGATATTCTCGATGTGCGCCGTCTGCGGGAACATATCGAGCGGCTGCACGGAGCGCAGCCGGTACGCGCCGGTCGTGTGGCAGAGATACGCGAGGTCACGCGCGAGCGTGGTGGGGCCGCACGAGATGTAGACGACGACGGGCGGGCGCCGCGTGGCCAGCGCATCCAGCACGGGCCTCTGGCAGCCCGCGCGCGGCGGGTCGATGATGAGGCCATCGATGCGCTCGGCGCGTGTGGGCAGGTCGTCCTCCACCTTCGCCTGGATGATCTCGACTTGCGGCGTCTCGCGCAGATTCCAGCGGGCGTCGCGCACGGCGCTGGCGGATTCCTCGATGGCGAGCACACGGCCCGCGCGCTCGGCCATCAGCCGCGCGAAGACGCCGACGCCGCAGTAGGCGTCCACCAGGGTGACCTCTGGGCCGCTCGGCAGCTCAGCGAGCGCCAGCCGCGCCATCACTTGCGCCTGTGCTGTGTTCGTCTGGAAGAAGGAGCTGGGACGGATGCGGAACCGCGCAGCGCCAATCTCCTCCTCCATCGTCTCGTCGCGCAGGTCGAGTCCGGCGGCTGCGAGTCGCGCGCGCGTCCCGGGCTGTGGCGCAGGCTGTAGCAGCATCTGCCCCGTCGCGACGCCATAACGCACGAGGGCCTGTGGCTGCGGCTGCGGCTCCTGCGCAAGGGCAGCCAGCGCGTCGTTGATGCGCGGCTCGGCGATGGGGCAGGTCGTCAGCGGGATCAGCCGATGCGTGCCGCGCGCCGTGAGCCCGACCCGCCCGTCGCGGTCCACGCTGAAGCGCATATGGTTGCGGTAGTTCCACGGCGGCTCGCAGCCAATCGCGGCCCGCACGGGCGGATCAGCGAAGCCGGAGCCGCGCAGCAGGTCGCGCACGCGCTCGGTCTTCCACGCGAGCTGCGCGGGATATGCCATCTGCTGAAGCTGGCAGCCGCCACACATGCCAAAGACGGGGCAGGGCGGCGCGACCCGCTCCGGCGCAGACTCGATGACGCGCGTGAGCCGGACGACGGGCGGCGGTGTGCGCCGCGCGCGCTTGCGTCCGGGACGTGGCAGGCTCCAGCTGACCTCTAGCTCGACCAGTTCGCCGGACAGCGCACCGATGACGTCGAACGCCTCGGTGACACTATGAAGCTCGGGGCGCGCATCCCAGGCGGGACCGTAGATCGCGCGCAGAACATCCTCGGCTGGCGCGTCGAGGGCCTCTGTCACGATGGCATGCGCCAGTCCATCTGGCAGGAGCGCCGTGACGCGCGCGACGTAGCGCCCGACGACGAAGCGCGGCGCCCCAGGCGTGGCTGGCGCGGTATCAGCGGTATCAGTTGTCGTATCGTATCGTTCAGAGCGTGGCTGTGCCGTCATAGTCATCCAGTCGCCGGGTCGCTCCTCTCCCGTGGGAGAACGGTCGTTGGGTAAGGTCGGGAAACCGTCGCAGTATATCATCTCGCTCCCAGACGGGCTGCGTCCTGGTCAGGCGCATTCTGTGGCGCTGGGCCAGCTTTGGCTGGCGCTGCTGGGACTACACTCCTGCTTCTCCGATGACCGCGCGTAGCCACTGATACTCCGCTGAGGCGAGGAAGCGTGGCACGAAGAATCGCGCGCTGACGCCCAGATCGAGCGAGGGAATGCGCTCGGGTGGTGTGAAGACCATCGCGTCGCCCTCACCGAGCACGACATCCTCCTGGCGGGCCGCTGTGCTCGCGTAGTAGACGTGCCACTCCGCCAGCGCGCCCGAGCCGCTGGCGGAGGGACGCAGCCCCGCCCAGAAGAGTGTCAGCGGGCCCGCGACACGTAGCCCTGTCTCCTCAAAGAGCTCTCGATGCGCCGCCTGCTCTGGTAGCTCTCCCGCTTCGATGCCTCCGCCTGGCATGCTCCATTGCCCCGGCGAGAGGGGCGCGTCCTTGCCGCGTAGCTGCATCAGCAGCCAGCCACGCGCATCCACCAGCAGCACGCCCGCCACGCGCCGCTCGATGACAAGCTGCGACGTTGGGTCGGTCACCGTGTGTCTTGCCTCTCTCTCTGCATTCCGTCAGCTCAGCGGGATCGCCCACGAGTCGCGGCGCGGGAACAGCGTCGGCAGCAACGCCTTGGCCGCGCCAGTCGCCCAGACATCCGGGAAGGCGTGGCGCAGCTCGCGCAGATCGCGATAGCCAAAGAGCAGCTGCAAAAAGACGCCCGGCGGGAAGGCCGCATTGCCTTCGCCCCAGACGGGTTTCATCCAGTCGCTGACCTCGGACAGCTTGCCCTCGCGCCAGACCATCCGCAGGCCGCCGCGATAGAAGTCGAGCGCGAGGTCGCCTGTATAGCCTGCGAATGGCGAACTGGCCAGGCGGCGCTCTAGCGCGGGCGCGAGTGTGCGCAGCAGCGCGGGCTGGTCAGCCACGCGCACATACCAGGCGTAGGGCGCGTCGAACGGCTGTGGCCGGGTGACCGCGCGCAGCGCCTCCATCACGGGATGATGCTGCGGAACGGCGAACGAGAGGGCGCGCAGACGCGGCTCGGTGGTTCGCGCCTGAATGTCCTCGCCCAGCCGCCAGCAGCCGCGCAGCATCGAAGGCAGCGCATCGAGCCACAAGCCCTCGCGCAGCCAGATGCCAAAGACATCGAACATACCCTCCCAGATGCGCCAGCCGGTCAGGATGTAGCCGACCACGGCGCCATCGCGATCTTCCACCAGGGAGACACGCGGGAACGCGTCGCTGACCGGGTCAGCCTCCAGGGCCGCCCAGCGCCAATAGCGCGCGTCAATTGGCGTGGAGACCAGCGCGCTGGCGCGCTCCTCATCATAGAGCCGCGCCACCGTCGGCAGATCATCTTCGGTCACGCGTCGTAGCGTGAACGGCTCCGCTTCACCATCCTTCGCTAACGGTATGTCACCCAGCGCGACGCGAACGCCGTTCTCCAACTCGACGGCGTACTCATAGCCGAACTGACGGTAGTACCACGAGATGCCCGTAATCACCTGGGCCAGATCGCCTTGCGCCTCACTGCGCGCATGGATCAGCCGAAACACCTCGCGCACCAGTCCGCGCCGCCGGTACTCCTGCAGGCTGCCGACGATCTCTGGCCGCCCAACGGGGATGCGGATGCCGTCGTACTCCCAGAACTCGCTGAGCAGGCAGGTCGCCGCCACCACCTCACCCGTCGCCGTGTGCTCCACCAGCGCGAAGCCGTCCTGCCCGATCAGCGGGTCCCGTCCGCTCATGATTTCGCGAGTCCAGGCCATCACACGTTCGCCCGGTGGCGCATGCTCACTGCGGCGAAAGACCTGGCCGTAGAATTGAATCAGCCGGTCGGCGTCAGCGGCGTTGGACCAGCGCAGCAGCAGTCCATCGCCTAGCTCGCGGCGATAGGCTGGGTCAGCCAGCGTGTCCCGCGCGGTTGGCGTAGCGCCCGTTGGCGGCGTCGCATCCATCATGGTCATTTTCCCCTCCTTTGCCAGGCTGATGGCCCACGCATGAGTCATCAGCCTGGCGCCATCCCAGTATGTCATAGGCGCGGATGACGCCATGCGGACGCCATGCGGTTGAGTCGCGCGGGACCTTCAGGCGCCAAACGGACACCTCTGGACATTTCCGGTCAAATTTGGGACCTTTGTGACATGCCATAGCCTCATCGGACTACAGATCGACAGGTATGTGACCGGTTGAGCGAGCAGTGTTCTATCATGTCCAGTAGTGAAATCAAGCGGCCTCGTGACCGCTCGTCAGCCACTTGACATAGTAAGCTGCCGGACGGGTCTCTTTACAGAGCGCTTGTGGGGTGGCTATGCTTCTCACATTCTGTCTCACTCTGTAGCGTCCATCACGCGCACGAAGGCATCAGCGCGTGAACCCCACGATCGCGCCCCATTCGCACGGGCGGGGTGGGCGGGCGCGAAGTACAGCAAGCAGTGAACGTAGCACAGGGAGGTAGTATTCCGTATGGCTCAATCGGCGAATGGCGCGCCAGGGTATGGCGCGCCAGGCAGCGACCTGGAGACAACCACCGCACAGGGCTTGGCGATAGCCAGCGCGGACAATGAGAAGGCGCTTCCGCTGCCGGGATGGCTTACGAAGCTCTACTTCATCTTCCCGATTGTGCTCTACCTCCCTGACGCCATTTTCAACTACTATGTCTATTCTGACGGCATTGCCACGCAGAGTAGCAGCATGGCTGGACAGGTATTCTGGTCAGTGGTCTGGGGCTTTGTCGCCATTGGCGTCGTGGGCATGGCGTATCTGCTCTCGGTGCTTGCCCCCTGGCACTGGAGCCAGAACCATCGCTTCCAGGCGTTCTTCTGCGCGGTTGGCGTTGTCATCGCCACCGTCATCACGACCTGGAACAGCCTCGCATTCCGCAGCCAACACTTCGTTGACTTCCCGACAGATAAATGGGCGAGCGCCATCTGGCCACAATTGCAGACCTTCAACTTTAGCGTGACGATGGTGCTCGTCTCGGTCGCGCCGCCGTTCTGGGGTCTCTTCTGGGCCATCGTGCAGCCGACTGAGAAGAATCGTGATCTGCGCCACCTGCAAAACACGCATGCTGAGCGCGTGCTGAAGACCCAGCAGGAGGCCGAGCTGAAGCGCATCAAGGCTGAGGCCAACGCCACGGTGCGTGAGGCGCAGCTACGTGGCATGGCCCAGACAGCAGTGGCGGCGCGCGAGCAGGCGGTAGGCTTCCTCGGGCAGCGGCGCGGCGGTCAGGCTGGCGCGCTGAACGCGGGCGATGAGTCCGCGCGCGCGATCGAGGCTCCTCAAGGCGATGACTCCGATGCGGACAGCCTGCCCGCGCTCAGCGCCCCCGACGTGGCGACGGTCATCAGCGCGCCTGCTACTGAGCACGAGCCGACTCGCCTCTTCACGCCAAACCCGCGTCACGACCTCGCTGGCGCTGGGCGCGCCGCGCGCGAGATGTACAACCATGCGGCGCCCACGACGACGTTGGCGCGGCCCGAGCCAATCGGCGCCCGCGCGGCGATGTCGCAGCCTCCGCTGCTCAACGACGCGATGCCCGACACGCTCGCTGGTGTCGCCGATGCGGATGTCGCCTCATCCTGGCCCGCGCGGCCACGCCCGAATGTCGGCGCTGGCATCGCCGCCTTCTTCCCCAGCGACAACGACGGCATGACGGGAACCACCGGCCCACGTCCGGCGATCCGTCGGGGCGCCGAGCCGAGCCAGCTGCTGCGCACGATGAATGAGCCACACGCTCGCACCATCGAGCAGGTCGACGAGGTCGTGAGTGAGCTCCGCGCCTCTGGCATCCAGCCGGTGCAGCGTGATGTCGTCGCCCGACTGCGCGAGCGCTACACCCTCGACGAGGCCACCGCGCGCAAGATGGCCACCATTTACAAGACGGCGAAGAAAGAGAATCGCGGCTAACGCGCGAGCGTCAGCGAAAACAGACATCCAAAGAGTCAAAGAGTACCACTATACGGCGAGTCTGCGGGCCAGACTCGCCGTCTCATGTTATGATGCGACTGTTCATGCGCAGACGCGTAGAATTGCGTACTGGCGCGGGCGGACGGGTACAGCGACGGAGCGGCCTTATCACTGCTCTCCAGGGCAGCGTTTGGGGCAGACGGAACCGAGAGGACGCCTATGCGAGAGCCAGTGGGCGCGATGAGGCCAGGGGGACCAGAGGGGCCAGAGCGAGCAGCGGGCATGGAGCCAGAGCAGATGTCTGGCGGTCAGCGCGCGCTCAGACGGCGCGTGGGCTCTCTGGCGCGATCGCTGATGGTGGCGACATTCCTGGCGGGGAGCCTGCTGGTGGCGCTCTCACTCTCGCACGCGCCAGCCGCCTCCACGATCTGCGCATGTGGCCTGGGCAACACGGTCACCATGGTGGCGAACAACGCGCCCGCGCTGGCCTATGCGCCGCCCAACGACGCTACCGACGCGCCCGCTGGCATCTTCGCGCTAGACTACGTCGCGCAGAAGCCGGTCACCTTCTATGAAGACCTCAGCCGCGCGCCCAGCGCTCCCGACCCCAACTCGGTCAAGTGGCGCTGGAACTTCGGCGATGGCTCGCCAGAATCCTATCTGGTCAAGCCGACACACACCTACACCGCGCCGGGAACCTATACGGTCGTCGTCTCGGTCTATGAGCCGCTCTCAGCCGACTGGGGGCTGTTTGACAACGCGATCATGCGCGTCATCGGGGCGCCGTTCGCCAATCCGCCTGTCGCCCAGGCGCGCGCGCTGACCGCATCCATCATCGGCGTGGGCGGCAATATCTCCTTCGACGCGACCGGCTCGCACGCGGTCGCGGGTTCGTCGCTGACCTATAACTGGAACTTCGGGGACAACTCTGTCGCGACTGGCGCCAGGGTGACACACCTCTTCAAGCAGGCGGGGCGTGGCTTCGTGACGTTGATGGTCACGGACTCGCGCGGGGCAAAGTCCGTCGCGCAGGTGGCTGTTGTCATCGTCGAGACCGCTCAGCCCGCCAAGGCGACCGCCTCGGCGACCACCGCGCCCGTCGGCGCGCAGTTCACCTTCGACGCCTCGCAGACTCAACCACCCGCTGACCAGCCTGTCTCGGTCGCATGGGACTTCGGTGATGGCTCGCCGCTGGTGACGACGACCACGCCGACCGTCAGCCACGCCTATCAGAAGCCTGGGCGCTACACGGTGACCGTCGGCGTCTATGGGCAGCTAGGCGATGGTGGAGTCACGACGCTCTCTGTCAGTGCGCTTGCGGCGGGTGGCGCGGCGAAGGGCTCCGGCGGGAGTCATGGCGCACCTGACTGGCTGCTGCTCGGCGGCGGCGCGCTGCTGGTGTTGCTGGCGCTCGCCGTTGGCGTCGCCGTCTGGCAAAACCAGCGCAAGCGCGCCGCTGCCATACGCAAGCGTCAGATGGAAATGGAGATAGCGCGTGCGCGGCGGATCAATGGCGGACAGCCGCGACGCCGCGCGCCGCATGATGGTCCGGGCGGCGGGCCGCGTGTGGGCGCGCCCAACGGAGCGCAGGGACGTAGCGCGCCAACACGGCCAGAGCGAGCGCCCTACCCGCCTGGCCGCGAAGATGATAGCCGCCGATAGCCGCCGATAGCCGCCGGTAGCGCTGCAAGCGCTTCGCGATGTACCCTGGCTAACACTCATCCCGCCGCGTCGCGTATGATTGCGCGTATAACTTCGTATGATACGGAGCGTGCGGGCAGGTCGAACCGCGGGCGAACTGCGCATGACGCTCGCGCGCAACTGGCGGGCGGCGCGATGTCCGCCTGTAGGGAGAGACAGCGACGATGAACAGCGACGACGGGATGCGTCAGCAGGACACACAGAGCGGTACGAGCGGCCGGGCTGATGAGCCAGCGTTTGCGACCGATGACGAGCAGGAGATCACGCTGACATTCAGCTTCGAGCCGCAGGCGACGCTCGAAGAGCTGTTCGGTATTAGCGACGAGACGCTGTTCCAGGCGTTCGATCTGGCGCTGGAGCGCGTCGGTGTGAAAGCCTCGGTCGAGGTGAGCGTGCTCATCACGACGGACGAGGGCATTCGCACGCTCAACCGTGAGTATCGCGGGAAAGATGAGCCAACCGACGTGCTGTCTTTTCCGCTGCTCGATCATCCGCTGGTTGACGCGCCCGATGACCAGCTCTGGCAGCCGCCTGAATCCGCAGAGGACGAGGCTGTGGAGGGCGTTTCCGCGCGCGATGGCTCCGGCGATGCGGCGTTAGCGCACGACAACGCCGAGGACTTTGGCGCCGACGACTTCACTGGCGACCTGTCCGACGATGAGGATGATGAGGATGATGAGGATAATGAGGACGACGAGGACAGCGAAGAGCAGAGTCTGAAAGGGATGATTGTTATAATGGGTGATAGCGCCGACGGCGAAGACGAGTTCGCCGCCGACCCGGAGATCTGGCCAACGCACCTGGGCGACATCGCCATCTCACGCGAGACGGCGCTGCGACAGGCGCGGCAGGCGGGTCATAGCGCAGCGTTTGAGGTCGCGTTTCTCTTTGTTCACGGCGTGCTGCATCTCGTTGGCTTCGACGACCACACCGACGCGGGCTATCAGGCGATGGTAGCCCACCAGGAGGCCGCCCTGGCTCAGGCAGGCGTCACCCGCTAGGCGGCGGGGAAATGAGGCAGCCCATGTCCTATCAGACACTCCCTGGTGATCCATCCCATTCTGGCGCACACAACGGACCACACGGCGAGCCGCCTGCGCCGCGTGGCCCCAGCGCGCCGCCCATTCCACCAACCTCGCGGGGGGAGTTGATCGCCTTCTTCAATAGCTTCATCTATGCCTGGCATGGGCTGACCTATGCCGTTCGCACGCAGCGTAACGCGCGTGTCCACATGGCGCTGGCGATGGTGGCCATTCTGCTGGGATTGCTGCTGCATATCTCGTCGGTCGAGTGGGCGATGGTCTTTATCGCCATCACGCTGGTCTTCATCGCCGAGATGTTCAACACCGTCGCCGAGGCCTGCGTTGACCTGGTGACACGCGAGTACAATCCACTGGCGCGCATCGCGAAGGATGTCGCGGCGGGCGCTGTGCTGCTCAATGCGATGCTCTCGGTGCTGATCGGCGCGCTGGTCTTCATCCCCCACCTCTGGCCGCTCGTCTGGCCGCTGGCGGTCCGGCTGTTCCACCTGTAGGCGCGTAGGCTAGGCGCGTAGGCGCGAGAGATGGCTGGCCCCGCTGTCCTCAGGGCGCTTGCTTAGATGCTGCTTAGATGAAGAGCGCCTGAGCGGCGAGCGCGCCAGCGACGCCGACGAGCCAGCCTAGCGCGACCTGCCCGGTCGTGTGGCGACCAAGCTCCACGCGGGACCAGCCGACGAGCGCGGCGGCGAGCGTGGCGGGTGCGCCCCAACCCGGCACAAAGAGCCAGAGCAGCGCGGCGCACGTAGCGGCGGAGGTGGCGTGCGCCGAGACCTTATACGCGAAGTTGATGACGCCATCTACAGCGTTCGCCAGAGTCATGGCGAGGGCGGCGACAATGGCGCCTTGCGGCGCGCGCATCAGCGCAAGCGCGCCGACCAGCAACAGCTCGAAGAGGAGTCCGACGGGGTAGAGCGCATAGCGTTGCTGGCGTACGCTGACGTCGAGGTCGGTCCAGTGTCCGCGCGCGACCTGAAACCCGACGAGCGCGGCGACTGGAGCGGTTGTGAGCGCAAGCGCGACGAGGCAGATGATCGCGGTGGTGCGCAGCGAGCCGGTCTGTGTAAAGGTGATCGCCGCCAGTGTCAGCAGTGGAAACGCAACTGGATGAATGATCGCGGAAACGGCTTGAGCAAATGTCTGGCGTCGCGGGCGCTTCTCCACTACATTCTCCAGCTCCATGACCCCATTCGCTTTCCGCTTGGCGCATCCGCATGGCGTACGTCGTGTGGTGGCGCCATCGGCGCAAAACGCAAGGGCATTGTATGTGGCGGCGCCGCTAGTGTCAATCTGGCGCGTCTCATGGGGTGCGCCAAAGATCGAGGGTTGGCGGGGAAGCGAGCTGGCGGTTGAAACCGCGCACGGCTGGCGACCGATGGCCCGCGGGGCTGTCGCTGCGCCCTCAGATGCGCAAGCGTCGCTGGTCGGGCGGTGGTTGACCCGCGCGCCCAGGCGCGGTATACTGAGTAAGTTGGGCGTCGCCTGTGATGTACTGTGGTGTACTCTAGCATGTGTTCACGACGCCTCGCGCATTGATTGATGTCATTGTTCACCCAACCCCCCAACGCGGGCAGCGAGAGTAGCTCTATGGGACGATAATCAGGGCATACGCAGGCGGTTGAGCGCGGAGCGCTCTCGCTTGTGACCCGGCATCCTTGCCCCAGATTGATTACGCTGCGCCGCGTTGGGCTGGCAGTCTCCAGGTGGAGGCCGCCAGCCTGTTTTATTGCTTTCGCGCAAAACTCGCGCTTGACCCGCGCTTGACTCGCGCCCCAGCGCTTTCGCGCAATCCCTAGTCGCTGTGATTCGCCATAGCTCTGATGAAACGCGCCCGAGCGGCGCTGAGAGGGCGTCTGATGGCGAGGCGCATGCCGATCAAAGGAGGCTTTCATGCCAGATACAACACCACGTCCACCCACGAATTCAAGTTCTTCGCCGACACGCCCACAGAGTGGACCAACTCCCCAGCGTACCGGCGCGCCGCAGCGCCCGACGCCAGCTGGCGGCGGCATGACCGTGCGCCCCGCAGGTGGCCCGAACGGTAACGGCGGTCGCCCTGCCCCGCGCCCTGGCGCCCCACGACCCGGCGGTGGCGGCCCTGGCCGTCCCGGTGGTGGTCCCGGTCGCCCAGGCGGTGGCCCCGGTCGTCCCGGTGGCGGCCCACGCGGTGGCCAGCGTGGTGGTCCACG
>DASQSS010000090.1:0-3480 GCA_035642255.1 Ktedonobacterales bacterium | reverse complement strand
ACGAAATCGAGAGGATCTTTCTTGCGCGGATCATCTGGGAAATTGCCGCGCTCGTTCGCGGTCGCCAGCAACTCACTGTAGCCGCGGATGCCGGATGATTCCGCCAGGGAGCCGAAGCCGGGGTCGGCGCTGACATCGTAGTACACCCAGCCCTCGCGCTCGTAGGCGTACCCCTTCGCCAGCAGCGCCTCGATCAGCACGATCATCTGCCCGATCGCGCTACTGGCGCGAATGTAGTGTTCGGGCGGCAAGACGTTGAGCTGCGCGAGGTCGCGCATGTAGCGCCGCGTCTCGCGCAAGCCTAGCTCATCCCAGGCCAGTCCCACCTCACGCGACTTGCGCAGGATGTCGTCGTCAATGTCGGTAATGTTTTGCACGTAGCGCACAGGAACCCCATGCCATGTCAGGTAGCGGCGGAGGGTATCGTAGACCACGTTGACGAAGGCGTGACCGAGGTGCGTTGTATCGTAAGGTGTGATGCCGCAGACGTAGAGTGTTACCTCGTTGTTGGTTGGCCGCACGAGCTCGACAGACTGGGTCAGGGTATTGAACAGGCGCATGCGCTAGGCTCCGTTCTCGGGAGGTGGCGCCAGACGGAAAAGCGTCGCGGCATTGCGCGAAGTGGCCTCGGCCATCTGGTCAAAGGTAATATCGCGCAGTTCGGCGATGCGACGCGCCACCTGCGCGACATGGCGTGGTTCGTTTCGTCGCCCCCGGAAGGGCGTCGGTGTGAGATACGGGCAGTCTGTCTCTACCAACATGCGGTCAATCGGCGCCCAGGCCGCGACCTCCGCCAGCTCGATATTTTTCGGGAAGGTGACTGGCCCAGCGAACGACAGATAGAAGCCCAGATCGAGCGCGTCACGCGCCATCGTCTGGTCACCGATGAAGCAGTGGAAGACGCCCCGCAGCTCCTGTCCTTCCGCGCGCAGCAACTCCACCATATCAGCATGCGACTCGCGATTATGCAGGATGACAGGCAGATCGAGCTCGCGGGCCAGCGCGAACTGGCGGGTGATGGCGTCGCGCTGCGCTTCGCGCGGGGAGAGGTTGCGGTAGTAGTCGAGGCCAATCTCGCCGATGGCGACGACATGCGGCGAGCGCGCCAGCTCGCGCTGCTCGGCCAGCGCCGCATCGGTGAGCGTGGTGGCGTCGTGTGGATGCGTACCGACGGCGGCGAAGATGCGCCCAGGATAGCGCGCCGCCAGCTCAATCGCCAACTTGCTCGTCTCGACATCGGTTCCCGGCGTCACCATCTGGGTAACACCATCCGCGAAGGCCGCCGCGATGACTTGCTCCCGGTCGGCGTCGAACTGACGCATCTGCACGTGCGCGTGTGAGTCTACGAGCGCCGACATATCTCTCCCGCTGGCCTGATGATCGCCTGATGGTCACGTGACGACTGGTTCCCCGCGAAGTCGAATAGACGCCGAAACGCTGGCCATGCGGGCGTCCGCTACAGAGTATAGGCGCCGCCGCGCAGTCGCGTCAAATAGTGAAGCATTGGCTATGGGGCAGAACAGGTAGCGATGAGGCGTATCGCCCGTCGCATGCCATGAGCTGCATCATGTCGCCAGTCCTCATTGTGTACATCGCTCGAATCGCTCGAATCCTTGATATACTTGGCGCGGACGCCGCCTCGTCGCTTCCCGCGCGGATCCCGGCGAAGGATGCGCTTACCACCTCGCAGCGAGACCTCCGGGCATGACGACTCATACCTGGAGGTCTCGACGCAATTCTGGTGAGCGTTGGGCGCGATTGTCGCCCCAGCGCCGTCTAGTACGCCGTCGTCGTGGTGCGGCGGCGGCCCATGATCTCGATCAGGCGGACCAGCGCCCACGCAATCAGCGCATAGACGATGATCGCGATGACCGACGAGAGCTCGAACACGCTGCCGGCGCTGGTCTGCGGCGTAGCAAAGATGCCCTGGAATGGCGCGACGAGCGGGTTCGTGACGCTGTACAGGAAGCTGGTGAAGCCAGCGCCCGGATTCGCGGCCAGCGCCTTCAGAATGATGCGGATCACAATCAGCGCGATGCCGATGCCGAACACAACGTAGATGAGCTGGGCAAGACGGAACGCTGGCGAGACATCCTCTGTCTGCACCACATCGCGGCGATATTCGACGGGCCGAGCTGGCTCAACGGGCTGGACAGGCTCTGTCGGGCGCTGGTATTCGACTGGCTGCACTGGTTCATTAGGATTCATGATGCACACCTCCCGAGGCGAAAGAACGCCTCGCTGGCGCCCAGCTGCGCAACCGCTGCGAACGAGTTGCGCTGAATCATGGCCACCTTGGGCCACCAGGGATTCATGTAGCTAGGCGCCGATTCTGGGCCGCACAAGCGGCCGTTCCTCTCGCAAGACTATGCACATTGCATGCCAGGTAGCGCCCGATGGGATGAATCCTGAATAATTCAGGATTCGAGATGGCTTCTATCCCCCAGCATGGAGCCCGGGGGGCGCGGAATGGGCGCGACAAATGAGACATGCGAGTCAGAGTCAAGAGCGACAGAAGCCCGCGTCGAGATCGTCTCGTGTGCCGGTCCATTGTTCGCGCGAAGCAGCTCGAGCGAGCGTCCTCTGGCGCCCTGCTGGCCCACTTCGGGCATCAGGAGCGCCAACCCTTGACAAGCATACATGATTTCGTGTAGTGTTTTAGTCAACAACCGCATAACGACACGACACCTACTCTCATCACGAATGGCAGAGGGATACGGCCCGAAGAAGCCTGGCAACCCACCAGCGACGACGCTGGCAGGGTGCAAAGTCCGGCGAGACGCGCTTCAGCGTCGCGCAAGATGAGGGAGGAGCGTCACAGCGCGCATGATGCGCCCCCGACGGTCCGCCCTCGCCAGTATGCTTCTGGTCGAGGGCGTTGTTGTATGTGCGACATATCTGGCGAGAACGAGGACGAGTACGCGAGCGGAACGTGGCAAAAGAGAGCCGTAACTGGTGAAAATTCGGCGCCACCTTCTTCGCGGAATATGACCTCCGAGCCGCGCGCGGAAATCGAACGACACATGGATCGTTCGAGAGTAGGCGGCGCCGGGCAGGCCCCGTTATCAGGCCTTGACGTTCCAAAGTGACGAACCATCGTCGCGCCACCCGCGCGACCGGGGAATCGTGACCACGGGACGTCGTGAAGGCTAACGTAGCGATGCGTTGGCGAATCAGGGTGGTACAGCGTGACCTCTCGCCCCTGCATGGGTGAGAGGATTTTTTGCGCTCCAATTCAGGCAGGCAATCGGTGATACAACGGGAGGTGGAGATCAGCATGACAGCATCGGAGGCGTCGCCACATGCGGCTCTGGATGCGCCGGACGGGCAGCGTACTTCTCCTGTATTGCGCGCGCAAGCTACTGATGTAGGGCTGTGGTCTGGGCCGCGCAGTCAGACGTTGCCCAAGGTCACGCTGGAGAGTGGCGAGACGCTGGCGCCCGTGACGGTGGCGTACGAGACGTGGGGACGTCTCGCGCC
>DASQSS010000089.1:0-10999 GCA_035642255.1 Ktedonobacterales bacterium | reverse complement strand
GCGCGGCGCAGGGCGTCTCTGGGGTCGGCCAGCGTTGGCAGCGGTTCGCTGGCGTCGGCGGCGCTCGACACGGCGAGGCCGGGCGCTACTCGATACGCGGCGAGCGCATCGCCCCAGAGCTGGATGGCGGCCGCTAGTTCGCGCATCTGCTCGCGCGATTGCCTGGCTTCTGGAGTAAACGACAGCAGCGCGGTCGCTCCACCTCGCAGGAGCGCATAGAGCCGTATCGGCTCGCCATCAGGCGCCCGCAGGCCATCCACATCGGGCGCGAAGTCGCCGGGGCGAGGCCCGCGCGTCATCGGCGCGCGTACCGGCTGCGTGAGCGGGCTGTGGCGATAGTTGATCGTCACCTCGGCAATCTGGCGCACCAGCCGCCGCTCGACAATGGGCTGCGCGGTGGCCAGGGTGAAGGCGCCGTCACGGGCACGGCGGAGCAGCGGATTGCGTAGAGTGGCCGCGCGCAGCAGGGCGCCAGTTTCACGGATGACCGCTTGCGCGATGGGATGGCGTTCCCGCTCGTAGCTGTCGAGCAGGGCGTTGTGGGCAAGGCCGCGCTGGACCAGGGCGAGCTTCCAGCCGAGGTTCAGCGCATCCTGGATGCCCGTGTTCATCCCCTGGCCGCCAGCGGGACTGTGGATGTGCGCCGCGTCACCGACGAGAAGAACATGCCCGAAGCGTGTGTGGTTCACACTGCGCGCGTGCACGCGGAACGAGGCCAGCCAGCGCGGATCGCTCAACTGTGCGCCGCTGTCGCCAGCGCGGCGCCGGAGGATGACGGCCACATCGTCGAGCGTTGGCGCTGGCGGATGGCTCGTCGCGCCTTCAGCCGCGCCTTCAGCCACGTCTTCAGCTACGTCGGCGGACGCGCCAGCAAGCGCACGGGGGCCACGCCCAGTGTCCATGATGAGCCGGTAGCGATCGCCGGGCAGCGGGAATGCGGCCAACAGCCCTTCGGGATGGAAAAAGATGCGAGCGCGGTCGGGCGGAAGCGCCCACGCGAGGCGCACGTCCGCCAGCGCGAAGGTTTCGGGATACGCGGAGCCGCGAAAGGTCGCGCCAACGAGATGGCGCACGCGGCTATGCGCGCCATCGCAGCCGATCAGCCACGCCGCGTCGACCCGCTCGCTCGCGCCATCCAGGTGGCGCAGCGTGGCGACGATGGGCGCAGCGCTGACGCTGGGGACATTCGGCGCAGCGGGCTGGGTGAAGGTCTCCAGCGTGACGCCACGCTCGATTCGCCCACCCAGCCGCGCGACCCAGCCGGCGAGGATGCGCTCTGTGTCGCTCTGTGGCAGTGTGAGGATGAAGGGGAAGCGCGTGTTGAGGCTGTCGAAGCTGACCTGCCCGATCTCACGTCCGGCGCTGGCGAAGCTAGCGTGGCTGATCGGCAGACCTTCCGCGACAAACGTCTCGGCCAGGCCCAGCAGATCGAACGTCTCCATCGAGCGCGTCTGGATGCCAATCGCCTTCGAGAAGGAGGTGGAGGCCAACGCGCTATCCACCACCCGGATGCGCAGCCCACGCCGCAGCAGGACCCCCGCCAGCGTCAGCCCTGTCGGCCCGGCGCCTACGATCAGTGCGTCGAGCGACGCTGTATCGCTCATGTGTCATCTCCTGCGCAAGCTGGCATGCGGCGACTGGTCACCCACAGGCGCGGGTCGCGCTTCTCGCGCTTCCGTTCTGCACGGCTCCCGATAGAATATCCACTGCGGATGCGACGCGGCGGACATCGCCCGCCTGACTTCCCGCGCCTCGTGACCGTGAAGAGCGCCACATCCAAAACCTCCATCTGGCGCCGCGCCACTGGATATGATACACTAACCGTTAGGGCGGGGCCCGGCGCGCGATGCGTTGGCAGTACCCCGCCCACCGCTATGTCAGGGCTTGCGTTCATCGTCTGTATGCGCGCAGCCAGCAGGGAGCCGTGCTTCATGGAACTGACCTGGTTAGGTCACTCGTGTTTTCGTTTACGTGGGAAAGACGCCACCGTTCTGACGGATCCTCCGGCGCCATCTACCGGCTACTCCCTCGGTCGCGTGTCCGCTGACATCATCACCGTGAGCCACAAGCACCCTGGGCATAGTCATGCCAGCGGCGTCTCTGGTGATCCCAAGATCGTGGACGGGCCGGGCGAGTACGAGATCAAGCAAGTGCTGATCTCTGGTGTGCAGACGTACCATGACAACGAGCGCGGCAAGCGTCTAGGACGCAACACGGCCTATCTCATCACACTCGACGACATTCACATCTGCCACCTGGGCGACCTGGGCGACGCGCTCGACAACCGCGCCGAGGAGGCGCTGGAAGGCTGCGACGTGCTCATGATCCCGGTGGGCGGCGGCAACGCGCTGAACGCCTCGCAGGCCGCGCAGGTCGTGGCGCAGCTCTCGCCGCGCCTGATCATCCCGATGCACTACGCGACACCCGCGTATAAATCCAGCGGACCACCGCTCGATGGGGTTGAGCTATTCTGCAAAGAGATGGGGGTCGAGCCGCCAGAACCGGTCGCGAAGCTCTCCATCACCGCTTCGTCGCTGCCAGCCGAGACTCAAATCGCGCTGCTCAGCTACCGAGGATAACGAACATGTATCGAGGGGCCAGGGTCACACCGCTACGGGGGACCTGGCCCCTCCTTCTTTTGTTGGCCGGGCCATGTCATCTCGCAGGTGTGGCCGTTTGACACTGTATGCGCGCATAGCCGCAGCGCGCGAGACGAGGATCGCGACGCGGCGCGCGGAAGTCTGCTCCAGGGGGAAGAGGACATGCCGAAATTTTTGTTCATGACCGGTGGCGTTGTCTCGTCAGTTGGCAAGGGAATCACCGTCGCGTCACTTGGGCGGCTGCTCAAGAGCCGTGGGCTCTCAGTGGCGCTGATGAAGCTCGACCCGTACATCAACGTAGACCCCGGCACGATGTCGCCGTATCAGCACGGCGAGGTCTTCGTGACGGACGATGGCGCTGAGACGGACCTCGATCTCGGCCACTACGAGCGTTTCACCGATGAGGGCGCCAGCCAGGCCAGCAACGTGACGACCGGCCAGGTCTACGCCGCGGTCATCGGCAAAGAGCGGCGCGGCGGCTATCTCGGCGGCACGATTCAGGTCATCCCCCACATCACTAATGAGATCAAGGCGCGTATGCGCACGCTGGCCGAGCAGACCAACGCTGACGTCGTGATTGTCGAGGTCGGCGGCACCGTCGGCGACATCGAGGGCGAGCCGTTCCTCGAAGCCATCCGCCAGATGCGCAGCGACCTGGGGCGCGACAATGCGCTCTATCTGCATGTCACCCTGCTCCCCTACATCGGCGCGACCAAAGAGCTCAAGACCAAGCCGACGCAGCATAGCGTCAAAGAGCTGTTGCGCTCCGGCGTCCAGCCAGATGTCATCCTCTGCCGCTCGGACTATCCGGTGGCCGACGACCTGCGTGACAAGATCGCCCTCTTCTGCAACATCGAGCGCCGCGCAGTGGTGCCGCTGGTGACGGCTAGCAGCATCTACGAGGTGCCGCTGATGCTCGAAGAGTCGGGGCTGGGTGAGTATCTGGTGGAGAAGCTGGGACTGAGTGAGCAGGCGCACGCGCCGCAATTGGACGACTGGCGCGAGCTGGTGGGACGCATCCACGCCGAGAAACCCTTCGTGCGCATCGCGCTGGTCGGCAAGTATGTCGAGCTGCACGACGCCTACATGTCCGTCGTAGAGGCGCTCTCGCACGCCGGCTGGTCCATCGGCGTGGATACACAGATTGACTGGATTGACTCGCAGAAGCTGGAGACCGACTGGGAAGACTATGAGCCGCGCCTGGCTGCGGCGGATGGCATTGTCGTGCCAGGCGGCTTCGGACATCGCGGCATCGAGGGCAAGGTGCGTGCGGCGAACTACGCCCGCACCCACAACATCCCCTATCTGGGGCTGTGCCTGGGCTTGCAGGTCGCTGTGGTCGAGTTCGCGCGCAATGTGCTGGGGCTGAAGGACGCCAATAGCTCCGAGTTCGACCCCGAATCGCCCGACAAGGTGATCGATCTGATGCCCAACCAGCGCCAGATCTCCGACAAAGGCGGCACGATGCGCCTGGGGCAGTGGGTCTGCTGCCTGACGCCGGACAGCAAAGCGGCGGAGGCATATGGCAATCCGGTTGTCTTCGAGCGCCACCGTCATCGCTACGAGGTCAACATCGCCTATCACCGCCGCCTGGAGGCCGCGGGCATGCGCTTCAGTGGCAAGTCAGCGGATAACAAGCTGGTGGAGATCATTGAGCTACCCAATCATCCGTGGTACGTGGCGACGCAGTTCCATCCAGAGTTCAAGAGCCGCCCGACGCGACCGCATCCACTGTTCCGGGGCTTTGTGGCGGCCGCGACGCAGCGCGCCGAGTCTCAAGGCGCTGAGCGGCTCGGCGCGGCTGCCGCGATGAACGGCGCTGAGTCGAGCGCTGAGTCGAGCGCTGAGTCGAGCCATGTCGCGCGTAACGGCCACACACCGGCGACCAGCGAGGCCGGCCGGCAGAGCTAGCGCGTTTCCAGCCTACGCAGACAGACGTCGTGCGGCCCACAGGCTAACCCTGCGCTCAACGTCTCGGCCCCCTCGCCCTCTGGGAGAGGGGCTGGGGTGAGGGCGCGCCTGGGGCGATTCGCGCGCAAGAAAGCACGCGAATCGCCCATTATTGTCGAATGAACATCGCTGGTTTGTCTTTTGGCCTATCCGTATGTACTATGCCATCGCGGGCGGCTCGCACGGTTTTCGGCGCCACAGTTGCGCAGAGAATAGTGACATGGCGCGAAGGATGGGGGGCTTGGCTGTTAAGCGAAACCTCGCGCTACAGAGTAGACAGGATGGTCACTACGTGCGAGCGCTCATTGTCGATGATGATCCCGAAATACGCGGGACCGTGAGTATGATTCTGCGCGAGGAAGGCTATGAGGTCTGCGAAGCAGGGGATGGGTCCCAGGCTCTCCAGTTGATGTTTGACATACCCGAGCCGATGGTCGTGCTGCTTGATATGCGGATGCCGATTATGAACGGCGAGACGGCGCTGAAAGCCGCGCTCGAACAAGACACTGTCTGGTCCCGGGTTTCCTTCGTCATCATGACGGCGAATCCGCAGATGATGTCGCCACGCATGCGCGAGATTCTCAAGCTGCATGGGATTCCGTTGCTGGTCAAGCCGTTTGATATTGATGAGTGCATCGCGATCTTCGATCAGAGCGCTCATCGTCTCAGCGGCGTACCTGTCGTCGAGCGCGCGCGCCGCTCTGGCTCACTCTCATAGGCGTCACATCGTCGCTATAGTCGCTCCATCGGCGGCGACCTCTGGCGAGCAAACGGTCTTATCCTTGTCGCGCAATCTCATCCTCACCCCTTCATCCTTGCGGATGAGGGGGTTTCTCTCGCTTTCCGTTCTGCGCTCACGCTCCGCATCGGCGGATGGCGTCATTTTGCCTGTCAAGTTTTTGGCTGCTCATGCGATGTACTCTGTAGGGAAGTCGTCGTGGCTTCTCATGGGGAGTGATCGTGATGAGGAGCCGCGATGCGCGAGCGCCTGACCGATGATGCGATAGCGGCGGCCACTCCGCTCTCGCTGGCCACCTTCAGCGCGACCGTAGACCAGCGACAGGCGGCTCTCTATGCCTTCCTGCATGGTTTGCTGGGCGACGCCGAGCAGGCGCGCGACCTCACGCAAGACACCTTCCATGACGCCTGGCGCGCGACCCAGGCCATCACACCTCCCTGGACCCCCGCGCAAGACGACGATGAGCGCCGCCGCTGGCTCTTCCACGCCGCCTATCGCCGCGCCATCTCGCAAATGCGCCGCCGCAAGGTCATCCGCTGGGCATCGCTCGACTGGACTGGCCTCGCGGAGCAGGCGACTGACGACGCCAGCCACGCCACGCTCCGCGAGGGCGTCGCCTCGTTCGAGCAGCGGATTGTGGAAGCCGAGGCGATGCGCGCGGCGCTGGCGCGGCTGTCTCCCGATGACGCTGCATGTCTGCTGCTGCGTGTGGCGCAGGGATGTAGCGCGGCGGAGGTCGCGGCGATGCTGGGGACGACAACGGATGCGGTGGCGCAGCGGCTCTCGCGCGCTCGCCGACGGCTGCGCGCAATCTACCTCGCGCAGAATCCACCCGACGGGGCTGATGGGACCGAGAGCCAGCCACGCGGCGCAAACGGCGGCGAAAGGAGCGACGGCGATGAGTGAGCAGGAACGCAGGCCGCGCATGGCGTGCGAGCGCTACGCCCCGACGCTCGCCCTGCTGGACGACGCCTCCACCGATCCAGACGCGCGCGCTGCGGCTCTCGACCATCTGGCGGGCTGCGTGTGGTGCCGGGCCGACCAACGCGTCGACAACCAGATCGATGACGCCCTGCGCCGCGCCTTCGGGCCAGCCAGCGCACCCAGCGCCTCGCCCCTGCACACGAGCGATCTGCTGGCGGCGATTGGCGCGACGAGTGAGCCAGCAGCGACGCCGCTCGCGATGCCGCGCTGGGCCTCTGCTCGCCCCACGGGCGACGCGATTCGCAGCGTAATCTATCTTGGCGATTTCGATGATGTGGGAGGATTCGACCGGATGAGCGATCAGGACGAGCGCGACAGCGACGGCGCGGGGAACGGGCAGCCCACGCGGGAGGACAGTGGCTCCGTCGCCACATCTGCGCGCAGGATGGCGGCGATTCCCAGTCTGCGGCCAGCGCCACGGCGGCAGGTAGGACGCCAGGCGATGACGCTCGGCTTCAGCGCCACAGCCGTTGCGGTGGCACTGATCGTCGTCGCCGTGACGCTCTTCGGCAGTCGTGGCCGCGCTCCTACCCGAACGGCTCACGCGGGCGCGAGCGCGACCCAGACCGCGAGAGCGCAGCGAGCAGCAGGAGCAGCAGGAGCCGCGTCGCTGGGTCCCATAGTCGCCATATCGATGGACGCGCCAAACGATGGCTGGGCGCTTGGCGACGCGACGCCCCAGTCTGCGAATGGTGAGGTGGAGTCTATCGCCGCGCTCTATCACTATGATGGCGCGACGTGGACACTCAAGCAGCGCGTGAAGGGCTTTCCGATCATTGGAAGCGGCCCTGCGTCGCTCACGATGCTCTCGCCCTCCGATGGTTGGGCGTTTACCGCGCCAGGGCATCTGATTCACTATGATGGAACTGCATGGCATCCGATCACTATTTCGATTGCTGGGGGCACGATCGCGCCGCATGTGTTGGCGTTCGACATGGTCTCATCGACAGAAGGCTGGGCGGCCGTCCAGGGCGTGGGACAAACACCGTTGAGCTTCCTGCGCTACGATGGCCAGCAGTGGAAGCGCGATGCTAGCGCCATCTCGCTGACTGGGCTGACTTTGAATCCTCTGACGATCACTGGTATCTCCGCTGCCTCTCGAGATGACGTGTGGGCTGTCGGCTATGCCTTTGCGCGGCCGCCGCAGGGAACGGGAAACGATGCGATCGTGGGGCTGATCTTCCACCGAGTTGGCGGCGTCTGGCAGGTTGCGACCAGACTCAACGCGCCAACGACGAACGTTGCCAATCTGGTTCCACGGGGCATCCTCATGCTCAGCCCGACGAGCGGGTGGATCGTCGGAGACAGCGATCAGGTGGTGACATCAACCCAGGTTGGTGGCTCTACCATCACGGCAAATATCACTCATTCCCTGCTGCTGCACTATGATGGCGTGCGCTGGGCGCCAGTGTCTGTCCCGCTCAGCACGCCAAGCGACAGTGATCAACTCTCCCAGATCATCGCGACAGGGCCAGATAGCGTGTGGGTGATGGCGACCTCCAACGCGCAAACGATTCTGCCGAGTGGCGTCGCCTTTAGCGGTGATGTGTTGCACTACGATGGAACGGCATGGAGCGAAGTGAGGCCATCGGTTACGCCGACTGGAGTCAGTAGCGTTATGCTCACCGCTCTCAGCTCAGGCGGAGATGGCACGCTCTGGGCCGTGGGATTGACGGGCTTGGTCCACTCAGAAGGCCCCTTCTTCTGCCGCTATGCTGGCGGCGCGTGGCAGATCGCCACGCCGGTCACGAGCGGCTCCTAGCTACCCCGAGGCGCAAGGATGCGCGGGCGAGTCCGCCTCCGATGCTATACTGTGCCAGGCGCGCCCTCACCCCCAGCCCCTCTCCCAGAGGACGAGGGGACAGGATACGAAACGAGGGGCTACGCCTGCCCACATACACCAATCACACTGACGTGAGGAGAACGCATCGCATGGCAGATGAGACGACGAAGTATATCCTTGTGGAGCGCGAGGGCGCGGTCGCCACGGTCATCATCAACCGGCCCGACAAGCTCAATGCGCTCAACTGGGCGCTGGTGGGTGAGCTAGCTGACGAGATGGAGACGCTCGACCGTGACAGCGCCATCCACGCCATCGTGCTGACGGGCGCGGGCGAGCGCGCCTTCGCCGCTGGCGCGGATATCGCCGAGATGTCCGACAAGAGCGCGACCGAGATGGCGCTTGGCCCTTTTGAAGGCTGGGACCGCATTCGTCGTATCAAGAAGCCGATCATCGCGGCGGTCGAGGGCTTCGCGCTGGGCGGCGGCAGCGAGCTTGCCATGCACGCCGACATCATCATCGCCAGCGAGAAGGCGAAGTTTGGCCAACCGGAAATCCTGCTCGGCATCATGCCCGGCGCGGGTGGCACACAGCGGCTTTCGCGCACCCTCGGCAAGTTCCGCGCGATGGAGATCTGCCTGACGGGTGAGCAGGTCACGGCGCAGCAGATGGAGGCATGGGGGCTGGTCAATCACGTCGTCCCCGCTGGGCAGGCGCGCGCCGAGGCAACCACGCTGGCGCAGAAGATCGCGTCCCGCGCTCCCATCGCCGCAGTGCTGACGAAAGAGGCCATCCTCGCCGCTTTCGAGACGCCGCTGGAAGCTGGGCTGGCGCATGAGAAACGCCTCTTCGCGATGCTCTTCTCCACCGAGGACCAGCGCGAGGGCATGGCCGCCTTCATCGAGAAGCGCCCCGCCCAGTTCAAGGGCAAGTAGGGACACGCAGGGAGCCAGAGCATGCCGAATATCACAGGAGCGGCGGATGAAGCGGTCATCCTCTCCGCCGTGCGAACGCCGTTTGGGCGCTATGGCGGCGCGCTGAGCAGCGTGCGGCCAGACGACCTCGCCGCGCTGGCTATCGCCGAGTCGGTGCGTCGCGTCGCTGAGCAGGGCGTGGACCGCGAGCGCATCAAGGAGCGCATCGAGGCTGACCTGGAAGATGTCGTGCTCGGCTGCGCCAACCAGGCGGGCGAAGACAACCGCGATGTCGCGCGGATGGCGCTGCTGCTCGCGGGCCTGCCCATCCACATTGGCGGCCAGACGGTCAACCGGCTCTGCGGCTCCGGTCTGCAGGCGGTGATCACAGCGGCCAACGCCATCAAGCAGGGCGAGGGACAGGTCTTTGTCGCGGGTGGCGTCGAGAGCATGACTCGCGCGCCCTATGTGCTGGGCAAGGCGGAGACCGCTTTCGGTCGCGGCCAGGCCCTGCAGGATACGACGCTGGGCTGGCGATTCATCAATCCGAAGCTGGCGGCGCTGCACCATCCCTTCAGCATGGGCGAGACGGCGGAGAATGTCGCCGAGCGTTATCACCTCAGTCGCGAGGAGCAGGATGCCTTCGCACTGACGAGCCACCAGCGCGCCATCGCCGCGATGGAAGCTGGTCGCCTGGCCGAGGAGATTGTCCCGGTCGAGGTTCCAGCGGGACGCGGCGAGACGTTGATGGTGAAGGACGACGAGCAGCCGCGCCGCGACACGACGCTGGAGCGGCTGGCGAAGCTGAAGCCCGCCTTCCGCGCGGGCGGCACGGTGACGGCGGGCAACTCGTCCGGCATCAACGACGGCGCGGCGGCGCTGGTGATCGCGTCGCGGCGCTGGGCGGAGGCGCACGGCGCACGCCCGCTGGCGCGTGTGCTGGTCGGCGCGGTCGCGGGCGTGGACCCCGCGGTGATGGGGTTGGGACCGATTCCCGCCTCGCGCAAGGCGCTGGACCGCGCGGGCCTGACCGCTAACGATCTCGACCTGGTGGAGCTGAACGAAGCGTTCGCCGCGCAGTCCATCCCGTGCGTGCGCGAGCTAGGATTGGACGTCGAGCGCGTCAATGTCAATGGCGGGGCAATCGCGCTGGGGCATCCGTTGGGGGCGTCAGGCGCGCGGCTCGTCACCACGCTGACGCATGAGTTGGGCAGGCGTGGTGGCCGCTACGGTCTGGCGACGATGTGCATCGGCGTTGGGCAGGGCATCGCCGCGATCATCGAGCGACTCTAGCGCGCGACTCACCGGGGCTTCCAGGGGGCTGGCGCCGCTCTTGCGTTTAGCCATCTCTGGATGGATGTATCCGCCCGCAGGCAGCGCAGGAAGCGCGGCGTGCGGTGGACCGCCAGGGAGGTTGCCCCCATGTTCCGTGCTCGCTCCTTCGTGCGCCCGCATCTGCGACGCCTGTTCGCAGCGCTCTGCGTCGTGAGCGCGTTGGCGTTTGTGCTGGGACAAGGCGTAGCAGCGTTACAGGCGCGCATCGCCAGAGATGCGGCCCAGGGCGCGCCGCAAATTACTGAGCAAGTCACTGGCGCCCACGGAACGACGCCAACGCCCGCGCCGCCCGCCAGTCAGGCGGCTCCATCGCGGCTGGACGCGATCACGACTCATTCAGATCATTCAACTGCGCACACAGGGATTGCGAGTCCGGCGCGACCACTTACCGCAGACAAAGGGTCAAAAGGAAAAGGCAAGCAGCATCGACCAAAACAATTAAAGGCCGCCGGTAAGTCATTACACGGCGGCCTTCCTCAGAGCAGTAGTCATCGTAGTGGCGCCCAGTCTCAGCCCGGGCAGAGCAAGCAGGGCGCAAAAGGTGGGGCTGGCAGCCCTAAGCCCTAGTCGCCGTCACGGCCGTGGCGACCGTGGCGCGCTAGTGGCCCTGCCTTCCTCCCCCTGAAACCGGCGCCTACAGTGGCGCGCCCGGCGCGAAGGCATGCACGATGCGTGGTACCGCTGGACCAAGCACGAC
>DASQSS010000088.1:0-8310 GCA_035642255.1 Ktedonobacterales bacterium | reverse complement strand
CAGCGTGCGTCTCCGCTCGCTCTGGCATTCGTCACGAGTTTCGCGCTGCGATATGCGATAGAGGAGCAAACGTCCCATGCCCACGATCTTGAGCCTGTATGTCGCGAACATGAAGGAATTCATCCGCGATCGGGCAGCGCTATTCTGGACATTCGCGTTTCCCATTGTCTTCATTGTCATGTTTGGCGCCATCTTCTCTGGCGGCGGGTCACATACGTACAGTGTTGGGTTGGTCAATCAGGATGGCGGCCCCGTGGGCGCGGAGCTGGCGAGCGCGTTCCAGCATCGGATCAAGGCGTTCGATGTCAAGATAGGCTCCTACGACGACGAGCTGAGCGCGCTCAAGAAGGGGAATCTCGATCTGGTCATCGTGCTGCCGGCCGGACTGAGCCAGACGGTCGCCTCCGGTCACACCGCACAGGTGCAGATGTACTTCGATCCCTCGAAGAATGCGGTGAACGCGCAGATCGAGCAGAACATCGTCGCGCAGACTCTGGAGGTCTACAACCGCAGTGTCACGAAGACCACGCCTGCGCTCTCGCTGGCGATGAATACGATTACCTCGCAGTCGCTTAGCGAGATCGACTTTCTGATGCCGGGTATCCTGGCGATGTCGCTGATGCAGCTAGGACTCTTCGCCACCGCGACGCCGCTCGTCTCGCTGCGCGCAGAGGGCGTATTGCGGCGACTCGGCGCGACGCCGCTGCCACGCTGGCAGCTGATCGCGGGCCAGCTGCTGATGCGCCTGACGATTGGACTTGCGCAGGCGGCGCTCATTATTGGCCTAAGTGTCGCGATGTTCCATGTGCACATACAAGGGAGCTACGTGACGCTGGCGGGATTGACGGTGCTGGGCGCGCTCACCTTCATCGGCATGGGCTACCTGATCGCCGCCCTCGCGAAATCGGTCGAGAGCGCCAGTGGCATCTCATCGGCGATCAACTTCCCGATGATGTTCCTCTCCGGCGTGTTCTTTCCGGTCGCGCTGCTGCCCGCATTCCTCGCTCCCGTCGTGAAGGCGCTGCCCCTGACCTATCTTGCCGATGCTTTCCGGCAGGTCACGGTCGGCGGCGCGCCCGACTTCCCGATGTGGGTGGATGTCGCCGTGTTGGCTGGTTGGGGCGTGGTGTGCATGGCGCTCGCCGCGCGCTTCTTCAAGTGGGAGTAATCGCGGTCTGCCCTCCTCCGTCGCCTAAGGACGCGAGGAGATTCTCGGTATAGCGTGGTATGCTGGGCGCATGCCTGAGATACATCGCATCGGGGTAATCTCCGATACACACCTGCCCAATCGTGGCGCGCGTATCCCGGATGCGGCGCTGCGCTATTTCGAGGAGGTCGAGCTGATCATCCATGCGGGTGACCACTCGACCCGCGCCGCGCTCGATCAGCTTTCGGCGTATGCGCCAGTCGAAGCCGTGCGCGGCAACGTCGAGGCGGACGAAGTCACCGCGACGTTGCCGATCAAGCGGGAACTGGTCATCGGGGGATGCGCCATCGGGGTTACGCACATCCTGGGGGACAAGGCGCAGTATGCGCGCATCGCCCGCCGCGAGTTCCCGGACGCGCGCGTGGTCATCTTTGGCCACAGCCACATACCCTGGCTGGAAGATCACGATGGGCTGTTGCTGCTGAATCCTGGCAGCGCGACCGACCGTCGCCGTCAGCCGCGCTGCTCCATCGCGCTGCTCACCATCACTGATGGGCAGCCAGGCGCCGAAATCATCGAGCTGCCACTTGCCGAGCGCTGAGTCGTGGACAGCTACACCACCAGCCAGAAGGAGCGCCTACGCATGCCCAGCGCCACGGTTCAATCCATCAACACAGTCGGGCCGATCATCCTGATCGCGGCCATCTACGCCGTTGGCGTGTTCGCCGTGGTGCGCTGGCGGCAAGCAACCTCGCCCGAGCGGCGCAACTGGTGGGGCATACGTGCGGCGGCGGTTTTCGCGCTCGCGCTCTTCATCACGCTCAATCAATATGTCCTGCGCCTGCGGTGGCCGATCTAGCTCTGTGCGACTGGATGCGCCACGACCTGCCTGGCGATGCCCATTGCCCAGGCCTTCGCGCGCTCCACTTCGCCGTTGAGCAGCGGCCCTTCACTTCCGTCCACGAAGAAGCTTTCTGGCGCGACGCTTAGCGCGATCCCTCGCTCGCGCAGCCGCTTCGACATGACTCCCGCAGCGGAGCCAGTCATCCAGCGCGGTTTCTGGAATCGCGTGTCGAAACAGGCGACGCGAATATCTCTTAGCGCTTCTGGGGACATCGTTCCCAGAAATGTCTGGGTCGCGGCGGTTGGCCGCCAGCCCTGCGTCGGACAGCCGATAAACAGCATCTCAACGTTTTCCAGGTCTGTCGAGCGCACGGAGTCCACGCGTAGAACCCGTGCGCGTCCCAGCGCGCTGAGCGTCTCGCCGATCCCCTCGGCGATGCGTTCGGTATTGCCATACTGCGAGTCATAGACAACCAGTGTGTTCATCTCAACCTCCCTTGAACGCCATAGGACGAATACGGCGGCGATGTATCACCCTTTCCTTAGCGCACCGTATGTCGCGTGGCTCAATGCGTGGTCACGCGCATACAGCGCAAGGTCACAGCCTCCTCACATCCGCTCGCGTCGCATGGTCAGCCGAGAGCTTACCGCAAGCGGTTGTGCGCCCTGACAAGCCGATCCGCAAGCGCGCGAGAGGTGGGAGTTTGACTTGACGAGCAGGCGGTTCTCAGGTACACTCGTCTCACTATTCGTTGACTACTCTACTATTGAGTGGACAAACGATGTGCCTCCCGGCGCTCCTCGTCCACTCGCACCGTACCCACCATCGTCCATCGCTTTCCAGCAATGACTCCGGCGTCGTCGCGGGAGTTCAGCGCCGCTCGGGCGTAGCGACTGCCCAGCGGCATCGGGCGCTTCAGGCGTCATCAATGATGTGGAGAGGGTAACCATGGGACGTAGCGCACAGGATATGAACAGCGAGACGGGCGGAGCAGGACAGCCACACGGCCCGACTCGACGTATGGCGGCGGCGCTGGTGCGCAACGCGCGGATCGCACACTTGGGCGGATTCCGCCACATGTCGCGACAGTGGAAGCTGCTGATGAGCGTGTGCAGCGCGCTCATGCTGATCAGCCTGATCGGCATCGGCGCGGCCTCGTTCACGCATCAGGCGCACGCTGGCGCGGGCGTCAACGCAGCGGCGCTGCTGCATGACAGTCGAGACCCGCTCTATCGCAGCCCCTCTGGCGCAGCTCCGACGGGTCAGGCGGTCACGCTGCGGCTGCGCACCGCGGCTGGCGACGCGCACGACGTGACCTTGCGCGTGTGGAATACCGCGGACAATGGCGGCCAGGGCGGCCAGGAGCTGTATCCCGCCATCGTGGTGTATAGCGACGGAACGTATGACTACTGGCAGACGACGGTTCCCGCGCAGAGCGGTCCGCGCACGCTATGGTACAAGTGGCGAGTAACCTCGGCTGATGGCTCGACACAGGTGTGGTATGAGGACCACTACGATACCACACTGAAGAGCTGCGACCAGGTTGGCGGCGCCGGACAGGTGTATGGGACTGGCAATGATCCCGACTGTAGCTACCGGCTCAACATCTACGTCGCCGGGTTCACCGCGCCTGACTGGATGAAGCATGCGGTCATCTATCAGATCTTCGTGGATCGCTTCTATAACGGCCTCACCAGCAACGATGCGCTCGTTCAGCCTGATCGCTATGACTCCCAGGGCTGCAAAGGCCCTGACGGCAAGCCGACCACGAACGGCTCCTATCTGCAAACCAACTGGAACGCGGAGCCGCTGACTCCACCGCAGGGGTGCGACTTCTTCGGCGGCGACCTGCAAGGCATCATTGACAAGCTCAGCTATCTGCATGGCCTGGGCGTCAACGTGCTCTATCTCAATCCCATTTTCATGGCCGACAGCAACCACAAGTACGACACGACTGACTACACCATGATTGACCCGCACTTTGGCAATCTCGCGGTGTGGCAGAAGCTCGTTCAGCAGGCCGACGCGATGGGTATGCGCATCATGCTGGATGGCGTTTTCAACCACACGTCAAGCGACAGCCTCTACTTCGACCGTTACGGCGCGTGGAACAGTGGAGGCGCTGACGAGACGCAAAGCTCGCGCTATGAGAACTGGTATCAGTTCACGACCTGGCCGCAATATAGCGGGTGGGCGGGCTTTAATTCGCTGCCGCAGTTGACCGAGAATCAGGGCGTTCGAAACTTCATCTATGCGGGCGATCCCAACTTCACGCAGGACGCCAACGACGCCGCGCTCCGCCAAAAATATGGTGACGCGCCACTCGTGGTGAACAGTTCCGACAACTCTGTAGCGAAATACTGGCTGGCGCAGGGCGCGAGCGGCTGGCGTCTGGATGTCGCTGAGAACAAGAGCGACGCCTGGTGGCGGCAGTTCCGTGACGCCATCAAGAGCTATGACCCGAACGCCGTCTCGATTGGCGAGCACTGGAGCGACGCCAGCCAATGGCTACTCGGCGACCAGCAAGACGGCACGATGAACTATCGCTTCCGTGACGCCGTCATCAATTTCTTCGATAACGGTGGCGTGGACCCCGACACCGGACACGACAGCCACGAAGCCTATACAGCTTCGCAGTTCAACGACCATCTCCAGACGGTGCTGGAGGAGTATCCGCAGGCGGCGATCTATGACTCGATGAATCTGGTGGACTCGCACGACACTGGACGCATCCTGTGGGAACTTGGCGACACTACGGGCGCATCCGCTGCGCAGGTCGCCCAGGCGAAACAGACGCTGCGCCTGATTGCGCTGTTCCAGATGACGTGGGTTGGCGCGCCGACGATCTACTATGGTGACGAGGCGGGACAAACCCAGTCGACATATGCCGATAGTGGTGGCGTGCAGCGGGTCGATCCGGGCACGCGTCGCACGTTCCCCTGGGACCATCAGGACGTTTCGCTCGAGAACTGGTATCGCCAGTGGATTGGCGTGCGCGAGGCCAACCCGGTGTTCGCGACCGGCTCCGAAAAGACGCTTCTGACCGACAACGCGAATCGCATTGTTGCCTTCCAGCGCCGCGACAGCTCCAACATGGGGTTGGTCATCCTCAACGCCGATGCGCCGACGAATGCGCACTCCGTCACGCTCACGTTGAGCGATACACCAGACGGCGCCATCTTCACCGACGCGGCGAGCCATGAGCAGTTTTCCGTCGCGGGCGGCAAGCTGGTCGTGCCCGTCGCTGGCGACAGTGGCCGCGTGTTGCTCGGTCATATGAGCCAGGTGCGCCAGCCGACTACGCCGGGCGCGCTCCAGGCGCTTCACCTGAATGGCGCGAACCAGCTGAGCTGGAGTGGGGTCAAGCCCTACGACGGCACGACCTATAACGTGTATCGCTCGCCCATCTGCGGCGGACTCTACACGAAGGTCAACACGCAGCCCGTCGCCGCGACGAGCTATGTGGATCAGGGCACAGACAACAGCAAGACGTATCATTACATGGTGCGCTCGATTGGCTCGAATGGCGTCGAGAGCGCCGACTCCGCCTGCGTCACGCCCGTCTTGAAGATTACCGCGGCGGGAAATCTTTCGCCCGCTACGCTCAGCGCTACCCTCAACGTCGCGACCGCGCCAATAACGGCGACGGTGACGGCGCCCGGCAGCACCGACCAGACCAGCCAGGGGCTGTGGATCACCGCCCAGATCGGGTACGGTCCACTGGGCAGCGCCCCGTCGAGTTGGACCGCATGGTCGGCGATGACCTGGAAGGCCAAAACGACGGATGGCCAGTCCGACATCTATCAGGCGACGACGGCGATGCCTGAGTCGGTTGGCAAGTCGAGCTATGTCGCCCGCTTCAGCGGTGACGACGGCGCGACATGGACCTACGCCTATGTGAATAGCGCGCAGACGCCGGGAACACTCGATGTCACCCCGGCCACGGATACTACGGCGCCCGCCGCGCCAACAGGCCTCGCCGCGCAGGCCGGCGCGCAACAGGTGACACTGACCTGGAATGTCACGCCCAACCTCAGCGCGGGCGCCAATATCTGGCGCTATCACATCCTGCGTTCGACGAGCCAGAGCGGGCCATTCAGTGAGGTTGGCGCCGTGCTGGCGGCGGACGCTGGCTCTGCGCCAAGCTTTACTGATACCGGCCTGACCAACGGGACGACGTATTTCTACGAAGTGGCGGCGGAGTCAAATGCGCAGGTGACCGGGCCAGCGAGTAGCCCTGCCTCCGCGACGCCATATGTGCCAGCCGTGCATGTGACGTTCGTTGTCGCGATTCCCTATTACACAGCGACCAGCGATACGACAAACGGCATCTACATCGCTGGCGATGTGATCAACAACTGGACGCCAGGCGCGACTCCGCTGTCGAAGGTAGACGCGACCCACTGGAAGGTCTCACTTGATCTGCCGCTGGGCAAGACTATTCAATACAAGTACACACGCGGCGACTGGAGCCGGGTCGAGAAGAGCGCACTCGGCGACGAGATCAGCAACCGCCAGTACACCCTGCCCACGCAGGACGGCGCGCAGGTGACGATCTACGACAGCGTCGCCAGCTGGGTGGACATCAACCCGCCATCGAACGCGGTGGCCGCGCAGTGGACTGTGCAAGTCCCGACCACGACGCCTGCGGGCGCGCAGGTCTATCTGGCGGGCGACGCCTGGGGCTGGACGCCAGACGGCGCGCCGATGCGCTCATTAGGGAATGGCGTCTGGCAGTACACGCAAGTCTTCCCCGCGAGCACGGCCATCCAATACAAATACACACGCGGGTCGTGGTCGAGCGTGGAGGCGGACAGCAGCTTCAACGACGTCTCCAACCGCACGCTAACTGTCTCCGCACAGCAGACCAAGCCGAACAATGGCAACACCTACGCTGCCTACTTCCAGAACGACTCGGTGGTGAACTGGAAGGATCATCCGTCAGCCGCCTCGGTCGTCGTCACCTTCAACGTGACGATATCAGGCGCGCTGCCGAGCGGCGACAAGGTCTACATCGCGGGCGACGCGATCAACAACTGGAGCGCGAACGCGACGGCGCTGACCGAGGTGGACGCGACCCACTGGACGTATAGCCAGACGCTTTCCGCAGGGCAGACGGTCCAATACAAATACACGTTAGGCGACTGGCCCTATGTGGAGACGAACGCGGATGGCTCGGACGTCAGCAACCGGCAGATCACTGTCGCTGACCAGGGCGGCGGCGCGATGGCTGTGAACGACACGGTGGCCGCCTGGAAGGCGGTCCCGTAAGCTGAGGTGGGTCACGGCAAGCATAGATGAGACGCGACCAGAGGCTGTGCGAGAGGGGAGTCGGGCGACCGGCTCCCCTCTCGCACGTCTATTGGGGTCGAAGGCCGCCCGCGAATGCGCAAATGGCCTATGCGGCTCTGGCCATTCAGGGCCGTTTGTTTGACGCTAGCTGACGCAGATACCTATACTTCGCGTGCGGCGCTAGCTCGATGCGCGCTGCTGGCGCCGCGAGACGCGCCCCATTGTGGGTGAGGGGGTCTGAAACACCATGGCACTGTTCCGGCGCAGCCGCGCGGCACACGACGACAAAAAGTCCGGCGCGTCCGCCGCGCAGATACTGCCAGAGCGCAGTGGTTTCACTCCTGTCTCTGAGTGGGCCGAGCGCGTTGTGGATTCGGTCGCGCCCGCGACCGCCAGTCCCGCATCCACGCTCTTCGCGGGTGTCTGTCGCTACTATCATGACTGTTTCGCGGCCGACGCGCGCGGCGGTGTCCTCTCGAATGTGCTCGAAAAGAGCCAGGCCGAGTACGTGATGTTCTCCGAAGGCTTGGAGGGTCTGCTCACCGGGCAGATTACCCGGCTGGAGGTTTCGCTTAGCGCGGGTATCACCGCGCAGAACGCCGCCGACGTGAACCGCCGCGAGAAGTTCCTGATCTATGGCTCGATCTTTCTCGTCGGGCGTGGGCCTGGGCAGGGTCCGCGCAAGAAGGGCGAGCTTTACTGCGCGCCTCTGCTCTATTGGCCCGCTCGCATCGACCAGGAAGGCTCACAGGCGTGGCTGACCATTGATCTGGAGGAGCAACGCATCAATTTCCCGCTGCTGGCTTCGCTGATCGATGCGGAGAACGACGAGCAGGCGCAGGCCTACGCTGAGGCGATTCTGGGGCAGGCTCCAACGGCGCCCTTCGACCACGCCACCATCCGTGAGTTTGCCGCCGTTGTAGGCGAGCTCATCCCGACGCTGCGCACGGATGATCTGCTAGCCTTTCCAGAGTTGCAGCGCGAGGAGGCTATCAAAGATCTGGTGGACCACGATAGCCCCGTGCAA
>DASQSS010000087.1:0-4788 GCA_035642255.1 Ktedonobacterales bacterium | reverse complement strand
CTTAGCGACATGCTGGCGGCTCCAGCCAGACTTGCGCTATCTATTAGCTATCTGTAGCTATCTGGCGCAGGTTTCCACTCGACTTCGCGGCGCATGGAGCGAGCCGGCCGTTGGTGGGACACGGGAAAGTGAGTCAGGCATGTCCGCATGGCCCCTATGGTCCTCCTGGCGAGAGCGTGACGACGACGCGACCGAATGGCTGGACGCCGACCAGATGGATGGCCACGACCTGGAGCGCAATCTGCGCGACATCCGCCATATCAACGCCGCCCTCGGCTGGACGGCCTTCACGACGCGCGCCGTGCTGCGCGAGCTGCGCGCACAGCCCAACCGCGCGTGGACGCTGCTGGATGTCGCCTCTGGCTCGGCGGATATCCCCATCGCCATCGCGCGCGCGGCTCAACGGGCGGGCATCACGCTTCAGGTCACCGTCACCGATCGCTCTCCGCAGATCGTGGCAATCGCCCGCCAGCGCCGAGCAGCGCTGGCGAACGTCACGGTCGAGCGACAGGACGCGCTTTCGCTGCCCTATGCGGACGGCAGCTTCGATCTGGCGCTCTGCACACTGGCGCTGCACCACTTCGCGCCCGACGCCGCGGTGGAGCTATTGCGCTCGCTGGCGCGGGTGGCGCGCCGCACCTTGATCTTCGATGTCGTGCGTTCGCCGTTGGCCTACGCCGGGGTCGTCGCGCTAACCCGAATGGCGCGCATGGACCCGATGACATGCCACGATGGACCCGTCTCGGTGCGCCGCGCCTACTCCGCCGCTGAGGCGCTGGCGCTGGCGCATACGGCTGGCCTACGGCATGCTCAGGCCAACGTCAGCTTCCCGTTTCGGCTGGCGCTCACCGCGGGAAGCGAAACGGGAGGCCATGACGGGGCGGCGCGGGATGACGCGGCGGACAGCAGCGCCGAAAGAGGTTCCTATGCGCTATGATGTCGCGATTGTCGGCGCGGGTCCAGCGGGCGCCGCCACCGCTATCCATCTGGCGCGCGAGGGGCTGCGGGTCGTAGTGGTAGATCGCTGTGTCTTTCCGCGCGACAAACCCTGCGCCGAATACCTCAGCCCGGCAGCGGAGCCGTTGCTAGCGCAGCTTGGCATCGCCGACCTGCTCGACGAGGCGCGGTCCCATCGGCTGCGCGGCTTCCGCATCTACGCGCCCGGCGGCCGGGTCTTTCAGGGCGACTTCGCGGCGACACGCGGACCCAACGGCGCGAGCCTCTTCGAAACAGGGCTGGTCATCCCGCGCAGCCGGCTCGACGCGGCTATCCTCACGGGCGCGCGGCGCGCGGGAGCGGAGGCGCGCGAGGGCTGGCGGCTCGGGCAGATGGAGCGACTCCCCGACGGCTGGCGGCTGCATCCCGTCATCGGCGCGGCGCAAGAGCGTGAGCCCATCGAGGCGCGGCTGCTCGTTGCGGCGGATGGGCTGCGCTCCACAGTGGCGCGTCGGCTCGGGCTGCATCGAGACAGTCGCATGCGCAAGATCGCGCTGGTGGCTCACATGCGCGGCATCGCTGACGTTGGCGCGTATGGCGAGATGCACGTCGCCGGGCGGCGCTATGTCGGTGTGGCGCCGCTGGAGCCGCCCGAGCGCGGAGGCCTCTGCAACGTCGCGATGGTGGTGGATGAGGCGCGCGATGGCCGAAGCCTGGCGGGCAAGCCGGAAGCCTTCCTGCTGGATGCGCTCCGGACCTTCCCAGGGCTGCGTGACCGGCTGGGGCCGCTGGTTGTGGAGCGCCACACGCTGACCACCAGCCGGCTAAATGTGCGGGCGCGGCGGCTCTCGGACGCGCATCTGCTGCTGGTCGGCGACGCCACTGGCTACTACGATCCGTTCACCGGTGAGGGCATCTATCGCGCGCTTGCTGGCGCCGAGATGGCGGCGCGGGTGGCGCTGCCCGCGCTCGCCGCGAACGATCTCTCGGCGGCGCGACTCCTGGCGTATGATCGTGCGCAGCGGCAAGCCTTTCGCGGCAAGCGGCTGATCGAGGAGATCATCCAGACCGCTGTACAGCATCCATCGTTAATGGACCACATCGCGCGGACATTGAGCCGCCGCAAAGCGATGGCCGACACCATCGTCGCCGTGACGGGCGATTTCCTTCCGGCCAGCGCCGTCCTGCGCCCCGGCTATCTGCTGCGGCTGGTGGTCTAGCAAGGCTCTGCTGGCGCCATCCAACGCTCAACCAGGAGCACATCAGTGAACGGTCACCCGCGAATTCGTATTCTGGCGATCGCCTCGGCCCACCCTGCCCGGCGCTATTCTCAAGAGGAGATGCTGGCGTTTGTGCAGGTATACCTGCTGGGGCCAGACTGGCGCGACCATCCCGCGAAGGTCGAGCGCGCCCATGCGCTGGCGCAGACCTTCGCCGCCGCACAGATCACCGAGCGCCAGTGCACGATTGACCTGCCAGCGTTTTATCATGGTCGCCGCAGCACAGGCGAGCGGATGACGGTCTATCGCGACGCCGCTTACGCGCTCGGTGGCGAAGCGTTGCGCGCGGCGCTCGCGGGCGGGCCAGGCGGGCGCGAACCCACGGACATTACTGACCTGTTCGTCATTTCATGCACGGGCTATGCTGCGCCGGGCATTGATGTGTCGCTGGCGCGCGACCTGGGGATGTCGCGCTCGGTGCGGCGCGTGGGCATCGGGCATATGGGCTGCTTCGGCGCGCTGGTTGGGCTGCGCCAAAGCCTCGCTACTGCGCGAGCGTATCCCGACGCGACCGTGGCGATGCTCGCGGTCGAGGTATGCAGTCTGCACTTGCGCCACAGCGATGACCCTGAGACGCTGACCTCGTTCGCGTTGTTTGGTGATGGAGCGGCGGCGCTACTCATTGGACAGGACGAGACGGCGACCGGGCCTGAGATCGTTGATAGCTATTGCGCAGCGGACTTCGCCAGCGCTGAGCAGATGTCGTGGACGATCACTGACGAGGGGTTCGTGATGGGCCTCTCGCCGCGTGTGCCGGTGACGCTGCGCCGCAACATCGCGAGCGCGGTCGAGGGGCTGCTCGCGCCGCACGATCTGCGCCCCAGCGACATCACGCACTGGATCGTGCACCCCGGCGGCCCGAGTATTCTGACGGTCATCCAGCGGCAGATGGAGCTGAGCGACGAGCAGATGGCGCTCTCGTGGCAGGTCTTGCGCGAGCGTGGCAACTGCTCCTCAGCGACCGTGCTGCTAATCCTGGAGGAATTGGTGCGCTCAGGTCGGCCACGCCGGGGCGAGTGGGGCGTGATGATGGCGTTTGGCCCCGGCCTCACACTAGAGACATGCCTGCTGCGCTTCTGAGCCACCGATCGCGCCGCAGACGAGTGGGGGACACGGCTTATGCGCGTTGGGATCATCGCGGAGACGCTGCTGGAGCGGCTGGCGCTGAAGCTCGGCAAGATTCCGGCGCCGATCGTCGAGGTCTTTCCGCCACTCGTGCTGGCGCGCGCGATCATGGCGGCGACGCGGCTTGGCGTCTTCGATGCGCTCTCGGCTGGCCCACTCCCACTGCATGCGCTGGCGGACTCCTGCCAGACCGAGCCACGCGCGACGGCGGCGCTGCTAGCCACACTGGCCAGCGCTGACTACGTGGCGGAGTCGCGCGGCGTCTGGCGTCTGGCGCCGAAAGCGCAGCGCTGGCTTCGCGCGGGCAGCCCAGACGACGTCAGCGCCTATCTGCGCTTCAACTACCTCCAGTGGGACTGGCTCGGCGACCTCGAACGCTTCGTGCAGACCGGGCAGCCGCTCGCATTTCATGAGCGACTCAGCGAGGCCGACTGGCGGCAGTATGAGCAAGGGATGGCGGTGATCGCGCGACTGGTCTTGCCGGAGGTGGTCTGGCGCGTCGCGCTGCCTTCCAGCGCCGCGACGCTGCTCGACGTCGGTGGCGGGCATGGGCTGGCGGCCGCGCGCTTCTGCTTGCGACATCCACAATTGCGCGCGACTGTGCTCGATCTGCCCGCCGCGCTCACGGCCGCGCCCCCGCTGCCATCTGATCTAGCGGCTGTGGGCGAGCGCGTCACGCGCGTAGCGGGCGATGCGCTCACGGCTGATCTGGGCCGCGCGGCCTGGGATGTCATCTATATGGCGAATCTGCTGCACCACTTCGACGCCACGCAGATTCAGGCGCTGGCTCTGCGCGTGGCGGCGGCGCTGCGCCCGGGCGGCCTCTGGGTGATTCAGGATGGCGTACGCGAGCCTCGGCGGCGCAGTGAGCGCATGCCGGCGGCGATTGGCGACCTCTACTTCGCACTGACCAGCGCATCAGGCTTCTGGTCGTTCGCCGAGCTAGCGGATTGGCAGGCGCAGGCTGGCCTGACGCCACGCCGTCCGATTCGCCTGTTGACGGCGCCTGGCCAGGGTTTGCAGATTGGCGTCAAGTCGCGCGGCGACGCCAGCGACACATCAGGAGGGCAGCGATGAGCGCAAGGGAGCGCGTGTCGGCGAGCGTCAGCGCGCATGGGCGCATCACCGATCTCTGGCTGCTGACACATCCGGGGCCGAGCCTCGTCACAGCGCTGGCCTATGCGCTCTTCGCGCTGCTGGCGGCGCATGGTCGCCCTGACCCGCTCCGTCTGCTCGTGACGGTCATCGGGATGATTGGCCTGCAATTCGCCATCAGCACGCTCAATGACTACTGCGACCGCGAGGCCGACGCGCGGAGTCACAAGAACAAGCCACTGGCGCGTGGAGCGCTGCCCCCGTGGGTCGCGCTGGCGGCCACGCTGCTCTTCACGGCGCTGATGATCGCCTGCTACGCGCCCTATGGGCTGACGCCGCTGCTGATCGCGGG
>DASQSS010000086.1:0-2374 GCA_035642255.1 Ktedonobacterales bacterium | reverse complement strand
GCGATCTTCCTGCTGGTCTATGTTGGCGTGGAAGTCAGCCTGGGCGCATGGAGCTACACGCTGCTGACAGGAGGGCGGCATATTCCGACCGTGCAGGCGGGCTGGATGGTCAGCGGCTACTGGTTTGGCCTGACGCTGGGGCGCTTCATTCTGGCGCGAGTGGTCGAGCGGGTTGGCCCGCGTCGCGCCATCCAGTGGCTGACGGCTGGCGTGGTGGCGGGCATCGCGCTGGTCTGGGCGCCCGCTGGCGCTGGGGCTGGCTCTGCGCTGGCTGCGGTGGGGCTGTGGGTGGTAGGCTTCAGCCTTGGCCCGATCTTCCCCAGCGTGATCGCGGTCATCAACTCAGTGACGAGCGCGCGCTTGCGCCAGAGCGCCATCGGCTTCGCGGCGAGCCTGGGCAGCATGGGTGGGGCGTTCTTCCCGTGGGTGGCGGCGAACCTCGCGCAGCGCCTGGGCCTCTGGTCGCTGCTGCCCTACGCCGCCACGCTCACCCTGATCATGCTGGGCCTCTGGCTCTGGCTGCGTCGCCGGCTTGCTCCGGTGGCGTGAGGTTACCCCGCCAGGTACTCCAGCGTGGCGCGGGCGAGCGTTTCGAGGCCGATGGCGAGCGATTCTTCGGCGATGTCAAAGCGTGGGCTGTGGTGGGGCGCATCGATGCCGCGCGCGGGATCGCCAGCGCCGACGAAGAAGTAGCAGCCCGGCGCCGCATCCAGGAAGTAGGCCATGTCGTCGCTGGCGGCCTGTCGCTGATCGCCCTCGGGCGTGTTCTCGGCGCCGACCGTGGCGATGGCGGCGCGCCGCACCAGCGCTGCCATCTCGTCATCGTTGACGCACGCGGGGCATCCGCCGCGTATCTCGTACTCCACCTCAGCGCGCAGGCTCGCCGCCACGCCGCGCGCGACCTCGCCGATGCGCCGCCGCAGCATCTCACGGTCCGTTTGGGCATAGGCGCGCAGGGTGCCATGCAGCTCCACGCTATCGGCCATGATGTTGAACGCCTCGCCACCGTGAATCGAGCCGAAGGTGACGACTGCAGGATGGAACGGCGAGACTTCGCGTGAGACCAGAGTTTGCAGCGCTGTGATGATCTCGGCGGCGACCACGATTGGGTCCACCGCCAGATGTGGCATCGCGCCGTGGCCGCCGCGCCCAAGCACTCGCAACATGATCTCATCCGCGCTGGAGAAGACGGCGCCAGGCGCGACCGAGACTTTGCCGACCGGCACGGGCGTCCACAGGTGCAGCCCCAGTGTCGCGTCCACCTTCGGATGGGTTGTCACGCCATCGGCCAGCATCGCCAGCGCCCCGCCGATGCGCTCCTCCGCAGGCTGAAAGACGAACTGCACGGAGCCGCGCAGCTGCTCGCGTCGCGTCATCAACAACTCCGCCAGCGTCAGCGCGATGGCGATGTGGCCGTCGTGACCGCAGGCGTGCATGACGCCCGGATGGCGCGAGCGCCAGGGGCGCGTCTCTTCGTCGGCCTCCTCCGTGACGGGCAGCGCGTCAATATCGGCGCGCAGCAGCAAGGTGCGCGCGGGCCTGTCGCTATCCGCCTGCCCACGCAGCATCGCCGTCACCCCTGTGCCGCCAACGCCCTCATGCGGCTCCAGTCCCATCGCGCGCAGGCGCCGCGCGATCTCAGCGGCGGTCTCGTGCTCTTCAAAGGAGAGTTCCGGGCGCTGATGGAAATAGCGCCGCAGGTCGATCAATCCCGCACGACGCTGCGCGACTTCGGTGGCAAGCGCATCATGAGCTCCCGGCATTGGGGCGACCTCCTTCGGCATACCTGGATATGCTGTGATGATATTCCTCTCGACTCGATCTTCGAGAGGGCCAGTATATCCCACGTTGCGCATTGTACATCGTACATCGCCGGCGCCACGATAGCCGGCGACAGGTTCTCCGCAGCGCCGCCGGACGGACAGCTCATACTTCGCCAGACTCCGCCGGGCGCCACTTGCGCGCCTCAGGCAGCCGCTGCCATGTGGTATGTAAAGAGGCAGTGCCTGAATGTCTGGAACGCCTGTAAACGGCGAGGCGCTGAAGGCGTCTCCGCAGTAGCGCATCCTGCGAGGGCTATCGTGAGCCATCGTGAGCCATCGTGAGCCATCGTGAGCCATCGTGAGCCGTCGTGAGCCATCGTGAGCCATCGTGAGCCATCGTGAGCCATCGTGAGCCATCGTGAATCAAGCGAGGGAGGGACGCATGAGCGAGCCGACGACGGATGCCCTGATAGCGCTGCTCGCCAGCGTGCCTGACCAGCTCGAAGCCGCGCTGCCAGCGGCCAGCCTTACCAGTGTCGCCCCGCCTGCGTCCAACGCGTCCAGCGCGGCGAGCGGTGAGGAGGGCTGGACGACCAGCGAGATTATCGGCC
>DASQSS010000085.1:0-3308 GCA_035642255.1 Ktedonobacterales bacterium | reverse complement strand
AATCAATCACTCACGCTCCATTGGAGCGTCCAGGCAGCCGCAAGGTTTCAGCGTCCGCCATTCCCGCCATTCCCGCCATTCCCACCATTCTCGCCGTTGCGCCAGCTTCCCTCGAAATGGGTGAAGCGCACGAATTCGTCGTAGCGGGTCGTGACCGCTTCAGGTGTCAGGGCGAGCAGCCGCCGCACGCTGAAATCTTCGCAGGCGAACGACCCCATGATGTTGCCATGCACCAGAGCGCGCTGGTAGTGGTTCGCGGTCAGCGTGTCGCCCGCGCTCAGCCGCTGCGTCAGATAGCCGAGGAAGCCGCCCGCGAAGGAGTCGCCCGCGCCAGTCGGGTCGCGCACGTCTTCGAGCGGGTAGGCGGGCGCGGCGAAGTAGCCGCCGTCGGCGTCGAAGAGCAGCGCGCCGTACGAGCCCTGCTTCACGACGAGCCGCTGTGGCCCGAGCGCCAGAATCTTGCGCACGGCCTTTCGCAGGCTGGTCTCGCCGGTATACTGGCGGGCCTCTTCCTCGGCGATGATGATGACATCCACCCGGCGCATCACCTCAGTGAGCGCGTCGCGGGCGATGTCGATCCACAGGTTCATCGTATCGAGCGCGCGCAGCTTCGCGCCGTCGCCCGCCTGGCGCAGCACGTCGAGCTGCAGCTCTGGCTGGATGTTGGCGAGAAAGACCGTCTGCGCGCCGTCGTAGTCCTGCGGGATGCTGGGGGCGAAGTCGGCGAAGACGCCGAGATTGGTGAAGAGCGTGTCACGAGAGTTCATGTCCAGGTGGTAGCGTCCGCCCCAGCGGAAGGTCTCGCCCGGGACGGTCTGCACGCCCTCCAGCCGGATGCCCCGCGCGTCGAGCTGCTCGCGATACGTCGCGGGGAAGTCGTCGCCGACGACCGCGACCACGTTCACCTGATCGTAGTGCGACGCGGCCAGCGCGAAGTAGGAGACAGCGCCGCCCAGCGCGTCCTCCACCTTGCCAAACGGTGTCTCGACGGTATCGAGTCCGACGGACCCCACCACAGTTATCGCCACATCTGCTCCCTTTATATGTATCGCGGCGCTCACCCCCGGTTTGTCTCCCGGTGGGCGAGGGGAGGCGCGGAAGTCGCGCCTGAGCGCAAGCAACAAAAAAGGCTTCTCTCCTGCAGAGAGAAGCCACATCGGGGCAGTCGGCGCTCCCCGCTCGCGTCGTATGCGCCGAAGCAGGGCCGACCGCTGGATGCGCTCATCTCTCAGAGAAAGGCATCTTCTCTGCCGGAGTTAGCACCTGATCGCGCGGGCAGTCTTGCCGAACCGCGCGCTGGTTGCTGGGTGTCTCAGGGCCGTTCCCTCCACCCGTCTGGATGAGCCAGGGCGTTCACAATGCGCCGCCCAGTGCGCTATTCAACTGTCGCACCCATCATAGCACAAGGGCGCTGAGCGGGACAACCAGCGGAGATGCGTGGATAGGCGCTCAGAAGCAGATGTCCTCAGTCGCGCTTGAAGAAGCCGACGAATGCGATAATCAGGCCCGCGACAGGGAAAATGGAGCTGAGCAGATATATCATCGCCCGCGAAGGGTGATACACATAAACAAACGGCAGGAGTAATCCATTCTCAAGTTCTGGAAACGCTATACCAAACAGAATCAGCGCGATACCGAGCAGGAGGAAGCGGAGTGAAGCCTTCATGGGCGATGACACCTTTCCTTCGCGGGCCAGCCATCCAGGAGCGCCCGCCATCGCAAGCATCGTACGCAGCCCGCTTGCATATGTCAAGCGCGGCAGATCTGCCGACGATACCGACCTACCTCTTATATATCTGCTTACCTATCTGCGCTGCAGGCGCTGTAAACCTCACCGTTCAGAAGCGTGGCGTAACCCCCAGGACATCTGAGGATCCGCTCGCCTGCTGGACGAGCGGCTGAGGGGTGAGGCATGTCAACCGTTCACTGGATGCTCAACGCTCGCCCAGGCGTGTCACATCGAGCTGAGCGATGCGCGCGGGATCGGCGATCATATCGATGGCGATGATCTTCCGGTGGGCGATCGTGAATGCGAAGACGACACGCGGTTGGCCTCTGGGCGCCCAGACGAGGCCCGGCGCGCCATCGATGAGCGCTGGCTGCGCGGCGCGGGCGCGTCCCACGAACAGACTGGCGACATCCTGAGCGCCACGGACCTCGGCTGATCCACCAGGCGGGACGGCCCCGCTATCCGCGCGCAGCACGACGTTGGGATCGAGCGCGGCCAGCAGCGCGGCGAAGTCGCCACCGCGTGAGGCGGCGAGGAAGGCGTCAACGATGGCGCGCTGGCGGCTGCGTTCGGCGTCGGAGCCCGTCTCGGTTGACGCCGCTCCGCGCACCCGGCGACGCGCTCGGCTCGCGAGCTGGCGGGCCGCAGTCGGCGAGCGCCCGACGATGTGCGCGATCTCGTCGAATGGCACACCAAAGAGGTCGTGCAACACAAACGCGAGCCGCTCGGCAGGCTCCAGCGTTTCGAGGACGACGACCAGCGCGACGCCGAGTGAGTCGGAGAGGAGCGCTTCCTGCTCGGGGTCCACGCCAGCCGCGCCGCTGACGATCGGCTCATGGACCTCCACGCTCAGTGGCTCCTCGCGCCGCGACTCACGCGAGCGCAGCATGTCGAGGCAGACGCGCGCGACCACAGTCGTCAGCCATCCGCCCAGGTTCTCGACCGCGCTCGTATCGGCGCGACTCAGCCGCAGCCACGACTCCTGTACGGCGTCGTCCGCATCGCTCATAGAGCCGAGCATGCGATAGGCCACCGCTCGCAGGTGGGCGCGATGGGTCTCGAAGCGCCTCGCTAGCCACGCTTGTTTGTCGTTGTGTGTGTCCATCGGTCACATCTCCCCTTCGTGCTCCGTCATAGAGGTGACGAGCGAAACCCATCCGATGTGACGCAGAGATCGACTCTGTCGGCTCTGGAGAAACGCGTGGGCGGACCCGTCGAGGTGTGTTGCGCGGTTAGGCGCGCAGCGACATCTGGATGGTTCAGTGTACCGATTCACCGAAGACAATGAGGAGACTGTGTAATGAGTGAGATTCGATTGAGCCCTTACATCAACTTCCAGGGCCGTGCGCGTGAGGCCATGGAATTCTACCAGAAGGCGCTGGGTGGCGCCCTCGACTTGCAGACGATGAGCGCGCAGGGACAATCCGCGCCCGCCGGAGCAGAGGATCGCATCTCGCATGCGCGACTGGAGGCCGACGGCGTGGTCATTCTTGGCTCGGACGGCCACCCCGATTATCCCGCGAAGGTTGGCGACAACATGGCTGTCGTCCTCAGCGGCGTGGACAGCGCCCGACTCACG
>DASQSS010000084.1:0-12071 GCA_035642255.1 Ktedonobacterales bacterium | reverse complement strand
CTGGGGGCGCAGCGTCGAGGCTGGCGTGCTGGAAGATCCCTGGGCCGAGCCGCCCGCCGATGTCTGGGACTGGACAGCTGATCCCGATAGCGCGGCCGACCCGGTCGAGGTCACGATCAGCTTCGAGCAGGGCGTGCCCATCGCGCTGGACGGCGAGGCGCTCGACCCGGTGACGCTGACTCAGCGGCTGAACCTGCTGGCGGGTGCGCAAGGCATTGGCCGCATTGACATGATCGAGAATCGGCTGGTGGGCATCAAGTCGCGCGAGGTCTATGAGGCGCCCGCCGCGACGACCCTGCTGACAGCGCACAAGGCTATTGAGTCGCTAACGCTCAGCCGTGATCAGGTCAGGCTGAAGGAAACGCTGGCGAGCGAGTACGGCCGCCTGATCTACAACGGCCAGTGGTACACCGCGCTGCACGCCGACCTGCTGGCGTTCATCCGCAGCTCGCAGCGATTCGTCACAGGCGAGGCGCGGCTGAAGCTGCATCGCGGGCAGGCGACAGTGGTTGGCCGCCGCTCACCGCACTCGCTCTACCAGCACGCGCTTGCCACCTATGAGCGTGGCGATGCCTTCAACCATGACGCGGCGCTCGGATTCATTGAATTGTGGGGACTGCCCGTCAAGACGCAGGCGCAGACACAACTGCTTGCGGGCCAATCGGGCGCGCAAGCGATGGCGCAACTCACAGGCGGCTCGCCTGTCTCGGCGCACTCAGCCACGCCCGCCTATGAGACAACTCAGGAGACAACTCAGGAGACAACTCAGGAGACAGCCGACACTGCGGCGTCATAGGTCCGACGAGAGGTCGCTCCGGCTCAGGAGCGGGAATGGCCAGCAATGGTCAGGAAGGAAAGGCACGGCTCACGATGTTTGACCTGCTCACGCTCGACGATGTGACGACCGCTGAGATGCTCGATATGTTCACGCAGGCGCGTCTGCTCAAGCTCGGGCGCGCGAGTGGCGCTCCTGTGGCGCAACCGCTCGCTGGTCGCACTGTCGCGCTGCTCTTCGAGAAGCCATCACTGCGCACACGCGTGTCATTTGAGGTGGCGGCGCGTGAGCTTGGCGCGACCAGCCTCTACCTCTCGTGGCAGGAGGTCGGCCTGGGCAAGCGCGAAGCGGTCAAAGATGTCGCCCGCGTGCTGAGCTCCTACGTCCATGCGATCGTGATGCGGACATTCAGCCAGACGATTGTCGAGGAGATGGCGCAATGGGCTTCGGTTCCGGTCATCAACGGCCTGACCGACACGCACCATCCCTGCCAGGGGCTGACCGATGTGTACACGATTGAAGAGCAGCTTGGCGGCGCGCAAGGCAAGACGCTGGCCTACGTCGGCGATGGCAACAACTGCGCATGTTCGCTTGCGCAGGCCGCGGCGAAGGCTGGCATGCATGTTCGCATCGCGACGCCAGCGGGCTATGCGCCCGACCCGGCGACACTGGTGAGCGCGCAACGCGACGCCTCGCGCTCAGGCGGCTCCATTACAGTGCTTCAGGATCCCAATGAAGCGGTCGATGGCGCTGACGCGATCTATACGGATGTCTGGGCAAGCATGGGACAGGAGGCTGAGCTGGAGGCGCGCCGCGCGACCTTCGCGCCGTATCAGGTCAACGCCGACCTCGTGGCGCTGGCGGCGCCTCACGCGATCATCCTGCACCCGCTGCCTGCGCATCGCGGCGACGAGGTGACTGATGACGTGCTGGATGGCTCGCGATCGCGCGTCTTCGACCAGGCGGAGAATCGCCTGCACATCCAGAAGGCGATCCTGCGCACAGCGCTGGCGACGCACGGAGCCAAGCGCGAGCCAGCCCTGTCAGCATGACCGTTTGTCAGAGATAGCGCGCAAGCAGAGATAGCGCGCAAGCGTCTACGGCAAAGCGTTGATGATTTGGTGTACAAGCTGGACAACGAATTGGGTCCAGCCGGCGAGAAAGACAACATTGACGGCAATGATAGCAACGGAGGTGCAGGCGAAGAGCCCTAACCCCCGTTGCCACAGCCGATACGACGAAATTGATACATACCAGGGCTTTCTCACTGGAGATACCGCGCTATACAGTCCGTCTCCTGTATTCACAGTTCGCATCCTCTGATTCGGTGAGGAATGTGGCGGACATCCGAAGATATCTTCGATTTGGAACCGTCGCTCGAAAGCCTCAAGCAAACGCGAGTCAATCTCTTCATTAAACCGATGCTTGGCCATGAGCTGCATTGATATCACCGCGATAATCAGCGCGAGCGCCGCGGATGTCAGGCGCGTCACGCCGAGACCACCGCCTAGCGCAATCGTCAGCAGGAAAGCCTGAGCGGTGAAACTCAGCGCTGGCACTTGCCACATCATAGAGTCGTACCCCAGACGCCTGGCGCCTAACACTTGATAGATCGCCCCGTAGAGTTGGCTGGAGTCGCCGCTTTCCGCAGTGGTATTTGCGACTATCACTGCTCGTTCGGTGTTGTCATCTCGCACAGTTCCATACCTCCGCCACGTCACACACGCGTCCACGCACAAGCCTGGAACGAAAAGTTCTCAAAAGAAGCGCTCAATTATCGCAATCAAGGACATTTGGTCGATACATCGCCATTGTAGGTAGAACTCGATGGAGCCTGTCAAGCAGTGATTACGATACCTATTCATTTATATATACACAGCGACGATATCTCCGCTCATCGGTGTGGAGCAGGAACGTATTAGCCTCAACCCTGTCCATTTCAGGACGGCGTGAACGACGCCGCGGATGGCGACACATCTGATCGCCCAGGTGGCGCGGTTGCGCGCTGGGAGCGCGACAGCTGAGCGGTGAGGATGCGACGCCATCGCGAGGACGAGTTCGCTCACCTCGATCATCTTCGTCGTCGGCGCTCGCGCGACTCGCCGCCTATCACGTCGCGCAGCGCCGCGTAACGGCCCCGAAGCGCAATGCGCGCGATCGTAACCGTTACGCGGAGGAGCCGCGTGCGCGGATGTCGCTATGCGCGCTGGGCGACGAGCGTCTCGAAGCGGATGATGTCGGCGCGGATGACATCGAGGCTCGCGCTCCAGAAGTCCGCCGAGCGCGTGTCAATGCCGAAGCGCGCGGCCAGCGTGGCGGCGTCAGCGAGCCCGGTGGAGCCGAGCAGATCGTCGTAGCGCTCGCGGAAGCCGTCGGGGTCTTGCTGGTAGCGCGCATAGAGCCCCAGCCCGAAGAGCAGCCCGAACATATATGGGAAGTTGTAGAACGAGCGGCTGGGACTGTAGTAGTGCGACTTGACCGCCCACATATAGGGATGCGGCGCCGTCTCATCCAGCCCATCACCGTAGGTGTCGCGCTGCGCCTGGACCATCAGGTCGCAGAACTCCTGAATGGACAGCTCACGCTCACGCCGCTGCTCGAAGACCGCCTGCTCGAAGAGAAAGCGACTCGTGATGTCCACGACCACCTGGCACTGCCCCTGCAACGACGCCTCCAGCAGCTCGATCTGCTCGTCGGGCTGGGCGTCGGCAAGCGCCGCATGCTTGATGATCGTTTCGCAGAAGATGCTGGCGGTTTCAGCCAACGTCATCGGCGTCTCGCGCTGGAGCATCGTTCGCGCGGAGATCAGCATGTTGTGGTAGCCGTGCCCCAGCTCGTGCGCGATCGTACTAACGCCATCGAACGAGGGCTTGAAGTTCGCCATCACCCGTGACTCGTCGCGCCAGATAGGCATGCAGAACGCGCCGTCCTCCTTGCCGGGGCGCGGCTCCGCGTCAATCCAGCGCTGCTGAAAGGCGCGCGCGGCGAAGGCGCTCAGCCGCTCGGAGTACGCGCCGAAGCGCTGCGTGACGAACGCTTCACCTTCGGCGAAGCTCCACGGACGGCCACTGCCGCCGACCGGCGCGAAGAGGTCGTACCACGCCAGTCGCTCCAGCCCCAACGCCCGCGCCTTGGCTCGCATGTAGCGCCGCCAGTCGGGGAATGACTCACGTGCGGCGGTCAGCATCGCATCGAGCGTGGCGCGGTCAATGCGCGCGTCGAAGAGCGCGGCATCGAGCGGTGAGGCCCAGCCGCGTTTGCGCGTCAGCGTGTTGACCTGCCCCTTGATGCTGTTGAGCGCGGCGGCCAGCGGAGCGGCGTTGCGCTCCCACGCGGCCAGCTCCGCCTCGTAGCCCTTGCGGCGAATCGCCCGGTCGTGGTTGAACGCGAGATTGCGCAGCATGCTCATGGACATCTCGCGCGGCCCGCCATCCAGCGCGACAGTCGCGGCGATCTGCGAGGTAAGCGTGGCGTGCAGCTTGGCCCACGCCGCGCCGCCGCTGACATTCAGCTCGCTCGCCAGCGCTTCCTCCTCCGGCGACATCTGGCGCGCCGAGAGCGTCTTCGCCTCGCGCAGAGTGAAGGCATGCTCGCGGGCGACCTGCGAGTGAGTAATCACCCCTTCGACATCCAGCGCGCCAATCCACGCGGTGAAGCGCGTGCGCAGCTGCGAAAGTCGCACGCTTTGGCGCTGAAGCTCGCTCTGCCTCGCCTGGGCAAGCGCATTGCGCGAGTCGGTGGCGACGAAGGAGTAGATGTAGGAGCTGAGGGTGCGATATGGCGCGAGTGTGTCGTTCAGCGCGGTAATCGCACGCTCGACGGCTGCGACGGTAGCCTCGTCGGCGGGCGTCGGCGCGGCTGGCCGCTCAATCCGTAGCTCGTCAAAGAGCGCGGCCAGGTCGTCGACGCGCCGCACGACGGCAGCGAATCCAGCGGCGAACTCGGGTGATTCGAGGCTGGGAAAGATCGTCGAGATATCCCAGTGGGGCAACGTCGAGGCGGTGGACATGCGGTGAAACTCCTACTCCATATAGCTCGTCTGGATGGGCGCGTCAGGTACACTCACTGCGCAGGCGTCTGGGCCGCCGCCGCGAGCGCCAGCTTGTACTCTTCAACCTCCTCACCCCGCGCCTCCGCATACTCCTTCTGCTCTGCGATTCTGACGAAGCCGCACTTCTCCAGCACGCGCACCGAGCCACGGTTATCTTTGGCGGTGTAGGCGTATAACGGGCGAACGGTACCTGGCATGACATCACCTCCATGGCTCCTGACTTTTCCAATGTCGCCTGGCCGCCCGCTTCGCCGACGCGGCTTCTGGCGATCGCGGCCGGCGAAGCGCACCATCTAGCGACTGACCTTCGCGCAACGATAGCGTTTTGCCTGCCGCTGTACGCTGCCTGTATTATGCGCAGTCTTGCGCGCGTCGGGGGCTAGCGAGCGAACGTCTGATGGTGGCGCGGCCCGCTCGCCATTGTTGATGAAGTTGATACAGTCGATGTACTATACTGGGTGGCTGGCGCGATGTGACGCAGTGAGATGAAGTGACTCAGCGAATGGTGTTGCGCGCTGGCCTAGCAGATTCCGCGCGAGTCGCGTGGAGTCGAGGAGTAAGGAGCGCACTGATGCCACGCTGGGCGAACGACGCCACCCAATTGATCGGCAACACGCCGCTGGTTCGTCTGAACAAAGTCGCGCCGGGCGGCGCAACCGTGCTGGCCAAGCTGGAGTCATTCCAGCCCGGCTACAGTGTCAAGGATCGCATCGCCGTCTCCATGATCACCGATGCGGAGGAGCGCGGCATCTTGAAGTCCGGCGGCGTGATCATCGAGCCGACCAGCGGCAACACGGGTATCGGCATCGCGTGGGTAGCCGCCGCGCGTGGCTATCGCTGCATACTGGTCATGCCCGAGACCGTCAGCCAGGAGCGCCGGATGGTGCTGCGTCGGCTCGGCGCCGAGGTCGTGTTGACCCCCGCCGCTGGCCGCATGCCCGCCGCTATCGCCAAGGCGCAGGAACTGGTCGAGCAGACTCCCAACTCCTGGATGCCACAGCAGTTCGAGAATCCCGCCAATCCCAAGGTTCACCGCGAGACGACTGCGGAGGAGATCTGGCGCGATACCGACGGACAGGTGGACGCGGTGGTCGCGGGCGTTGGCACGGGCGGCACGCTCACTGGTGTAGGCGAGGTATTGAAGCAGCGCAAGTCGAGCGTCAAGATGATCGCCATCGAGCCAGCGACCTCCGCCGTGCTTTCTGGTGGCCCTGCTGGCCCCTCGAAGATTCAGGGCATCGGCGCGGGCTTCGTGCCAGACGTACTCGACACCAAAGTGATCGACGAAATCGTGCAGGTGAGCGACGATGACGCCATCCAGATGGCCCGCCGCCTGGCGCGCGAGGAGGGTTTGCTGACGGGCATCAGCTCCGGTGCCGCCGCCTGGGCTGCCGCGCAGCTCGCCGCACGCCCCGAATACGATGGCAAGGTGATCGTGGTCATCTTCCCGTCCGCGGGCGAGCGCTACCTCAGCACCGTGTTGTACGATGACGTGCGTGAGTAGCCAGACGCACGACACTCCACCTGCTCAGATCGGCCAGACGGAGGCGGACGAGGCGCGCGAGCGTTTCGCCCTGCCTCCAGGCTGTACCGAGGGCTACGTGACGGCGAACGGCCAGCGCCTGCATTACATCGCCGCAGGCGAGGGTCCGCTCGCTATCTTGCTGCATGGTTTCCCCGAGTTCTGGTATTCCTGGCGGATGAACATCCCCGCGCTTGCGCGCATTCGCCGGGTCGTTGCGCTGGACATGCGCGGCTACAACCTCTCCTCCAAGCCAGCGAGCGGCTACGACGTCGCCACGCTCACCACGGACATTCGCTGCGTCATCGAGGCCCTGGGCGAGCGGCAGGCTGATATCATCGGCCACGATTGGGGCGGCGCGCTCGCCTGGATCTTCGCGATCCGTGAGCCAGACTACCTGCGCCGCCTGGTCGTCCTGAACGCGCCGCATCCGGGGCCCATGTCGCGTGAGCTACGCCACCCTCGCCAGCTGCGACGCAGCGCCTACATCGGCTTCTTTCAGCTCAGGGGGCTGGCCGAACGTATCATCGCCGCCGACAACTATGGCTTGATCTGGAGCGTCTTCCGCTCCGCCGACCGCAACCGCGAGTGGCAGAGCGATGCGGACATCCAGCGATTCGTGGAGGCCATCGCCCGCCCTGGCGCGCTCACCGCCGCGTTACACTATTATCGCCAGCTCGTGCGGAGTGGCCCAGCGGCGGTTGGCGTGACGCGTATCATCACCGCGCCTACACTCACACTCTGGGGCGAGCAGGACCCGTATCTCGGCGTCGAATTGCTCGATGGCCTCAACCGCTGGGTATCTGACCTGCGTATCGTGCGCTTCCCCCAGGCCGGGCATTGGCTGAACCAGCAGCGAGCCGCCGATGTGAACGCCGAGATCAACGCCTTTCTCACCGAGGAGCAGCCCACGCCATGAGCGACGCTAGCGACGCCGGCGCAAACGCCGCGCAGCCCGCCTGGAGTCAGGCGACCCTGATGACCGCCGACCCGCAACCGCAACCACTGCGTCGCTGTGGACTGGACGAAGTTGGTCGCGGGGCGCTGGCGGGTCCGCTAGTGGCGGCTGCCGTCATTCTCCCTGACGACATCCGCGAGCGTCTTGGGAAACTCGCGCCGTTCCTGCGCGACTCAAAGCTGACGCCGCGCGGCAAGCGCGAAGCGGTGGCGCTGGCGCTGCGCGACCACGCCCTGGCGATCTCGCTGGCGGTCGCGCCAGTCAGTGTCATCGACCAGCGCGGCATCGGCTGGGCCAATCGAGATGTCTTTCGGCGGCTCATCAGCCAGATCGACGCCGATGAGTACATCGTGGATGGCAAGGTCAAGCCGCCAGCCCCGATTGATCGCAGCGCACGCGTACGCTGCATGGTCAAGGCCGACGCGCACACTCCCGCCGTCTCAGCGGCCTCGATCATCGCAAAGGTCTATCGCGATCACCTCATGGTTGAGTTGTCGCGAGCGCACGGTGGCTACGGCTGGGAGCGCAACGCTGGCTATGGGTCAGCGGAGCACCTGACCGCGCTGCGCACGCTTGGTCCAACTCAGCATCACCGGGCGCTCTTTGTGGCCACGGCGCTCAGCGGAGGCCAACGCGCAAAACACGACCGTCAGCACGATGCGATTGCGGACACCGAGGAGCCGCGCCTGCTCTGACTGATGTTCAGTCGCCCCGTTCAAGCGGGCGGTAACGGCTGGCTAGTACCCCTTGAACCAATGGTCACATATGGTACAATAGGCCAGACTTTCGCCCGAATGCTGTGCTGTTCAGCGCAGACTCCACACTCACGCGGCGGAATTACGGCTGAACGAGTTCCACGACATGTGATGTGCGCGCTCTCGGCGCCCGGATTGGCAGCCCCTTCTGGCTCGGTAGTCAGGCGCCTCCGCGTCCGCCCATCGCACGACGCGAAGCGAGATGCGAAGCGAGATGCGACCAGTATGTGTGCAATGTACAGGGAGCCCGTGATGGACTACGACAACCAGGGTGCTTCGCAAAGTCGCATTCTCGATGGCGACCTTGAGACCCTGACCTTGCAGTCCACGCTGAAAATGCTGGCGTTGGGGAACAAGACAGGTACCCTCACCGTGAGGTCTGGCTCTGAGCGTCTGCGCATCTATCTGCAGGATGGCGCGGTAACGAGCCTCGACGAACCGGACCTCCCAGAGCCGGATTTAATTGACCTGCTCCGCGCGATGGGGCGGCTGGGTCCAGAGCAGATTATGCTCATACCCCAGGATGCGCGTCGTGATCTCTCCTCCATGATTCAGTTTCTCGTGAATACCGGCGATATCGGTACCGCTGAAGAGTTGCAGCGACGCGAGTTTGTGGTCGTGCAGGCGCTCAGCCGCGCCGTACGCTGGGATCGCGGGCGATTCGAGTTCATGCGCGACAACTCGGCTGGCCGCCGGACAGGTGGCATGTACACCGCGAGCGCCGCGCATCCACTGAACATTGACCACGTTCTGCTTGAAGCGTTGCGTCTGGCCGACGAGCGTGACAACATGCGTATCCGTCCCGCGCCTCGCACAGCGCGCGTGCGCAAAGCGGTCTCCGCTGCCGACAGCTCCCGCCTATCCGGCCTACGCACAGAAGAGATGTGGATTTATCAGCTCGCCGAGGAGCGTCGCCCGCTCTACATGATCGCCTATGCGCTGCTGATGCCGGAGGGGGTCGCGGGAGCCTGGCTCACGACACTGCTAGAGCGCGGCCTCGTCACGCTGGTGGATGAGCGTCTGGATCAGGAGCTGGAGCGGAGCATGTTCACCTTGCTCACCCAGTCACGCGCACAGTTGGAGCATATCTCGCGCAAGGAGCCAGACCAACTGATGCTCCAGCTCACCGATGTCATGGGCGCCACCGTCAACGCGTTGCTGGCGCACCACGCGCGCTTCGCCCGCTCGTTGCGAGGGCGGGGTGAGCCAAGCCCGATCGAAGCGATCCGCTACATCGATCGCACGGTCGGTCCAGTAGTGGATGCGCTTCAGGCAGGCTATCCACGCATGGACGAGCTGACCCGCATCGAAAAAGGTCGCCTGGTGTATGACGATGTCAAAAGCCTCGACCGTGTGGTGCGCGGACAGGAGCTTATCAGCTGTTACTGGGACGCTACGCGGATGATGCACGCGACAGTGCGTCAGATTTACGAGCTGGTCTGCGCGGAAGAGCTTGGGCCAGCGCCGGGTGGAAGAAAGTTCGACGAGGTTTGGATTGCGCTCCTGCGTGAGCTAGACTACGAGATGGGAACGCTACACCGATGGTACACCGCATCTATTGGCTGAAATCATTGACCGAGCGGCCTCTGCGGCGAACACTATGCGACTACCCCATACTCCCTGTAAAATGAGATGAGCGTCTGAAAGCGTGTGAGAGAGCGTGTCATGATGGCGTGTGCGCAAGCGGCGCTTGAGGAACAGCGCGCGAGTCGCTCAGTCTGAGATTGAGCGACTCAGGAGGGTCAGATCGGTGGCGGAGCCTGTTGTGCTGGTGGTGGACGATAGCCCCACTGTGCGGAAAATCGTGCAGTTGACGCTGCAACGTGAGCGTATTCGTGTAGTCACCGCGGGAGACGGCCTGAGCGCGCTCGCTGCGGTTTCCGATACGCAGCCGGATCTCATCTTGCTGGACATCATGCTGCCACGCATGGACGGGTACAATATCTGCCATCTGGTGCGCAACAATCCGGAGTATCGCGACCTGCCCATCATCATGCTCAGTGGCAAGGACGGGATCTTTGACAAGATGCGCGGCAAACTGGCTGGCTCGACCGAGTACATGACCAAGCCGTTCGATTCGACAGAGCTGGTGCAGACGGTTCGTCGCTATCTGGATACGCCTGGCGCGCGTGACCGCGCGGCCAAGCGCGAGAGTCAGCGGAACATGCGCTTGCGACGCGGCGTTTATCAGCAGTAAGAGAGACCATCCTGGGAAAGCGGGCATGCGATTCGGCTAGCCCTTGTGGCGCAATTCGACAGGATGTGCGCCCATAGAGGCGTCATACGTTCATATCAACAGAACAGCACAACACTGTCTGCAACTCGTAGATGCGGTGTCTAACCACCCGAGGCAGGCAGGTGTAAGGAGAGTAAGGTAATGCCCGCGCCTAAAGTTCTCGTCGTCGATGACAGCTGGACAGATCTCACCCTTATCGCCACCCCGCTGCGGGAGAGTGGCTTCGATGTGGTGACCGCCGCTGATGGTGATGAAGCGCTGGAGATGGTCGGAGCCGAGCGACCGCAATGCGTCGTGCTTGATGTTGTGCTGCCGAAGCAGAACGGCTTCCAGGTCTGCCGCAAGCTGAAGCAGAACGAGGCGAGCCGGCATATTCCCGTCATTCTCGTCAGCGGCAAGAACACCCCTCTGGACAAGAAGTGGGGTCTGCAGCAGGGCGCTGACCTCTACATCACTAAGCCCTTCAATAAAGAAGAGCTGCTGACGGGCATCCGCGCGCTCATCGGCATCAGCATGTAATTCGCCCGGCAATTCGCCTTCGCGCTGTGCTACGCCGACGCGCGTGGGTGGCGCAGCGCGAAGGCGTCGCACCTGTACGCGCCTGTACGCGCCTGTACGCGCACGTACGCGCGTCGACGCCTGGCGTCGTGTCTTTCAGGAGGACCCATGAACGATCCCCGTGGCGCATTTCGGGCGCTCACCTCCCAATCGGAGAGCGACCGCGCTCAGGTGTCCGATTTGATGCGCCAGGCGCTCGCAGCGATCAACCAGGGGCAACTGCCGGGCGGCGCGCTGACGGCTGAATCAGTTGAGCAGCTCGCGCGGAACCTGGGCGCCACAGATGCCGAGCAGATCGCGACCCTCCAGCGCATGATGATGCTCAGCCCGGCCGGCGCCTCGCCGGCGGAAGTGGCGGCGCAGCACATCCTGTTCCTGCTCGGAGATATCGAATGCGCGCTTCCTTCCGAGGCGGTGCAGGGAGTCGAGCGTGCGTTTGAAGTCACCCCTGTTCCCAATGTCGCACCCTGGGTGCTAGGTGTCACGCAGATGTGGGGATCCATCATCTCCGTCGTGGATCTGCGCGGATTCCTCGGGCTGCCCACCATCGGTGTCACACCGCGCAGCCGTCTGCTCGCGGTCGTGAAGCGCGACATGACGATCGGCCTGGTTGTAGATGTCGTGACCGAGATTCGCACCATGGGCGACTCGATTCGTCGGGATGCGGCAGCCAGCGCGCCCGCATGGGCTCAGCCCTTCACAGAGGGAATCGCGCAGGCGGATGGCCGGACGATCGTCGCGCTCGACCCGGAACGGCTGCTCTTCAGCGATCGGCTGCATCGCTATCGCGCCGACTGAAGGGCGTTGCGTCATGCGCCCGCGCTGGGACTCAGCAAGCGAGGCGCGCCGTTGGTCACAACCTGTATGCGAGAGTGGCGAGAATAGCATACACTAATGCCAACGTCTACCGCTGCGCGCGTAGACATGCCCGTTGTTCTCATGGTTTCGCGCGACACAGCAATGACCGCGCCCACTGATCGCCACTCTGTGTCTCGCAGCGAGCTTGGCCAGAGACGAGAGATATCGAGGAGGCCACCGCGTCTATGGAAGCTTCTTCGCGCTCAGGTATGAACATGAGCGCTCAATTTAATCTACTCACTGCGCTGGCCTGTGTCGTGCCTGTGGTCGCGACGGCATGTGTTGGCTGGGTCGCGATCTATCAGCCGTTTAGTGGAATAGACCCACAAACGCTGATGTGGACCGTCACCCTCGCGGC
>DASQSS010000083.1:0-10360 GCA_035642255.1 Ktedonobacterales bacterium | reverse complement strand
TCCCCACTGGTGTGGAAACGATGATTGGCGAGCGCGGGGTGACGCTCTCTGGCGGTCAGAAACAGCGTGCGGGCATCGCGCGGGCGGTCGCGAAAGATCCGCTCATCCTGATTCTGGATGACTCGCTCTCCAGTGTGGATACTCACACCGAAGCCGCCATTCTGCAGGGTCTGCGCGGCGTGATGGATGGGCGTACATCCATCGTCATCGCGCACCGCATCTCCACCATCAAGAATTTCGATCAGATAGTCGTGCTTGATGATGGGCGCATTGTGGAGCGCGGGACGCATCTGCAGCTGCTCTCACTGGGCGGCCTCTACGCCGACATGTATCGCCGCCAGCTATTGGCTGACGAGCTGGAGGGTGACGAGACGCCGCCTGAGGAGCCTGAGGAGTCTGAGGAGTTAGATGCGGTTGATGGAACGAAGCCATCAGAGCCCTCGAAGTTGATCAGCGCGGGCGATACGGGCGCGCGAGCAGAGGAGGATGCTTAGGAATGGCGCAGTCGTTCTTTCAGGAAGATGAGATCCTCGGCAAGGCGTATGACGCCCGACTCGTGCGGCGGCTGTGGACCTTTGTGCGCCCATATCACAAGCTGGTATGGGTGACGCTGCTCGTCGCGCTGGTCTCGGTCGGCAATGATCTGCTCGCGCCGTATATCACTCAGGTCGCGATCGATCGCTACATCGCGCCCGTTCATCCTGCCGGGCTGAGCGCGGTCGCGCGCATGAATGGCACGTTGCTGCTCGCGCTGATCTACCTGCTGACGCTGTGCTTCGGCTTCGGGCTGCGCTATGCGCAGAACTTTGTTCTCAGCGTCATCGGGCAGCGGGTGATGTATGACCTGCGCTCCGCGATGTTCGAGCATCTGCAGCGGCTCTCGCTCTCGTTCTTCGACCACAATCCCGTGGGCCGCCTGATGACGCGCATCACCAACGACGTGGATTCGCTCGATCAGCTCTTCCGATCTGGCTCGGTCGCGCTGGTCGGAGACGTGCTGACGCTCGTGGGCATTATCATCGTCCTCTTCGCCGAGAACTGGCGGCTGGCGCTGATCGTCTGCATTGTCTTTCCGCCGCTGGCGCTGGTCACCCGCTATTTCCAGCGCGTTATGCGCGACACCTTCCGCCAGATTCGCGTGCGCCTGGCGCGCATCAACGCCAACGTCGCCGAAAACATCGCCGGAACGCAGGTGGTGCAGCTCTTCAACCGCGAGGGCCGCAACTTCGAGTACTTCGACCAGCTCAACCTGGACTACTTCAATTCGTCGCTGCGGTCGCTGTTCTACTTCGCCATCTTTCTGCCAGTGGTCAATCTCTTCGCCGCCGTCGCCACCGCGCTGATCGTGCGTGTCGGTGGCGGGCAGGCGCTCTCGGGCGCGTTGACGCTTGGCGCGCTGGTCGCCTTTCTGCAATACGCTGACCGTTTCTTCCTGCCCGTGCGCGACCTCGCCGACGAGTACACCGTTCTGCAGTCGGCAATGGCAAGCTCGGAGCGCATCTTCCGTGTGCTGGATGAGCCAGTTCAGGTGGCGGACCCCGATCAGCCGCGCCCGCTAGGCGTGGTGCGGGGCGACGTGCGATTTCGCGATGTCTGGTTCGCCTACAATCCCGGCGATTGGGTGTTGAAGGGCGTCTCGTTTCACATCCAGCCAGGGGAGAGCGTGGCGTTCGTGGGCGCGACGGGCGCGGGCAAGACCTCGCTTATCAGCCTGATCTCGCGGTTCTACGATGTGCAGCGCGGCGACGTGCTGGTGGATGGCGTGAACGTGAAGGACGTGCGGCAGGACGAGTTGCGCCGCCACATTGGCGCGGTGCTGCAAGACCCGTTCATCTTCGCGGGGACCATCGCCAGCAACATCCGGCTGCATGAGCAGACGATCAGCGACGAACAGGCGCGCGAGGCGGCGCGCTTCGTCAACGCCGACAAGTTCATCGCGCAGCTACCGCACGGCTACGACGAGGAGACGCTGGAGCGCGGCGCTGGCCTCTCGGTGGGTCAGAAGCAGCTGCTCGCGTTTGCCCGCGCGATCGCGTTCAATCCAGAGATTCTGCTGATTCTCGACGAAGCGACGAGCAGCGTGGATACAGCCACCGAGGCGCTGATTCAGGATGCGCTGGACCGCCTGATGCGGGGTCGCACCTCCATCATCATCGCTCACCGCCTCTCGACGATTCGCAACGTAGACCGCATCATCGTGCTCCACAAAGGCCGCATCGTCGAGGAAGGCTCGCATGAGCAGCTCCTGACGCGCAATGGCTACTACAAGCGCCTCTACGAGCTTCAGTACGCCGAGGCGGCGGTTGAGTCGAGCGCCGAAGCCGAGGCCAACCGGAGCTGAGGGAAAGCTGGCGGTTTTAACCGCCAGCCGAGCGTCTCACGTTAGCATCGGGGGCCAACCTGGCGTCGAGCTAAAGCGCCGCGGTCCAGTTTGGTGTGGGCAGCGCGAAGCGGCGCGCGGACCAGTCGAGCAGTGTGGCGAGCTGCTGGCGCTGGAAGCGGCGCAGGCGTGGCAGACCGGGAATCTCTGGTTGCCATGCGCGCAGAGCGAAGAAGCCAGTGAGCCAGGCTAGCGCCACATCCACTACTTCCGGGCGGAGCTCCCCGCCATACCAGGTAATGAGTCGTTCTGGCTCAGGCCCACCCTCGACGGTGATGGATTGCGCGAGCGCGACGACGTCGATCTCGACGGGGCCGACCTCGACCGCTGGCCAGTCGAAGAGGCGCAGACGTCCGTTTTGCAGGCGTAAATTGTCTGATCGGGTATCGAAGTGCAATAGCGCGCTCGGGCCGGGAATCTCGGCCGCGTCCGCTGTCAACCGCGTGAAGAGCGATTCCGCCTGGCGGAGCCAGCGTAGGGCGTCATCGGCATGCGAGCCTGCCAGATTGGCGACCTCGCGCAGATCGTCCGTCTGTTCGATGACGCTGCGCCAGGTGACGCGCGCTTCGTCGTCCGCGAAGCGCGGCAGCCATGCGGGCAAGTCGGCGCCGAGGCTGGCTTGATGAAATCCGGCGTAGGCGCGCATCACCCGCTGAGCCAGCGTGGGGGACCAGGGCGGCGCGGTCTTCGGGCCAACATCTTCGAGCAGCAGCGCATGCCAGCCGCCTTCATGAATCGCGCCGAGCAACCGTGGCGCCCACGGCGAGATGTATCGCTCCAGCTCCGTGTAGACGCGCTCCTCAGTCTGCATGACATCATGCAGAAATGCGCTCGCGCCAGGGCCACAACCCTTGAAGAATGCGCGCTGCCCGTTGGCCAGTGTGAGCCGAAACGTTGGCGACGGACCATAGCCGCCCCAGATGCGGGCCGCCCGCGCGACCTCCGCGCCAAGCTCTCCCGCGACGCGCCGACGCACCTCAGGCGGCAGTGAGCGCCAGGTGGGCTTATCTTCGACTCCGCTGCGCGACATGGCTCTCCCCAGATCATCACAGCGAACGGCGGATGCGCGCTGCGAGCGTCGCAGCTCCTCGGCCTCTGGGAGAGGGGTTGGAGTGCGGGGATGCTCATCTCCAGCGACCACGCCACGCTCGACGCCATATGCCTAGTGAGTCACTTGCCGCGCGCTGTGGTCAATTGCTCGTTCCGCTGCTACTGTTGGAGCTGCTCGAATTGCTGGAGCCGCTCGCGCCACTCACCGCCTGCGCTTGGCCGGAGACCTGGCCGCCACTCTGCATCCTGAGAGTCACGAGCAGGTCAATGGACGACCCTGAGCCACTCGTTGGATTCAACGTCCCTTCCATGCGCCAGTGATCGTCATCGCTGCTCAGCTGGCTGAGCTGGCCGCGATAGGTCGTGTTGGTGGTGCTGGGTCCCAGGTTCACCTGTGAGCCTGTCACCGCGATGGAGCCGTCACCCTGGTCCACGCCTGTAATGATGATGGTGAGCGCGCCGCTCTTTCCGCTCTGAGTGTCGTGCAGCGACGATTGCAGTGTCAGCTGCGTGGACCCGTTGGCGTCAGGGCCAGCCTGGCTGAAGGAGCCTGTGACCTGCGCCAGAAACGGCGCGACCAGTCCCGTGTCGCTGACGCTGGTATTTGGTGTGCCCGTTGAGCTCGGGTTGATGATGCTCTGACCGGCGACTGTCGAGGGCGCGGCGCCTCGCTGCCCGGAGCCGCCGCTGCCATTGGCGAAGGCGTTCCATCCCGACCGCATCGGCCCGAGCATTGTGGCGATGACGCCGACAAAGAGCGCCAGCGCGGTGATGCCCACCCAGATGGGATGCCGTCGCTGTAGCGGGCCAGTCGGGGCGAGCAGGCGAATCCATACCATCGCGACGATCGCCAGACCGCTCAATCCGTAGATCGCGGCGCCCCAAACCGTGCGCGTGTCGCTGCCTGTTGTCAGGCCGTGCACAGTGACGAGCGCATAGACCACGAGCGTCAGGACGTGCAGCCGTCGCCACCATTCATAGCCGATGAACGGACGCAGCCAGACGCTCGCCGCCAGCGCCAGCCCCAGATAGAGCGCCACGATACCAAACGCCATCCAGATCGCCCGATAGTGGCTGGCGAAAGGGATGAAGATCTCGGACCAGCCAAACGCCGTGAAGGGGTCAAGCCAGACGGCCAACACATGGATGATGGTAAAGACCAGGCTGAGCAGCGTCACGAAATTGTGCAGCTCACTGTTGATGAGGCGTGGCCAGCGCGGCGCCTGCCAGCGCATCGAAAGCGCCAGCCCCAGCGCGACGGCCAGTGTCAGCAGCCCATAGGCCACGAACCCGCCTGCACGCGCGATATCCCATGTCACCTGCCCCCACACGCTCATTCGATGACTCCCTGCCCAGTTGTGTCATGTGGTTCCAGCGAACGCATCCCCGCGCGTGGCCATGCGCCAGCCGCGCTCCACTCACCCGACTGGCCAACCAGCAGCGCCCCCAGCCGAGCCGATGCGATGAACTGCGCGCCGCGCTCACGGCCGAGGATGAGCGCCGTCTTGGCGGCGACTTCGGCCTGCGCGCATGCCCCCGCGACCGCTGTGACGGACCACAGCGCCGACGCCGAGGGTTCTCCGGTGCGCGGATCGATCAGGTGGTGACGCGGCTGGTCGCCCTGCATCCAACGGCGGCGGCTCAGGCCAGAGGTGGCGAGCGCGCCCTGTTCCAGGCCAATCACCCATTGCTCGTCTTTGCCCGGCGCGGTGATTGGCCAATGGGGCAGGTTCGGTGGAGTTCCGCGCACGGCCAGATCGCCGCCAGCATTGATGAGCGCGGGCATGATGCCCTGCTCCGTGAGCAGATCGAGCGCTGCGTCGACCGCAAGCCCCTTCGCGATGCCGCCGAAGTCGAGGCCGACACCGGCAGGCAGGCGCACGAGTCGTCGCGGCTCATCCACCATGATCTCCCGCCAACCGCCGACGTGCGAGGCGCGCGCGTTCTGGACGGCTGGCAGACGTGGCGGCATCGCCTCGAAAGTGCGGTCGTAGCCAATCTCGATCATCCGCTGCAACACGGTGGGGTCGAAGACGCCGCGTGTCGCTCTGGCGGCATCAATCGCTTTGTTTAGCGTTGTCAGCAATAGCGGACCAATGGCGACACAAAAGCCCGCCGCCGCATTGAGCCGCGAAAGCTCGCTCTCAGGACGAAATCGGCTGAGCGTGCGCTCCCACTCATCGAAGAGATCGCGAGTGAGGCGCAGCGCTTCGCGCGCCTGGCCGCTCGGCGCGATGACAGCGATCGTCGTCCCCATCGCATGGAATGCCGCTCGCCGCATTCCGGTCAGCGTCTCGAAGTCACTCGCCACTCGTGTAGATTCCATCGCATGGACTCCATCGTCACGCTACGAGACACTCGACCCCGTAATTGGCGATTGAGAGGGCGCACTCGGGCTGACGCCGAATCCGCCCGTATTGCCGCTACTGCTCGATGGCGCCTGATTGAAAAAACCGCCATCATCACCGTTGTTCGATGGACTCGTCGGCGCAGTCGTTGAGTTCGAATTGGTGTTCGAGCTGGTGTTCGATGACGTGGCGCCCGATGCGCGAGCGGTCACGCCCGTCACATGGCCCGCCACCAATGCGGTGAGTACGCCGAACGCCATGACTGAGCCAGCGATCAGCGCTGATTTCAGTTTCTTTGTGATCGCCAGCGCCTCATCTTTGGGCATGCGAGCTGCCCGAGCTGGCTGAGGCGCCGGAGCGCCCATCGGAGTCGCCTGCCATGCTGGATACGTTGGCTGATATGGAACTGTTGGTGGGTAATAAGGTTCATAGGGGCCTTGCGGCGCCTGGGAAGTGGGAGGAATGGCCGCGTCACTTCCCGGTGACCATTGCGGCTGCTGTGGCTCAGATGGTTGCTCGCTCATCACGATCTCCTCCGGACGTCGCATGCTGACCTGTTCAAGACGCCGCGCGCCGGGCGCATGTCGCCTGAGTACTCATTGTCTGTGAGCGTACCGCGCCTACGTGGGAAGAAGGTGAAAGTACCCTGAGGATTTTCACATGTAGTGCAGGCATGTATTGAAGACATGCATTGAAGATGGTCGTCCGTGCCCGCCCGGCGCCTAGCTCTCCGCTGTGGCGCCGGCGTCTGATCGCTCGGCTTCAGCGGCGGGCTTGATGGCGGCCGTGTCGTTTGTCCCATCCCCTGCCTGATCGCCTGTCACTGCGCTGCCGGCTCCATCAGTCCGAGGCTCGGCGTGCAGAGGTAATGACACGGTAAAGACGCTGCCATCGCCCGGCGCGCTCTTGACGGCGATGTCGCCGCTATGAGCGCTGACGAGCCATCGCGCGAGCGCCAGGCCCAGTCCCGCGCCGCTATGATTATCATTGCTTGCGGACGTGTTTGCGCTATGCCCGCTCGGACGATAGAACGCCTCGAAGATACGCTCCTGCTGATCATGCGCGATGCCCACGCCCGTGTCGCCGACGATGATCTGCGCGATAGGGCGGCGCCCACCGAGCAGAGAGCCGCGCCCGCTGCGCGCCTCCAGCCAGACATGGCCGCCAGATGCGGTGTAGCGCGTAGCGTTATCGAGCAGAATCAAGAGGAGCTGCCGTAGCCGATCGTGGTCGCCCATCACCCAGATCGGCTCATCACTGGTGGTGCGGTCGTCGAGGATGAGTCCGCGCTGGGTCGCCGAGGGACGCACGGTGTCGGCGACATCTTGCGCCAGCGCGCGAAGCTCCACCGGTCGCCAGGCGATGCTGCGATGGTCGCCCTCGTCACGCGCCATCAGCAGCAGATCACGCACCAGGCGCGTCATGTAGTCAACTTCGTTGACCGTGTCGTCGATGTCCTCGCGTACCGTCTCCGCCAGCGCGCCTGGCGCAGCGAAGCTGCCCGAGACACCCGCCTGAGCGCGTTGCATCCGCCGATTCACCAGTTCTAGCTGGGAGCGGACAAAGGCGAGCGGAGTGCGCAGCTCGTGTGACGCGGCGGCGGCGAACTGGCGCTGGCGATCGTAGGCCAGGCGCATGGGCAGCAGCGCGCGGTCGGCGAGATAGAGGCTCGCCCCGGCTGTCAATGTCAGCGCGCCCACCCCCACGAGGAACAGCGTCACGAGCAGGTCATGTGTTTGCTGTTCCATCGGCGCCAACGACTGCCCCACCTGCACGACACCCACCAGCGCGCCCTTAGAGTAGAGCGGCCTGGTCAGCAGCATGTACTCCTGGTCCTGCACATGCGCATTGACGAACTCTCCACGCGACGCGCCGGAGAGCACTGGGGCCGCGGCCTTGAGGTCAGGTAGTCCGTACGTACTCACGCCACTCGGATCGCCAATGATCATGCCATGCGTATCCAGCACCACGCTGAAGATATTCGGACCGCTAGGCTCATACTTCTCGCTGCCGCTGTCATGCTCTGAGGAATCAGGCAAGTGTACTGTTGGTGGTTGCGTCTGGTGCGAGGCGATGAGGTCGGCGCCGCTCGCCAGCTCGCTGTCGGCGCGGCTAGATAGCTGCTGCTCGACCTGTTGCTGGAGCGCGTGCGTCTCGACGATGTAGATCGTGCTGGCCATCACCAGCAGAATCGCCGAGACGACCGCAAGGTTGATGACGACCAGTCGTCTGCGCGTGACATGATACGGAGTCTGAGCGGTCGCGCGCACGGCGTCACGACCCAGCGCCTGCCGCATACGGGCGAGCAGGTCGCTGGCAAAACGCGACCGTGGGGTGGTGGGGCGCTCCATCAGCGCCTGCCTTTCTCCGGTGAGCGGAGCGAATAGCCCACGCCGCGAACGGTGTGAATCAACTTATCGGGCGAGTCGCGGTCAATCTTGTCGCGCAGATAGTGGATATAGGTGTCGAGCACATTACTGCCCGCCTCCGTTCCCTCTGGCCAGACACGCGCCCACAGCTGCTGGCGAGTCAGCACGCGATCGACGTTGCGGGCCAGGTACTCGAGCAGCGTAAACTCACGCGCGGTCAGCGGCACAAGCCGATTGCCGCGAATCACCTCACGGCGCAGCAGGTCGATGGATAGGTCGCTGACCTCCAGTGTGGTCGCGTTGGCGCTTGGGTCGAATTGGCGTCCACGCCGTGTCAGCGCCCGCAAGCGCGCCAGCAACTCATCAAATGGAAACGGCTTGGTCAGGTAGTCGTCAGCGCCCGCGTCGAGGCCAGCTACCTTGTCTTCGGTCTGGTCCAGCGCGGTCAGCAGCAAGACTGGCAGCGTAATACCCGCGCGGCGGAGGTCACGACATACGGTAATGCCGTCGCGGCCAGGTAACAACACGTCGAGAATCGCCACGTCGAAGTCGTCGGGCGAGGCCATCACGCGCTCAAACGCCTCATTGCCATCCGCAACGGTCTCGACGATGTGCCCGTCGTCCTGCAGATTGCGCTGGTAGCTGCGCGCAAGCCGCAGTTCGTCTTCGACAAGCAAGATTCGCATGGCCGCCAGTCCTTCGTTCAAAATAGCGTATTGTAGAGGCGCAGTCACGAGGTATTGTATCACCCGCGCTACGCGGCCAGGTGGCCTCAGCCTATACGGCATCGGCCCTGGCGCCGCGCAAGCATGAGAGAATTCTCATCCTCTCATCATGCGATTCTCAAGTCAATCCTGTACGCTAGACGCCTGGTGGGGGTCACTTTGTGCTTTATGCTGGACGCCTCGCCTGTCCGCGAGTAAGCCCCAGTTCAAAAGAACTCCAGTGAGCTGAGCGTCATGAGCGCGCCACGAGGCCATACATGCAGCAACCACGCAATGCCAGTCCGCGACGCCCGCAGCAAACTCCCGCTGCGCGTCGAGCGAGCGCGGCGCCCGAGATTCGACGCGCCACAGAGGAGTCATCGAATGGTTCGGCCCGTCGCCACGCGGGGGGCATGTCGGCTGGAGGTATCTCTGGCGTCGAGGCGGCCTTCCGTCACGCGCTCGATGTGACTCTCCCCGGCTGGATCTTCGCGCCACTGCGACTCTTTCTGGCCGTCACGTTTATCTACGCTGGCATCCAGAAGCTGACCGACCCGCAATTTTTCAATCCCCATGCCATCGGTTACATCGGCAATCAGATCAAAGCCTTCGCGATTGGCTCGCCGATCAATGGCCTGCTCGTCCATGTCGTGGCGCCGCATGCGCAGGTCTGGGGTGGCGCCATCGCATGGGGCGAGATCGCCATTGGGCTGGGCGCGCTGCTTGGTCTGCTGTTGCGTCCCGCCGCGTTCTTCGGAGCGCTGCTCAGTCTGCTCTTCTTCCTCTCCGCCTCCTGGCGCGTGCGTCCCTACTTCTACGGGGCCGATATCGTGTACGTCTTCGCCTGGGCGACGCTGCTGCTCGCCGGACCTCTCGCAGGCGGCTGGCCATCGGTTGACCTCTGGCTGGCGCAGTGGATCGAGCGGCGCGTCTCTCCGCAGCGTCTGGCGACCGTTCGCGCGGCGCTGGCGCTCGCACTGGGGACGGCTGCGGGCGAGGACGGCGCGCCGACGGAAAACGCGGACATCGCGCCAACGTCCGTATCCGTGCGTGGGCGCGGCTCCGTGCGCGCGTCTCAGCGGGCGCGCCAGGCGCAGGCGGAGATAGGCCGGCGTCAATTCGTGCGCGGCGCTGTCGTCGGCGGCGGTGTCATGCTGGTCGTCACCTGGCTCTGGAGCGTCACGCATCCCGCTCCGGCGGCGCCCGCCACTGGAACGACAGGTGGAACCACAGGCGCGACGAGCGGCGCCAGCACACCCGCGAGCGGCTCGACCGCTGGGGCATCCAATGTCATAGCGCAGGTATCCAGTGTTCCAGCCAATAGCTCGGCGACGTTCACCATTCCCGCGAATGGCGACCCTGGCGTTGTGGTGCATTTGCAGAGTGGGAAGTTTGTCGCCTTCGACGCGACCTGCACACATCAAGGCTGCCCCGTTTCGTACGATCCGTCGAGCCAGCTTTTGCTCTGCCCTTGCCACGGCGCGGCGTTCGATCCCGCCCAGAGCGCGG
>DASQSS010000082.1:0-34295 GCA_035642255.1 Ktedonobacterales bacterium | reverse complement strand
CTCGGGTCTGGAGCTGCCGATTCCTCCGTGGAGTGGCTACGTCTTCAATCTGCCGTTTTACTATGTGATCCTGGCGGTGCTCTTGCTGGCTACGCTAACCTCCTGGTTCGTCCGCCACTCGAAGTACGGGCTGGAGCTGCTCGCGATTCGCGATGACGAAGACCGCGCGCGTGGTTTGGGCGTGCGTACGGGCCGCGTGAAGTTGGCGGCGTTCGTGCTCTCCGCATTCTTCGTCGGTATGTGCGGAGCCGTCTGGGCATACTTTCTCGGGTCCATCTACCCGCCCTTCGCCTTTGACGCCAACTTCGATGTGTTGATTGCGCTGATGGCTTTCCTCGGTGGCCTGGGAACGATCGCGGGTCCATTGCTTGGCGCGGTCATCATCATACCAGCGCAGCAATACCTGACGATTACCTTCAGCCAGGGTGGCGTCTATCTGGTGTTTGAAGGCATCGTGTTCCTCGCCGTCATCCTGCTGCTGCCTGAGGGCATCGTACCCGCCGTTCGGAATCGCCTCTTCAAGCGACTGACGGCGCGCAACGAGACACCCGTCGCGCCGCAGCCTCCGACGGTGAGGGCGCCACGGACCGGGCCAAACGCTCCCAATCCGCCAGGCTCAGTAGTGGCGGAACGGAAGTAGCGTCATGGGGCGATCGATGTCGGCAAACCCGCCACATACACGCACACGGGAGACTCAGATGACTCTGCTTCAAGCGACTGATGTATCGAAGGCGTTTGGTGGCATCCAGGCGCTCAACTCCTGTTCCATCGCGGTTGAGAAAGGCTCGATCACCGGACTCATTGGCCCGAATGGCTCAGGCAAGACGACACTGTTCAACGTCATCACGGGCTACGAGCGAGCCGACACGGGGACAGTACGATTTAATGGCGCCGACATCAGCCGCTTTGGCCCTGATCGCGTCTTTGGCCTGGGCATTGGGCGCACGTTCCAGCTAACACGCATCTTCCCGCGCCTGACTGTGACCGAGAACATGCATGTCGCGATCAAGCGCAAAGGCCTGGCCTCCTTGCTGGGTCGCTGGAGCGCCTCGCACGAGCACGACCGCGCGCTGCAACTGCTCCAGTTTGTTGGCCTGACGCATTTGAAAGACGCGCCGGCGGGCAGCCTGTCGTATGGCCAGCGCAAGCTGCTGGAGCTGGCGTTCATCCTGATCGCTGAGCCTCAGATGATCCTGCTGGATGAGCCAGCGGGCGGCATCAATCCAACGCTGATCGGGCAGCTGGGCGAGCGTATTCGCGAGCTCAACCGCCAGGGCGTAACCTTTCTGATCGTGGAGCATAACATGGAGTTCGTCATGGGCCTGTGCAATCGGGTCATGGTGATGCACCGTGGCGCGAAGCTGGCCGAGGGAACTCCGGAGATCGTGCGCTCCAATCCCGCCGTGCTCGAAGCGTATCTGGGAGACTGACGTGATGCTACTAGAACTCAAGAACGTAGTCGCGGGCTATGGTGGCGGCGATGTGTTGCGCGGCGTCAACCTGGCGATCGAGGAGCGGACGATTACCTGCATCGTTGGCCCCAACGGCGCGGGGAAATCGACCATCTTCACCGCCATCTCCGGCATCATCAAACCGCGCACCGGCCAGGTCATGTTCAAGGGGCAGAATCTCGTCGGGCTTTCACCGCAGCAGATCCTGATGCGCGGGCTTGTGCAGGTGCCGCAGAATCACAGCCTCTTTCCCGCGATGACGGTGCGCGAGAATGTCGAGCTAGGCGCGTACATGCTGCGCGACGCATCCCTCGTCCGTCGGCGCTACGACGAGATTCAGCAGCTTTTCCCGATTGTGCGCGAGCGCGCGGGTGAGCAGGCAGGAAGTCTCTCTGGCGGTCAGCAGCGCCTGGTCGAGTTCGCGCGCTGCCTGATGCTCGACCCATCACTGGTGCTGCTCGATGAGCCGTCGATGGGCCTGGACCCCAAGACGCTCAAAGAGGTCTTCAAGACGGTCAATGCGATGAAAGACGCAGGTCGCACGATTCTGCTGGTGGAGCAGAATGCGCGCGCCGGACTGCGCCTTGCCGACCATGGCGTCGTCATGGAGAGCGGGCAGGTGCGACTCGATGGCCCAAGCGTCAGCGTGCTCAACAACCCCGAAATCAGCGCGCTCTACCTCGGCGGCAGTGTCACGAAGCAGACCGCGGGCGCATAGCGGCGTGAGCGATCTGGCGATTCAGCGCTAACGAACCCTCATTCCCGTCTCGTGCTCTACTCCGGTGGAGAGCGACGAAAAGCCCCTCTCCCACCAGGAGAGGGGTTGGGGTGAGGGTTCTACACCCAAATACGGGCAGATGAGGCTACAGGCTGGCGCGGGCGCGCTCGTACCAGCGCAGATCGCAGTAGTCAGCCGGCTGGCCCAGCGCGGCGGCAGAGGCGCCCCCATAGCGGGCGCGCAGCGCGATGACCTGCGCCAGACCGGCGGTATCGAGCGCCGCCTCGCGCCCGAATCCCAGTCGTGGATCAGTGAATGCGGCGTAGGCCTGGGCGGGTGAGACGCCCGCCGCGCCAAGCGCCGGCTCCGCCGCCAGCAGCGCCTCCACCGCCGCGCTCTGCTCTGGCGTGTAGATCCAGCGCAGCGCCCGCAGCAGCGCGGCGATATAGCGTGTCACGCTGTCGCTGTGCGCCTCTACCCAGTCACGCGCGCCCGCGAGCCCCTGCGACGCATACGCTGTGTAGGCGTTGGTCGAAGTCGCCAGGCGATGATATCCCTTGCTCGCCAGCAGGAGATCGAATGGCGGGTAGACGATGGTGGCCGCCAGATGACCTTGCGCCAGCGCAGCCGCCCGCGCGCCCGTGCCGCCCGCGACGATGAAGGTGTAGTCGCGCGCCAGCTCCAGTCCCTCGCGCGCCAGCAGATCGCGCAATGTCAGCGCAAAGCCCGAACTGGGATTATCCACCCCTACCTCGCGCCCCCGCAGGTCGGCAGGAGTAGGGATGCTGGGTAGAGCGAAGACGCTGAGCGGGCCGTTGCTGCCTCCCAGCAGCAGCGCAAGATGCGGCGCCGTCGCTGGGTCACAGCCAAACGCCGCGGGCTGCGTCTCGAAGTTTACGACGTTGTCTGGCGCTGTGTGAATCAGCTCCACCTCGCCGCGCGCCAGCATGCCAAGCTGTTCAGCGGAGCTATTGGTGAACGAAAGCGTCACCGCCAGCCCCACCTCGGCGAAGTAGCCGCGCCGCTGCGCCGCCACGACAGGCAGATTCTGGAGTCCCTGAAACGTGCGGACACGCAGCATTGTCTCGTCAGCGCGCATCATTGGCGTCTACCTCTGCTTACGACGTGCCAACGGCAAAGCGCCTTTTGTCAGGCGCCAGAGGACTTCACTTGCGCGTGCGCTACTCCTGCGGAGGGGTGAGCGCGTCCACATCGCGCTCGATGCCCGCCATCTTCGCCAGCACCTGGAAGGTGATGTAGAAGTCGTGGCTCTCCAGCCCCTGCGCCCGCGCCGCTGTCAGAAACTCGTTGCTCACGGCGACAGTGGGCAGAGGCACGTTCAGCTCACGCCCCATCTCCAACGCGAGCAGCATGTCTTTCTGCATCATGTTGACGTTGAACCAGACCTCGTCGGGCGCATGGGTGATGAAGGGCGCGCGGTACTGGAGCGATGGCGACGCGACGACGCTATCGAGCAGCGCCTGCATCGCCGTCTCGCGCGGGATGCCGCCCTTCTCGGCCAGCAGCACACTCTCGCTGAAGGCTGTTATCTGCACTTGCAGGTTCAGGTTGATGGCGATCTTCATCAGCACCGCCTGGCCATGTGAGCCGACGTACTGCACTTTCGGCGCGATGGCATGCAGCGTCGGCAGCGCGTAGTCATATGTCGCGCGCTCGCCGCCGATCATCATCGAAAGCTTGCCTTGCTCCAGCGTGATGACGCTGCCCGAGACAGGCGCATCTAGCATCTGTGCGCCGCGCTCCTCCACCCGGGCGGCGATGTGGCGCGAAACGGCAGGGTTGACCGTGCTCATATCGATGTAGATCTTGCCAGGGCCAAGAGCGCTCATGATGCCATCGGGGCCCTCGATGATCGCTTCAAGCGCCTGGGTGTTGGTCACCATCGAGAAGATAATCTCGGACGCCTCCACGACCTCGCGAGGGCTGCCGGCAAGGCGCATGCCTGCGTCCACAAGCCACTGCGCTTTGCTGGGTGTACGGTTGTAGCCCGTCACGGTATGCCCGGCGTCGAGCAATCGCTTGGCGACTCGTCCACCCATCGCGCCGAGGCCTATGTATCCGATGGTTGGCATCTGCGTACTCCTCTCTGAGGCTGACATTGGTTGCGATTGCGCTGCGCTGCGCGACGATGGAGCGGACTCCTGCGGCGTCTGTGATGTATGTGACATGGGTCCCTCCGGTGCGCGCGGCGCGTGCGAGCGCCCGCCAGCCGCCAGTAGACGAGATATCCAACTCACCCGGCCATCTCCTCAGTGTTCACCGCATCGTTTGACGTAAGCTGCTGACACTAGCTGCTGACACTAACTGGTTGGCGCCGCGCTGTTATGCCGTGTGCGCGCGCTTGGTCGGCGCTGGGGCGCGGGTCCGGTGCTCTGGCGCGCGATCAGCGTGACAGGCAGCAGCAGCGGACTCTCTGGCATGACGCCGTCGACGATCATGCTGAGCAGACGCTCGGCTGCGCGCACGCCCATCGCGCGATGCGGCACCTGCACCGTTGTCAGGCTGGGGGTCATGTGCGAGGCGTGGAACAGGTCATTGAAGCCGATCACTGAGATGTCCTCTGGCACGCGCAAGCTAGCTTCGTTGATGGCGTGGATCGCGCCAAGCGCCGCCAGATCGTTGACCGCGAAGACAGCGGTTGGTGGCTCAGCGAGGTCGAGCAGCGTCTGCATCGCGGTGTAGCCGCCTGCCTCGCGGAATGATCCGCGCACGAGCAACATCTCCTGATCAGCAAAGCGGTCGGCGCCGTGTAGTCGCAGCGTGTCGCGATAGGCTTGCTCACGCATGAAGCCAGTGGAGGTGTCGTCAGCGCCCGCGATGTGCGCGATGCGCTGGTGGCCTAGCTCCAGCAGGTGCTCGATGGCCGCAACGCCGCCCGCGTAGTCGTCTGGCACGACAGCATTTGGAGTGACAGGCTCAGTATGCCGGTTGACCAGCACGAACGGCGTTTGTCCCTGCGCAAGCTGTGCGATCGCGGGATCGTGAAGCCGAGCGGTAGCCAGCAGCAGCCCATCCACCTGGCGGTCACGCAGCATCGCCATGCCGTGCGCCTCGCGTGCGGGCTGATCATCAGTGTTCGAGAGAATGATGCTGTAGTCGCGCTCGGCCGCGGCGTCTTCCATGCCGCGCAGCACGCTCGCGAAGAACGGATTGGCGATATCGGGGATGAGCACGCCAACAACGGCGGTTCGCTTGGTTCGCAGCGACCGCGCCACGCTATTTGGCCGGTAGTCGTGTTCACGCGCCAACGCCAGGATGCGCTCGCGCAGCTCGGCGCTCACCCGTTGGCGCGGGTCGGCGTGGAGGACGCGCGCGACAGTTGAGGGGTGCGCCCCAGCGAGCAGGCTCAGTTGTTTGAGTGTGATGGGCATGCTCGTTGCCGTTCTCTGATGCCATTTCGGGCGGTCACTTATAGGTGAACAATCGATTGCCTACACTGTAACATGCGTGTAAATGTGTGTCAATCAATCATAGAAACGGCTCATAGCGGGGCCAGGGAACGCCGACTCTCGCTATGGAGACCTCTAGCCCGCTACCCTTATGCGCTACCCTTGCCCGCTAGCCTTGCGCGCCGCTGTCTTCGAGTTGGCGGTCGAGACCCTGGTCGTCCCAGGCGGAAGGGTCTTCGCGCGGCTCCAGGTGGGTGAAGACCGTCGTGTCGCTCATCGCCCGATGAAGCGCCATCTCGATGCTCTCGCACAGATCATGGCCCTGCTGCACGGTCCACGCGCCGGGAACGAGCACATGCAGCGAGACAAAGCGGCGCGCGCCAGAGATACGTGTGCGCAGCGCATGGAACTCGATACCCTCGCTGCGGTACGGCGCTAGTACGCGCGCGATGGTGTCCTGATCGACCTGGGGGAGCGCGGTATCGAGCAGGCCATAGCCACTCTCGCGGATCAGCCGCAGGCCCGTCCACAGGACGTTGAGCGCAACCGCCAGCGCGATGATCGGGTCGAGAATCAGCCAGTTGGTCAGGCTTACTAGCGCGACCGCCACCACCACGCCAACCGTCGTCCAGACGTCAGTGAGCAGGTGGCGGGCGTCGGCATTGAGTGTCACGGAGCGGTAACGCTTGCCGCCCTGCCACAGCAGATATGCGACGGCGCCGTTGATCGCTGAGGCGACGCCCGCGACGGCCAGGCCCAGCCCCACCTGCTCGATTGGCTGCGGATGGAAGAGACGCGGCCATGCGGCGAAGGCGATGCTAGCCGCCGCCACCAGAATCAGCGCGCCCTCCAGGCCGCTGGAGAAATATTCCGCTTTGGAGTGGCCGTAGTGGTGCTCCTCGTCGGCTGGTCGTCCCGCCAGCCAGAGCGCCCAGAGCGCCACCAGCGCGGCGACCAGATTAACGACCGATTCCACCGCGTCAGAGAGCAGGCCAACCGAGCCGGTCAGCCGGTACGCCGTGAATTTCATGGCCATCGTTATCAGCGCCGCGGCGATCGAGAGCCAGGTGTACGAGCGCGCATTGGTGAACCGTCGCAACATCGATCTCCCCTCGCTTCTCATTTCACGACTTACCGCGCCGCCGCACAGAATAGATGCCTGAGAAAAGACAGCGCCACAGCGTGCTTCAGGCGCTTCAGGCGCTTCAGGCGCTTCAGGCGCTCGCATGCCTTTTCAACCTTGCCCTGTTTGCGCGCGTACATCATTATACAGATGTAGGGGAGTGCCACGCGCCGATCATTCCGCTCACGACGCTCACGACGATGCGCTTCGTATCCGTCTGGTCGCGTCGTTCTATGACATACGGTGAGGCGTCGCGAGCGGTTGCGAGCGGTTGCGGGCGATGTCCGTCTCGATGATGTGTTGGCGAGAGAGCATATACCTGGCCTGGCGAAGCACTGTGACGATTCGACGATACATCATGACGATGATGATAGATCATGACGGCGCACTGGCGAGGCTTTGGCGAACGGGAAGGCGAATGGCGCTATGGCATGGTTTGGGAATACAAAAGGTGATCGCCCCGCGCAGACATCGGCGGATGAGCTTGCGGCGCTAGACGCCTACTCACGCACCGTTGTGGGCGTCGTTGATCGTGTCGGGCAGGCGGTCGTGCAGGTAGGGGTTGCGAAATCAGCGCCTTCCAACGCGCCGCGCGGGGTGACCTCGCGTGTGGTTGAGGGCGCTGGCTCTGGCGTCATCTTCGCGCCGGACGGCTACATCCTGACGAATAGTCATGTGGTGGATGGCGCGCTGCGCATTCAGGTCACGCTGGCCGATGGCCGCGACATCCCGGCGCAGGTGGTGGGCAACGATCCCGAAACGGATGTCGCTGTGGTGCGCATCACCCCGCCGGATGGGCAGCGTCTGCCAGTAGCGAAGCTCGGCAACTCTGACAACCTGCGTGTGGGGCAGCTCGTCGTGGCGATTGGCAGCCCAGCGGGTCTGCAGAGCACGGTGACAGCGGGCATCGTCAGCGCGCTGCACCGCACGCTGCCGGGCTACGGTGGGCGGCTGATCGAAGACATCATCCAGACCGACGCAGCGGTGAATCCAGGCAACTCGGGTGGGCCATTGGTCAGCGCGAACGGCGAGGTCATCGGCATCAATGTCGCGATCTTGCAGGCGACGCAGGGATTGTCATTCGCCATCCCGATCAACACGGTGAACTGGGTCGCCGCGATGCTGATGCGCGATGGCGAGGTGCGTCGCGCGATCATCGGTGTCGCCGGTCAGGCGGGGATGATGACGCAATCGTCGCGTCGCGCGCTGCATATCGAGACGCCAACCGCCGTCGAAGTCTTGCATGTGGCGCCCAGTGGGCCAGCCGCGCAGGCGGGGATACGCCCCGGTGATGTCATCTTCAAGATCGACGATAAGCCCGTTGGCACGGTCGACGACATGCGCCGCCATCTGGAGCGCCTGCCCGATGGCTCGCGCGTGCGTGTCGGACTGATCCGCAACGGCCCCAGCGGACCAGTCGTGCAGGAGGCCGGCGTGCGGGTGATCGTGGCAAGCAGCCGCGCCCGCTAGCCGCCGCTCGGCTCACTCCGCAGCGAGACGCAAGGGATGGACGTGTTCTGTCACGCCCATCCCTTGTTTTGTTAGAACAGATGGTCTATACTGGCCGGAGATAGCGGCTATTGCGCTTGTCTTTCCGGCGTCTTGCAGGAAGATGAGCGACCGAGCGAGGAGAGATGATATGTCCACCCCTGCGACGTCCCCCAACTATCGAACCGGCAAGATCTGCTATTTGGAGATTCCCGCCAACGATATCGCGGAGTCAGCGCGCTTCTACCAGCAGGTCTTTGGCTGGCATGTGCGGCAGCGCGGCGATGGCTCGACAGCGTTCGACGATACGACCCACGAGGTCAGCGGCTCCTGGGTGTCGGGGCGTCCCCCCGCGACATCAGGCATCCAGGTTCACATCATGGTCGCCGACATCAATGCGGCGATCGCGGCCATCACAGCCGCTGGCGGAGAGATCGTTCAGCCAGTTGACCCCAGTGCCAGCGAAGTCTACGCGCTCTTCACTGACCCAGCGGGCAACGTGCTGGGCATCTACCAACTGCCGGGGCTGGCCGAGACGGAAGCGCGGCTCTCGGTGTCGCGGACGCCTGAGGAGTAGCGCAGGCGCATCGCCTCAGCCCCTTTCTGTATTCACAGGTAACCCTTTGTAACCCTTTGTAACCCTCGCTTGCCGCCTCATCCAATGCGCGCCGGCGAGGGTTTGCGCTATGGCGCGGCGCGTTCCGCGAGGGTGAGGATGCGGTCGGCCAGCGCGAGCAGACGCATGCGCAGCTCGGGCGGCTCCAGGATGGCGACTGGCGACTGAAGTCGCGCCTGGATGGCCCATACTAGGCCGCGAAGTCCGCCCGCGTGGACTGGGACTCAACCCGCGCAGACGGATGTCGCGGCGGCCCGCCGACCGCCCTCAAGGCGCGTTTTCAACCTCCAGCCGCCCCACACGCGTTTTCCATGCGCTCTTGCCTTTGCCAGAGTCTTGCTCTATACTTGCGTTATGCAACAGATGCAGAATGCAAATATAGAGCAAGCCAGCCAGGGCGCCCAAGACGCTGAGTCGCTGGCTGCGGCCCTGATGGAAGTCGCGCCGCTGGTCATGCGCGAGATTCGCGCGCGCATGCGCCAGAACCGGGGCGCGGGTCTCTCTGTGCCACAGTTCCGCGCGCTTGGCTATGTGCGGCGCCATCCCGCGTGTTCGCTGACGGCGCTCGCTGAACATCTCGGCCTCTCGGTTCCCGCGACATCACGCCTTGTGGAGGCGCTGGTCGCCGCGGGCCTCGTCCTGCGTGAGGCGTCTCCCAGCGATCGTCGCTTCGTGCGGTTGATCCTCTCAGATGAGGGTGAGCGCATCCAGGCGGAGGCGCGGTCTGCCGCGCTGAAGTCGCTCGCTGCCCGGCTCGAATCGCTCGACCCAGCTCAGCGTGCGGGCGTCGCGTGGGCGCTGGAGCCGCTGCGCCAGATCTTCGCGTCGCAAGGGAGCGGCGTCGAGGACAATGCCGCTCCGTCCCCCTGAACCGCCTGTCGTGCCCGTGAGGGCGATGCTCACCGTGAGATGGCCGTGACGCTGACCGTGAAAGGACCGACTGCTACCCATGAGCGCACTCGTCTCGCTCGATCACCTGACGCGCCGATTCGGCGACTTTACCGCCGTCAACGCCATCACGCTTGACGTGCAGCCGGGCGAGGTCTTTGGCCTGCTCGGACCCAATGGCGCGGGCAAGAGCACGACTATCAAGATGCTGACGACATTGCTCGCGTCAACCTCCGGCGCGGCGACCATTGCGGGGTTTGATCTGGCGCGTCAGCCAGCGCGCGTGCGGCGCGTCATTGGCTACGTTCCGCAGGCGCTCTCCGCCGATGGCACGCTGACGGGCTACGAAAATCTGCTGATCTTCGGCAGACTCTACGATCTGCCACGGCGTGAGGCCGCGCGCCGCGCTCGTGAGGCGCTAGAGTTCATGGGGCTTGGCGACTCCGCTGATAAGCTCGCGCGCACATACTCCGGCGGCATGATTCGTCGGCTGGAGGTCGCGCAAGCGCTGCTGCATGAGCCGCAGGTGTTGTTCCTGGATGAGCCGACCGTTGGCCTGGACCCCGTCGCGCGCAAGTCGGTATGGCAGCGGCTCGGGGAGATTCGCACGCAGACCGGCATGACCATCTTCCTGACGACGCACTACATGGAAGAGGCCGACAGCCTCTGTCAGCGCGTGGCGATCATGAGCCACGGCGACATCAGCGCGATTGGCTCTCCTGAAGAGTTGAAGGCGTCACTCGGACAGCCCGACGCGACCCTCGACGATGTCTTCGCGCACTACACTGGCGACCAACTGGAAACTGGAGGAAGTTACCGTGACACTTCACGAGCACGCCGCACAGCCGCTCGACTCAGCTAGGAGCTCAGCTAGTGGCGTGGCGCAGGCGCCACTCTTCGCGCCGGGCCGAGGCGGCGCCCGTAGTGGAGCCAGTGGCGCGCCCCTGGCATTTATGCGCAAAGCCCTGACCATCGCCGAGCTAGAGGTGCGCAAGCTCCGTCACGACCCCACCGACATCTTTATGCGGACGGTGCAGCCAGCGCTGTGGCTGCTCGTCTTTGGCGAAACCTTCTCGCATATTCGCGCCATCCCGACGGGGCATGTGAGCTATTTGCAGTTCATGGCCCCGGGCATTCTGGCGCAGAGCATCCTCTTTCTCTCGATCTTTTACGGCATCCAGATCATCTGGGACCGCGACATGGGCATCGTCCACAAGTTTCTCGCCAGCCCTACCCCGCGCGCCGCGCTCGTGCTGGGCAAGTCGCTCTCCGCGGGCGCGCGCGCATTGCCACAGGCGCTCATCATCTATGTGCTGGCGCTGCTGCTTGGTGTTCAGATGAACTGGAATCCGCTGGCGCTGCTCGGCGTGCTCGTGATGGTGATGCTGGCGGCGGCCTGCTTCTCGACCTTCTCGCTGGTCATCGCCTGCCTGCTCAAGACACGCGACCGGGTGATGGGCATCGGCCAGGTGCTGACGATGCCGCTCTTCTTCGCCAGCAACGCGATCTATCCCATCGCGATCATGCCGGTCTGGCTGCAGGTCGTCGCGAGGCTGAATCCATTGAGCTATCAGGTGGACGCTCTGCGTGCGCTGATGGTGACGGGTGAGACGAGCGTGAATGGCCTCGGCGTTGACTTCGCTGTGACTTTGCTCGTGACCGCCGCGCTGATCGCGCTGGCCGCCCGCCTCTATCCGCGCATCGTGCAGTAAGGAGCGCACGCGCGACGCTGGCTTTGAGGGCGCCTGGGCAGAGTGTCATCACGACAAGATCACTTCACTGGCGACGGATGCGTTGACCATTCCTCGCGCGGGCCGCGTCAGCGCGTGGAATCTTCACGACGTCGCAACAGGCCAGCGCTACCCGGCTTTCGCCGCCTCCAGAATCTTCGCAGTCGTATGCAGGAAGCGGCTCGTTACAGCGCTGCCCAGCGTCTTTTCGATGAATTTGTCGCCAGAGGGCGGACGTCCGTTGATGAGATACCAGACCACGAAGGCATCCATCGCGGTCGCGGCGACGATCTGCATATCGCGCTTGGCCGACCATGTGGGTAGCTCGAGTGTCGGCCGGATGGGGCTGGCGGTAAAGACGATGGTGAGCCGCATGTAATCGGTGACGGTCAGAGTCTGAAAGGGGTCGAGCGCCAGTGTCCGCTCTAGCTCCTCGGTGGTGCGCAGGAAGGTGGGAACGACATAGCCGAGGGACTGGAGCAGATGCGCCTCGATCGCCAGTGTCAGCGCGTCGCGGTCGCGCTCATCCGTATCGAAGAAGACATTCCCCGTCTGGATATAGGTGCGGACGTTGGCGAGTCCTAGCTCGGCGAAGAGCGCCCGCAGGCGCTCCATTTTGACCTGATGCCCACCGACGTTAATGCCCCGCAGGAGCGCGATATAGCGCATGCCTCATCCCTCCGTGAATGCATGATCCCCACCCGTTGTGCGCGTTGCGCCGTCTCGCGGCCATGCCAGGATCCATTTTCACCACATCAAACGCCGCAAACGCCACGATGTACAGGATGCGGTCCTCTGTGGCAGATCTGTGGCAAGCGCATCGTGTACATCGTGGCATTCATCGTCGTCGCCTATGTGGTAGTCCGTCGCGACCTTCAATCCAGGCAAGACGGCGCGCCTTTAGCTCACCGCTTGCTTCACGAGCGCGGCAATCTTTGCCTCTTCGGCGGCAGTCAACTCCTTCAGCGCGTAGGAGTTCGGCCACATGCCGCCGTCGTCGAGGTTGGCCTTGTCGCTGAATCCGAACGTCGCGTACCTTGTCTTGAACTTCTCGGCGCTCTGGAAGAAGCAGACAATTTGGCCGTCCTTAGCATAGGCGGGCATCCCATACCAGGTTTTCGCCGAGAGGGCTGGCGCGCTGGCTTTGATGATCGCATGCAGCCGCTCAGCCATGGCGCGATCAGACGCCTGCATCGCGGCGATTGCTTCGAGCGCGTCGCGCTCCCCGTCCGCTTTGGCCGCGTCCGCCTTCAGCTCTTTAGCGCGCTGTCTCATCGCAGCTCGTTCCTCGGCTGTGAATCCCTTGGTCGGCTTCGCATCGACTTCGCCCATGTGGAACTATCCTTTGCGGTGTTCGGCGAATGTACGCCGTGAGACGTAGAACGGAACGTCGTGACTCCATCATACTAAACCATTCGCTCTGTGGACGCTCCAGCCGGTAGCCCACAACATGAAAGCCAGAGGTGAAGATCGAGGTGAAGACAGGGGTGAAAGCCTCTGGTATGTCCCCGTGGCGCCCTGATACACGCGCAACGGCGCGGACTCGCAACGACATACCGCAGTAGGTGTCACGTGTTCGCGCCGTCGAAGGTTGCGCCATCTGGCGGCGTGCGCTAGTCGGCGAGCTGGCCGCAGGTGAGGTTGGCGATCTCTGCGGTGATCGCGCTGGCGTAGTCGGACGCCATCAGCGCCGCCGCGTTCGCCACCTCCGTAAGTTTCGGCAGGCGCTTGAGCATCGTGCCCTCCGCCATGCTCGCCTCGATCTGCTCGCGGGTGATGCCCGCTTTCTGCGCGAGGTCACGCAGCACCTCGTCCAGACCGGGCGATTCTGGCGAGCCAGCCGAACGCAAGCAGACGACGCGAATGCCTTGCGGCCCCACCTCAGCCGCGAGTTGACGGCAGAAGCCTTCGATCGCCGCGCCAGAGACGCCGAATCCACCGGCATGAGTGGCTGCTCTGCGCGCGACCTGCGCAGTGAGCGCCAGAATGACGCCTGAGCCCTGTTTCGCCATCTGTCGCGCCGCTGCGGTCGCCGTCAGGAACTGTGTCGTCACGGCCCGCACGACTGGCCGCGCGAACAGGTCAGGCGCCAGTTCGACGAATGGGATTCCCTGCACATCTTCGAGCCCAACCAGGTTGAATGAGATGTCGATGCGCCCAGCGGTCCTGACGATGTCCGCCAGATGGCGCTCAACGGACTGCGCGTCCATCGCATCCACCGATGCAGTCTCCGCCTGACCGCCTTCGCTGATGATGTCTTTCGCTACCGCATCGAGCGGCGCCAGCGTGCGCCCGGCGAGGAAGACACGCGCCCCCTCGCGCGCGAATCCACGGGCGATTGCGCCGCCCACCGCGCCGCCTGCTCCATAGATGACAGCAACCTTGTTCTTCAATAGCATCGCATACCTCCCGCGTGTATTTGTGTCCGCATGTATTTGTGTCGAGTTGACCGGGCAGTTACGCCCGATTGGAGCGCTCGTAGGTGAGTTCGACGACGCCAGACTCGAAGGTTCGTGTGTTCGTGAGCTTCAGGTCGAGTGGCGCGGGCAGGTCTTTGAAGATCGGTTTGCCCGCGCCCAGCGCGACGGGAATGACGACGATGTGGTACTCGTCGATCAAGTCAGCCCGCGTCATCTCCTGGGCGAAGGTCGCGCCACCTGGCACGTAGATGTCTTTGCCAGGTTGCTGCTTGAGCCGCGCGACCTCTTCGGCGGGCGTGCCAGTGGCGAGCCGCGAGTTTTGCCATTCAACGTGATCGAGTGTCTTCGAGAAGACGATGTGGGTGAGGTTGTTGACGAGATCAGCGATCTCGCCTGTCTCCTTCGGCCAATAGTAGGCCTGCTCCTCATAATTGACGCGGCCCATCAGGTTCGTGTCGACCGTACGCAGGAACTCCAGCGACGCGTCAACCACGTCTGGCGAAGTTCTGCTGAACATCCAGCCGAGTCCGTTATCTGGCGTGCAGACGTAGCCGTCGAGCGACGCCCGCATCATGAGAATCACCTTGCGCATGCGCTCATCCTCTCTGTTGGCTGGTTAGTCGGCGAAGAATTCGATCAGGATGGGGGCGACGACATCCGACTGCAATTCGTGCGTTTGGCCTGCCAGGGTGCGATACTGCGCGCCGGGAATGGCCCTCGCGATCGCTTGCGCGGCGTTGCGCATCCAGTCAGGGCTTGCGCCGCCCGCCATGACCAGCGCGGGCTGCTTGACCTCGCTCAATTGCGCGGCGAAGGCGGATGGAAGCGACTGACCCTCCTGAGGGTTGTCGACGATCGTTCCATCGTAGCGCAGCGTCGGCGCGATGCTTTCGAAAGCTGGCCAGACGGGTGATTGGCGCATCCCCACGACCATCTCGGCGGGTGTGCCAACCAGGCGCATGAAGAGCTCGACCGCGTCGCCCCGGCGATCTTCCGCAAGCAAGGCGGAAAGCTGTGGTAGATAGTTCTCCACCGTCACTGGACGCGAGCTATCGACGCCAAACGGCGCCTCGTAAGCCACTACCTTCTTGATGGCGTGCAGTTGTGATGCGGCCATCAGGGCCAGCGCCGCGCCCGAGGAGATGCCGTAGATGAGCACGGAGCCGCCCGCCTCAGTGACGAGCGCCTCGATGTCCTCGATCTCGCGCTCAACCGCATACGGCTGGGTGTCGCCGCTTTCGCCGCGCCCTCGCCGATCATAGGTGTACACCGTGAACTGTTGGTTCAGCAGCGCGGCCAGCCCTTCCATCGGGCCGAATTGGCGGAAGCACATCGCGCCATCCACCAGGATGAGCGCTGGCCCCTGCCCCGCGCGGGTGAATCCGATACGTGTGCCATCGCGTGATGTAACGGCGCCCATGGGAAGCTCCTTCGTTTCTAGCCTCGGAATGGCTGCGATCCACGTATTCAGTATAGGTTGTCAGTATGCTGGAAGGCTTCTCATATCTTGCGCATCTCGAACGGACGTTTCAGTTGAAGTCGCGGGTAAGGGCGCGCATGGCTGCGGGTGAACTGAGCAGCGGCGGGAAGACGCCGAGTATGGGTGGATCAGTCGGGTCGAGTGGACGCAGCGTGAGGGAGAGAGATTCGCTCGCCTGGCCGCCACGGATGACGAGCGGGCGTGTGGCGACGGCGACAAGCACGCCCGCGTTTGGGGTGAGGTAGGTCAGCGCATCCTGCGAATAGGGCGCTGCAGCGGCGAGCGCGTAATAGGATCCATCCGTCGCGGCGTTCAGCTGAAAGTGGCCTGGCGCGGGCAGTGTGGCGCAGGCGACGGGCTGGCCTTGCGGTATCGACTTAGGAAAGAGGCCGATAAAGACCAGCCCAGTGAATGCGGGCGGCGCGATGACAACGCCACCCACGCCGCCGAACCGTGTCGTGATGCGCCGACGCATGTCAATATGCGTGGCGATGCGTGGCTGCAACGGCTCATCCGCCAACACACGCGCGATCTGACGCAGCCGTGTCGGCGAGAGGCCCACCTGCTGCGTGAAGCGAGTGGTGAATGTGCCGAGGCTCGCATAGCCCAACTCGTAGCAGACATCAGTGACGCTCAGCGAGGTGGTCAGCAGGAGACGCTTGGCCGCGTCCAGCCGTAGCGCCGCCAGGAACTCGCCCGGCGGCGCGCCCGTGACGGAGCGGAACACGCGATGGAAGTGAAACGCGCTCAGGCCAGCGATTTCGCCCATCTCATCCAGCGTGGGCGGCGCATCTAGACGCGCGCGCATGACCTGCAACACACGCTCGACCATCAGCGCATACGTCACGACCGTGTACGCGCGAGGGACACGCGCGGATTCGGTGGTCTGCGCGCCGCTGCGTATCACGTCCAGCATAGACACTCCTCCCATCCCTTTGCTCTGAAGCTGGCCGACGTACGGTTGAACCCGCGTGGGCAGGTGGCGAGTGGGCGGCCTCCAGGCGCGAGTTCAGTCGCCAGGTCGTCCCACTCACGCATTCTGGCGCGGCGTCTCACTTGCGGAACAGAGGCGACCCATCCGCCCACATGGCGAGTGGCTGCTGACGACATAGCATAAGCGGTGTGGCTGTTTGACCGGTTTTGTCAGCCATTCGTAGAATGGGACAGGTGTTCCGTTGACGGTAAGTGAGGCCAGACTGGACCAAAAGGGAGGCGCGAGGCACATGAGCCAGACGACGAATCCGCCGCCAGCCTCGCACGCCCGCGAAACCAACGCTGGCGAGACGCTTACCCAGCTTCCGCTGGTGGCCGATGCGCCCGTTGAGCCGGAGGCCGAGCCGTATACAGTCCATCTGCCAGGCTTCGAGGGGCCGCTCGATCTGCTGCTGAACCTGATCGAGAAGAACCAGATGGAGATTACCAGCATCTCGCTGGTAGCCGTGACCGATCAGTTCGTCGCCTACCTGCGTACCTGGGATGAGCCGCCCCTGCCGCGACTGGCTGAGTTTGTGGCGATGGCCGCGCGGCTGCTGCTCATCAAGTCGCGCAGCCTGTTGCCGCGCCAGACCCGCCTGGAAGGCTCCGACGAGGATGACGACCCGCTCGACGACGCCGAGGCGCTGGCTCAGCGGCTGCGCGAGTATCAGCTGGCGCGCGAGATTGCCCGTTCGCTGCGGGCGCGCGAGCTGGCGGGCCTGCAAACCTTTACCCGTGCGACGCGCCTGGTGGATGCTGACCTGATGCTGACCTGGGCGCCGCCCAAGCTGGTGGGCCTGAATGTCAACGCGCTCGCGGCGGTCTTCAAGCGTGTGCTGACGGAGCAGCGTTTCGCCCAGCCCGAGCAGCTTCCCCTGCCGCTCGTCACCGTCGCGGAAAAGATCGATGAGGTCGAGCGGCTGCTCGCCGAGCGCGGGCGCGTGACCCTGGAGGAGGCGCTGCTGACGGCGACCTCGCGCTTCGCGGTGGTCGTCACCTTCCTCGCCGTGTTGGAGATGTGGCATCAGGGACGCCTGGCCGTCAAGCAGGAGACGCTCTTCGGCCCGGTCGAGATATTGCCCGGCGCCCGCTCACACCTGCGAGCAGGCGCGGCGCAGGGAGGCGACAACGGCGCCGAGGAGGACTACGCGCCTGCTGTCAGCGAGTTCGATCCGACCCCCATCGCGCCCGAGCCGAAGCAGCGCCGCAAGCGAGCGAGCGCGGACGAGGGATAGCTGACGCGCGGCGGCGCCGCGGGATGACCGGGCCCGCTGACTACAGGTGAGCCATGCGACAGACGGTGGGCTGAGCGTGGACGCATTCTGAGGTGTTCAGAAATGCTCCTGCGCTCAGCCCACCCTATCATGCCTGTCGTGCGTAAGGGCTACTTATCTCGCGCGGGCACTGCGCGAATCTGCTCGTCGGTGATGTGCTGATCAGCGTGCTTCGCGTCCGCGTGGGCGCGCCCCTTCGCAAACAACGCCTGGTCATTCTCCGCTTCGAGCTGTTCGTGACAAATCGGGCATTCGGCAACGCGCATGGTGGCTCCTTTCGCCTTCACAACGTCGTGTCCAGCTATCGATGGAGTAGCGCTCAAGGGGCGTACCCCGCGAGGAGTATACCTAACGCTGTTTCCTCCGTGAACATAGCCAGCTACCAAAGCGCGTTGCGATTGTGACTTGTCCGAAGCTTCAACGGCGTGGACTAACGCGCGGATTAGCTCAGCATGCCATCCGAGATTGTCAGGACCCGGTCGGCGATCGAGACGACCGCGTTGTCGTGCGTGGCGACCAGCATCCCGATGCCCTGCTCATGGGTGATGCGCTGCAAGAGCAGGGCGATTTCGCGCCCTGTCGTCGAATCGAGATTGCCCGTTGGCTCGTCCGCGACCACAAAGCGCGGCTGATGCGCCAGCGCACGCGCCAATGCGACCCGCTGCTGCTCGCCGCCGGAAAGCTCCAGTCCACGATGTTGGGCGCGCTGGCTCATGTGAACCATGTCGAGGGCGGCCAGCGCCAGCGCCGCGCGCCGCTTTGGCTCAGCCCGCCCGAGCCGCAGGGGGAGTTCGGCGTTTTCCTGCGCGGTCAGCAGTGGGAAGAGGTGCGCGTTCTGGAAGAGGATGCCCACCTGCTCGCGTCGCAGGATGGCGCGCGCTGTTTCGTTGAGCCGCGCCAGATCATGACCCAGCAGCGTCACCTGTCCCTGTGTTGGCGAATCAATGCCGGTGAGAATGTTGAGCAGGGTGGTCTTGCCCGAGCCAGAGCGCCCGCGCAGCGCCACCAGCTCGCCCGGTCGCAGCCACATGTCGATGCCGCGCAGCGCCCGCGTGATACCGCCTCCAACCTTGAAGTCGCGCGTGATGTTGTGGCACGCGACAATGATGTTCGCGCTGGGCGCGTGTTCTGCGCTGGTCATCATATTCATGCTAGGCCTCCTCGCGCGTTGACGCCTGATGGCTCGCCGCCGATGATGGCGCTGGATAGGCCGGGGCCGCCGCCTGGGAAGCCGCAAGCTCCTCGGCGGCGCCTGCGTCGGGCCAGATCTCCACATGATCGTCGAGGATGCGCACATCGGCGCGTCCATTGAAGGGAACGCGAACGAGCGCCTCATGCGGGAGCTGGAGCCGTCCGACACGATCGATGAGGATGGACTCGCGGTGTGTTTGGCTCGGCAACCCGATGACGGCGCTCGCGACGCCAGCGGCGGAGCCAGAGCCAGTGGATGCGGCGAGGGGCGCGTCGCGGCGCACGGTCTCCGTGCTGGTACGGCCATCGCGGATGGCGATGGTGCGGTCGGCGCCCGATGCGACATTCACATCGTGTGTGACGATCAGAATGGTCAGCCCCAACTCGCGATTCAGCTCGCGCAGAAGCTCCAGCACTTCGCCCGCCGTCGTCGAGTCGAGCTCACCGGTCGGCTCGTCGGCCAGCAGCAGGGTGGGCGCGTTGGCCAGCGCCACGCAGACCGCGGCGCGCTGTTGCTCACCGCCAGAGATCTGATTCGGCTTCTTGTCCGCCAGGCGTTCGATGCCTGTGCGCTCCATCAGTTCGCGCGTGCGTCTGGCGCGCGATTTCGCGTTGGCGCCACCGAGCATCTGGGGCAGCGCGATATTCTCGGCGACACTCAGCTCCGGCAGCAGATTGCGCCCTGATTGCTGCCAGACATGCCCGGCGGTGAAACAGCGGTAGTTGGTGCGTTGCTGCTCGTTGAGCCGCGTCAGGTCATTGCCCGAGACGACACAGCGTCCCGCGCTCGGGGCATCCAGCGCGCCAAGCAGATTGAGCAGCGTTGATTTTCCTGAGCCTGAGGCGCCTACCAGCGCGACCATCTCGCCCGGCGCGATCTCCAGATCCAATCCCTGCAGCGCGACGACCTCCAGGTCGGTCGCGGTATAGATTTTGACAAGGTTCTCGCAGGTTACGAGCGCATTGTCCATGCTGACTCCTCCCTCAATCCCCAATCCTCAGTTATGGTTAGTCTTCATTGAGACGCAGCGTCTGCCCAAGCGAGAGCCGCGCGAGGGCGCCCATCGTGAGGACGAGGGCCAGAATGCAGATCGCGACGAGGACAGCGAGCGCCAGTTCTAGCGTCGCGCCCGGAATGACCACCCGCGCTGGCGGAATATTCGGCACATTCTGGAAGGCGCCCGTCGTCGCCAGCTCTACGAAGATGAGCATTGGCAGCGCCGTCAGCGCGAGGATCCAGCCCAGCGCGATGCCTAGCGCGCCGCCCGCGAGGTAGACCAGCGCTTGCTCCCACACAACCATGGAGCGCATCTGGCGCGGAGTGGCGCCGAGGGCGCGCAGCACAGCGAAGTTGACCAGGCGCCCGCGCGCGTTGAGCCAGGAGCCAATCCAGATACCGATCAGCGCCAGCAGCAAGGCGGTCGCCGCGCCAATCAGCAGGGTGTTCGCAAACTCGATCTGCAAGGGGTTGCTGCGCTCGTCATCGATGATCTGGCGCATATCCTTGAGCGAGCCGAGCGCGAGCGCGCCCGAACCGAGCGCCTTGCGCACACTCGCGAGCGAGGCTGCGTCGTCGCGGGTGGCGATCCAGGCGAAATTGGGCGCCAGCGTCGCGTTGAGGGTGGCGCTTGTCAGATCATGGTGATAGATCGTGGCATAGCTCTGGTAGTCCGCCAGCACGCCTCCAGAGCCGCTGATCCCGCCGCCTTGGTAGCTGTCGTAGACGGTGGGCAGGTGCGCCACATGCCCGATGGCCACGAATCCCATGCTCAGGCGCCCATACCCTGGCGGCTGCAATGTGAAGCGCGCTCCCGTCGTCAGCTGCATCGCTTGCCACGTCACATCATCCACCAGCGCGGGGACGGTATCATTCGCGACGCCGTCGGGGCGCGCCGCGCGGAGTTGCGCCATCAGGTCGCTCAATGGCTGGGCGCTCTCCTGATCGGTCCAGCGCGCGGCCTGCCCGTAGGTGTCGGGGTCCACCGCAAGTAGCTGAACAGGGAAGGTTCCCGCTCCAGCGTTCGGGCTGACGCTCGTGGTATAGCCAAGCGAGGCGGCTGTGACGCCGGGGATCTGCCGGTAGCGCGCCGTGACGCGAGCGGCTGACTGGCCTTTGAGGGCGCTCGCGGGAGGTGTTCCGGTAAAGTCCGCTCCGGTCTGGTACGCCGCCACATCCAGGAGCCGCTGCGCCTGCGAGGCGCTATAGACCAGTGTAAAAAGAGTGAATGCGGTCGCCAGCGCCAGCAGTAGCGTCATGCGAATCGGCTGCTTGGGCGCGCGCGCCATCTGCGTCAGCGCGAGCATGGATGGTGTGCCGCGGCCGCGCGCGGCAAGCCGGGCCGCCAGCCCGAGCAGCGGTGGCAGCGCGCGCAAGAAGAGCAGCGCCGCCGCTACCAGCATCAGCAATGAGGCGATCAGCGCGACCGGCGAGAGGATGAGCTGGATCGCTGGGTTGACCTGCCGCACCGCGATGCTGTAGGCCACATAGCCGAGCAGCGACAGACCACCGAAAATCAGGTCGAGGTTCAGGCGCTGCCAGAAAGGCTTGGTGGTCGTGCGCGCGTTTTCGCGTCGCAGCGTGACGATATTGTTGCTGGCGGCGCGATTCGTCGAGAAGACCATCGCGAAGCCAGAGACCACCACCGCGACCAGCGCATACCAGCGTAGGCCGTAGGCGATGGCGAGCGGATTGCCAGTCAGCGCGGCCAGCGCGTTCTGGCTGGCAGGCGGCAGCGCGCGCTCGACCAGCGCTCGCACGATTGGGATGGCGGCGAGCGGGCCGACGACCAGGGCGATCAGGCTGAGGCCCATGTTGTGGAGCGTGAATGTGTTGAAGATCTGACGCCGGGTCGCGCCACGGCTGCGCAGCGCCGCAATCGCCTCGGCCTGACGGTCCACCAGCATCTCCGACATCATCCGCACGAAGAGCAGTATCAGCGCGATGACCTGCAAGAGCAGCAGCAGCAAGGGAATCTGCAGAAGCAGAATCTGAATGCGGAACGTACTCAGCGCCTGATACGCGCCCGCGTTGAGATAGATGCCTTGCAGGCCCTGCATCCCGTTGAGCTGGCCCGACACATCCGACTGCACCTTGCCGAGCCGATCGATCACGTCGTTGAGCGAGTTCGCGCTGATGCGCGAGCTATCCAGCGCATATGACCATACCAGCATGGGGGGTGGTCCGTATTGCGGACCCTGCGCAGTGATGTTGTTCTTGGCTTCGAGCTTGGCCAGCGTCGTGAGGATAGTCTGGTTGGACGCCAGCGCTGTATACATGCCGCTTGGGCCAAACTGGCCAAACTGGCTAAAATGGATCAGCTTGTCTGCGGACGAGCCTGCGGCAGGCGACATGAAGAGGCCGACGACATGCGCGTCTAGCGTGATTGATTGCGGCCCCATGTTCCCTGCGAGTTGAGCGCGCAGGACTGAGCCTACCTTTGCGCCGAGGGCGGCGGCGTCAGATGTGGAGAATGCGACCTCCAGGTTGGCGCTCGATACCGCTGGCAGACGCCCCGCGACGATGGTGTACTGCTGAGCGGCCTGGGCCATGTCCGCGCCGCTTACCTGTAGCGGGCCACTCGCGCTGCCGCCCGCCGCGCCGTTGGACTGGACCGCCATATCTTCCAGTGCGACAGAGAACTGAGGCTCACCCACCAGCGCATACGACCCCATGTCGCTAGCGATGATCTGGCCGAGGCGCCGCTGCGTCTCCGCGACGGTCTGGGGAGTTGGCGCCGTAGCGAAGCCATTGACGATGATATGTGTGGCGTCTGTTGGGCCTGTGAGCACGCCACGTATCCCCGCGCTCAAGGCGACCTGCGTGAAGAGTGGCACGACGCAGACGAGCAGCACGGCGGCGATGTTGCCCAGTCCGGCGATCAGCAGCAGCGGCCACATGGGACGCAGACGCCAGATCGCCAGCGTGAACGTCGACGGAATGAGCCGGGCGCGCCGACGCCGAATCGGGGCTTCAGCTACCTTGGTCGCGGGTGAGCGGGCCATCCAATGCCTCCCGTTGAATGTAGGGGATCCCGGTTTGCCTGCCTGCTCGCCAGGGCGCCGCGCTGTCCTGTTGAGGCGTGGCGAGCCAAAGGGCAATGTTCCGGCTGGCGCATGATCGCCGCCGGTCGCGCTGTCCGGGCTATTTCAACATGCGCCCGCTTGTTTTGTCAATGTGCGATGTCTCACAGCGTTCCCTTCTTGAAGGAATGGTGAAGGAACGGCGAGTGAACTGGCGTTTGATGACGTCCCCGGCTGTAACTGGAGGGGATGGCTGCCCCTGCATCCCCGCGCACATTCCGAACGGCGCCTGTCCCAAACTGGGCAGCGCAACCCTCTTTATAGGTGAGACCACCACACGACGGTCATGACGACGGGGTATCCACACATAAGGAGGCACATGATGAACATCGCCGTATTTGGGGCGAATGGCCCAACGGGGCGGCTCGTGACACAACAAGCGCTTGCTCAGGGGCATGCGGTGACGGCTATCACCCGTCACCCGGAGGCATTCCCGCTCCGCCACGATCATTTGCGGGTGATGCGAGGAGACGTGTTCGACCTCGCATCGGTTGAACGAGCGGTCGCCGGACAGGACGCCATCCTCTCCACTCTTGGCGTGCCGTTTAGTCGCAAGCCGATCACTGTCTATTCACAGGGCGTCGCGCATATGCTTCAGGCCATGAAGCGCTTCGGAGTTCGGCGCATCGTCTGCGTGAGCTCGGGCGCCGCTGGCGAAAATCGCGATACCGGGGCAGGATACTTCTTTGACAACGTCCTGCTACCGATCATGATGTCCACGATTGGCAAGACAACCTTTGCGGATATGAAGCGGATGGAAGCGCTCGTGATGGCGAGCGGACTCGACTGGACGGTCGTCCGTCCATCTGGTCTCTTCGAGACATCAGGTGTCACAGACTACCAGGTGGCTGAAGATCATATCCGCCGGCAATTCACCTCCCGGGCGGACCTGGCGGACTGCATGCTGCGGAGCCTCACCGATGACCGCTTTCTGGGGAAGATCATGGCGGTGGCGACATTCTCAACGCAACCCACACTCCTTCAGTTCGTTGTGCGAGAGGCGCTCAATCGTACATCCGACCCGGCGCCCAGCGCGGCGGCTGCGACGGACGGCGGCGAGGTTCAAGCCACTTCGGCTGCGACGACGGCCCACCTGAGAGAATTGGTGAGAGAATTGGATGGAACACATGGCCAGAACAGATAAGGCGCCTCGGTTTGTGCGTATCGCAAATACGCTGGTCATTGCCCTGACGCGCGCGGGAGTCAAGCTCGTAGGGTTTGGGAAGTATCCGATGTATCTGCTCACGGTGCGTGGGCGCACGAGTGGACACCCACGCACAACCCCGATTGTGATCCTTGAGCGCAATGGGAAGCGTTATCTGGCTTCTCCGTATGGGATCGTCAATTGGGTGCGCAATCTGCGGGCAGCGGGCGAGGCGACCCTATCGCGCGGGCGGCGCTCGGAAACGGTCGTGGCAAGAGAGCTACCCAAAGAGGAAGCCGCCCTGGTGTTGCGAGAGGATGTCCAGGAGGGCAACCCTTTCGCGCGCTACTTCGGCGTCACCGCGAACTCGTCGCTCGCGGAGTTCGAGCGCGCCGCGATCAGTCATCCGCTGTTCGAGTTAGAGCGGAAATGAGGCAATAAGGCAGGAAACAGCGTGGAATCGTTTGAAACCTACCGACCGTATCTCTTCTCCATCGCGTACCGCATGCTCGGAAGCGCGATGGATGCCGAGGACATGGTGCAGGAGACCTACCTGCGCTACCAGGCCACGCCTCCGCAGACCGTTCGCTCGCTCAAAGCGTATCTCACCACTATCCTCACGCGCTTGTGCATGGATCAGCTCCAACTCGCGCGAAGGAAGCGCGAGCTCTATGTGGGTCCCTGGCTCCCGGAGCCTATCCTTACCGCTGAGACGGCCCAGATGACTGAGACGGCTGACCCCGAAAAGCGTGTCGAGGTCGAGGAGTCCGTTTCACTGGCCTTTATGGTCTTGCTGGAGCAGCTCCAGCCATTCGAGCGCGCGGTATTTCTGTTGCGCGAAGTCTTCGCGTACGAGTTCGCTGAGATCGCGACGATGCTCGACAAGAGTGAAGCGGCGTGCCGTCGCTCGTTCAGCCGGGCGAAGCGGCGCCTGCGGGAGCATCGGCCACGCTTCCCGGCCTCTCCCCAAATCCATCAACAACTGCTCACGGGCTATTTTCAGGCGGTGCAGACGGGTGAGATGACTCCGCTGATGAATCTGCTCGCCGAGGATGTGACCCTGTGGGCCGATGGCGGCGGGAAAGTCAAGCAAGCGGCGCGGCGCCCGATTCACGGACGTGATGCGGTGGCGCGCTTTAGCCTGGGAACGAAGCGCTTCTGGCCAGCGAATGCGCGCATCGAGCTAGCGGAAGTCAACGGCCAGGCGGCTTTCGTCGTCCGTACGGACGAGGGGGCCTTCGCCGTCCTGACCATCGAGGTGGAGCAAGGACAGATTCAGGCGATTCGCATCATCGCCAACCCGGAAAAACTCGCGCGGATCTAGGACGTCCAGTCAAGACGCCCGGTCAAGACGCCGCTCATGGCGCTGCGTGTAGCGCATCCAACGCGGCGCCACCGCCGCCTGAGGGCCTATCTAACAGGGCGCCGTCTACCCCGCGTGGCAGAGCGGCGCCTTCTTCATACTTGTCCTCCCTCCCTCCGATCTCCAGGTTTGTGAAGTCGCGCGCCCGCGCTCCGCAGCCAGCTACACGTTGACACTGCTGAGAATGCCCGGCTACAATGGGCGTAGCCTGATATGAGGGGACAAAGGCGTTCGCCTCCAAGCGCCTGCGATTGCTGGCGCAGACTGATGCGAGCCATATTCGCGCCGCGCGCTGCGACGCTGCCTCTATCCCCTTCGCGCAACCGACGCCACCAGTGACGCATGTGTAGCTGGTGGGGTCCAGCTAACACCTTTGCCGGCATTCTGGGTCAACGCGCTCATCTCCTTCACAGCCGCTCGCGCGCCTTCGCACATGCGCGGCGCCGAGGGGCGATAAGCGAGCTATAGATGAGGCGCGCACGCCCGGGACCGTGTGATGACAGCGTGGTATGGTAGGCTATTCGCTGCGGCCATGCGGCCCCACGCGATGGCTCGATGCGATGGCTTGTGGTCAGTTGGTTTGGAGAGGATACGCCTCGTGAATATCGTCGTCTGTATGAAGGAGACGCCGTCCATAACGGCGGTCAAACGCTTCACTGCCGACATGCGGCTCGAGCGCCGCAAAGAGGATGCGGAGATCAACCCATTCGATGAATACGCCATCGAAGAAGGCTTGCGACAGCGGGAGAAACATGGCGGCGAAGTGATCGCACTCTGCATGGGACCCGCCACCGCCACAGAGAACATCCGCAAGGCCCTGGCGATCGGCGCCGACCGGGGTGTGCTGGTAACGGACCCCGCGTTGGAAGGCTCCGACGCGATCGGGACGGCGCGTGTGCTGGCGGCGGCGCTCCAGAAGCTGGGATTCGACCTCGCCCTCTTCGGCAGTGCGGCGGCGGACTCCTACGGTGGAGTCGTTCCGGCGGCGGCGGCGGAGTTCCTGGGCCAACCGCTGCTCTCATTCGCCTCCAAATTGGAGATTGCTGACGGGAAGGCCAGGATCGAGCGGGCCGCTGAGATGGGCTATCAGGTCGCGGAAGCGGCCATCCCGGCATTGGTCAGCGTGATCCAGACCATCAATGTGCGGCGCTACCCCACGATGAAGGGCATCATGGGCGCGAAGAGGAAGCCGATTGACACCTTCAGTCTGGTTGACCTCGGCATAGACGCTGGACTGGTTGGCGACGCGGGCGCCAGGGAGAAAGCCACCGGCTCATCCCCGGTGAATACCCAGCGCAAGGGTGAACGCTACAACGGCAATGATGGGGCGGCTGATCGCATCGTCGCCTTCCTGGTGGAACAGAAGGTTCTCTAATTATGGCGAACGATGTGTGGGCGTTGGCGGAAATCGCCAATGGCAATCTGACCGGCGTCTCCCTGCAAGTCGCGTCCAAAGCGGCGGAACTGGCGGGCCAACTGGGCTCCTCATCCGCCGCCATCGCCCTGGGAACCAACACGGCGGCAGCCACCGCTGAGCTTGGCTCCTGTGGCGTCAAGACTGTCTTCGCCGCCGACGGCGCGGTCTACGATGAGTACCTGATTCAACCGCATGTGGATACACTGGCGGCGCTGGTCGAGCAGCATCAACCGGCGGTGATCCTGTTCGTCGTCTCCAATTACGGGCGCGATGTGGCCGCGCGCCTCGCCGCGCGTCTCGGCCTGGGCCTGGAATACAATGTCTCCGACGTGACCCTCGAGGGAGGTCAACTGGCCCTGACTGTCGCGGCCTTCGATGGCGCGCAGTCAGTCAAGGCTGAGTTCGTCGGCGACGGAACGAAGCTGATCGGCGTCCGGCCCAACGCCTTCCCTGCCAACCGCGTTGGCGGGACGGCGGACGTCGTCACCGTCGACGCGGCCTCTGCGCCCGCCAATGGCGCGAAGCTCTCCGGCCCGTTTGGCGCCGAAGACACAGGCGAAGCCGGGCATCTCGGCAAGGGCGCTGATGGCCGTGACATCTGGCTGCCCGCCGCTAGCCACCCCAAGCTCGAAGAAGCGCAGATCATCGTCTCCGGCGGGCGTGGCTTGGGTGGACCGGCAGGCTTCGCCCAGGTCGAGGCGCTGGCCACGGCTTTGGGCGCGGGTGTTGGCGCTTCACGTCCCGCGGTAGATGATGGCTGGATACCGTACGCGTATCAGGTCGGGCAGACGGGCAAGACCGTCAAGCCAACCGTCTACATCGCCGTTGGCATCTCCGGCGCGGTGCAGCACAAATCGGGTATGGCGTCCTCCAAGCTCATCATCGCCATCAACAAAGACAAAGAGGCGCCCATCTTCGACTTCTGCGATCTGGGCGTCGTCGGCGATCTGAACGTGATCGTGCCGCAGCTCACCGAGAAGGTGAAGCAGCGCAAGGGCAGCTAACGGGCGTCAGCGTTCTCGACCTTGACGCGCGCCCGCACCCCGTCCACTCACGGGGCGCCGGGTCGTGTGGAGCATCGAGGATTGCGCACGAGGCGCCGCTGCCTTCCCTCTCCCTCTGGGAGAGGGGTCGGGGGGTGAGGGCGCGCCAGCGGTGATGTCCCGATCGTCCTATGCCGTAGGCGCCGTTCATGGCCGCGACACCGTACTATATTGGAGGAACGAATATGGGTCCCCAGTTCTGGCCATCAGGCGGGCTGGTTGGCGCGATCATCTTCGCGATTGTGCTGGTCACAGCGTGGGTCGTCTTCGCGCTGCGCATTCGCACGCTGATACGGCTGATGCTCGCTGGTCGCCCGGAGAACCGCTCTGACCACATCGGCGACCGCATCAAATACTTCGCCCTGATGGTGCTGGGGCAGCGCGGTGTGCTGCGTGACCCACTTCCGGGCCTGGCGCACTTCTTCACCTTCTGGGGCTTCATCATCATCCAGCTCGACGCGCTGAACCTCTGGGCGATGGGCCTCGGCTTCAAGCTCCCGATCCTCTCCAGTCGTCCTTTCGCCGTCATCCTCGATTTCTTTGTCGTCATGGCCTTCATCGCCATGCTCTTCTTCACCTTCCGGCGTGTCGTACTGCGCCCGCGCCAGCTGGGCAGCCAGTCGCATGGCATGGCCGACGCCTTCGTCATCCTCGGCCTCATCACGCTGGTGCTGGTGTCGCTCGTCGCCTTTGAGATCTTCGCCTATGTGGCGACGAAAGGTGAGGACTGGACCCCTATCGGGCAGTGGATCGGCTCGACCATGATGGGCCTGCCCACCTATTCAGCGTCAGCCATCGCCGCGGTCGCGTGGTGGGCGAATGTGTTGACGGTGCTGGGCTTCCTGATGTACCTGCCCTACTCGAAGCACCTGCACCTGCTGGCCACGCCGTTCAACGTCTTCTTCCGCAACTTCGGGCCGCGTGGCGCGCTGCAGCCGATCGAGAACCTGGAAGAGCGCGAAGACTACGGCGTGCATGAGGTGACGCAGTTCACCTGGAAGCAGCTGCTCGACGGCTACGCGTGCACCGAGTGCGGCCGCTGCAACAGCGTCTGCCCGGCGCTGGCGACCGATAAGCCGCTCTGGCCGAAAGAGATCATCCTCAACGTGAAAGAGGAGGTCTTCGCAACCGCCAACATGACGCTGGTGGGCGCGGGCGAGACGGAGGAAGCCGCCAGGCACGAGCCGATGGTCGGCGGCCTGATCAAAGACGAGACGCTGTGGGCCTGCACCAACTGTGGCGCCTGTGTCGAGATTTGCCCGGTCTCGATCGAGCATGTGCAGAAGATCGACGACATGCGCCGCTACCTGGTGATGGAGGAGAGCCGCTTCCCGGCGGAGGTGACGCCGCTCTTCAACAACCTGGAGCGCAACCAGAATCCGTGGGAGATCAGCAACGACACGCGCGCCGAGTGGGCGGCGGGCATGAATGTGCCGACGCTGGCCGAAGACCCCGACGTGGACGTGCTCTACTGGGTTGGCTGCATGGGCTCGTTCGATGCGCGCAATCGCAAGGTGGCCACCTCCTTCGCCAAGGTGATGCAGGCGGCCAACGTCCACTTCGGCATTCTGGGGCCGGAGGAGGCCTGCACCGGCGACCCCGCGCGCCGCATCGGCAACGAGTATCTGTATTACATGCTCGCCAGCCAGAACGTCGAGACGATCAAGGGCTACGGCTTCGACAAGGGGCCAGCCGAGGGTGAGCACGGCGCGTCGCCGCCCAATGGTCCGGAGTATCGCGGCGTTGGCGTCGAGCCGGGCCGCGCCTACAACGTCAAGACAGTGGTGGCGACCTGCCCGCACTGCTTCAACACGATCAAGAACGAGTATCCGCAGCTTGGCGGCAACTTCGAGGTGATGCACCACACGGAGTTCATCGATCGGCTGATCTCGACTGGACAGCTCAAGCTGCCGCAGGGCTTCGACCAGCGCAAGCTGACCTACCATGACCCCTGCTTCATTGGGCGCTGGAATGGCGTCTACGATGAGCCGCGCCGTGTGCTCAACGTCATCAATCAGGAGGGCGTGACCGAGATGGCGCGCAACCGCAATCGCTCATTCTGCTGCGGCGGCGGCGGCGGTCGCGTCTGGATGGAAGAGAAGATCGGCAAGCGCATCAACAACACGCGCGTGCAGGAGGCGCTCGCTACCGGCGCGGACGCGATGGCGGCGGCCTGCCCCTTCTGCATCACGATGTTCGAGGATGGCATCAAGGCTGTCGAGGCGAGCGATCGCTTCGGCGTCGAAGACATCGCCGAGATCCTCGCCCGTGCGCTAGATGCCGCCCCCGTCGCGGCGACCGGCGATGGCGGCGCGAGCCACGCCCACTAGCAAGCGACTCATGTATACTGAAAGCGGCGTCTGGCAGTCAACGTCAGGCGTCGCTTTTCTGTATCCTCGTCACTCTGCCCAGCGCGCTACGCTTCTGACGACATTCAGAGAGGACATGCCGTGACGCCTCAGCGCGAGCTTCGCTACTACGCGAGCATTCCCAAGATGCTCCTTCTCCTCCTCGTCGGTGGCGTCTTTGTCTTCATCGGTCGGCAGATGTCGCATACACGCGGCGTCTCCATGAATCTCATTGTGGCGTGGCTGGCGATCGTATTCTTTGGTCTTGCCGTGCTGGCCTTCCTGGCGATGCTCGCCTTCGCCATCCTGCGTATACCTTTGCTCGCTATTGACGCGGAAGGTATTACAGCGACACAGCCGCTCATGCCCTGGAAAAAGGTCTTTGTGCCCTGGCCTGACATTGCGCGCATTGGCATCCGCAGGCAACGTGGCTTTCATGGCTCCTCGTTCTCGATGTTCCAGGCGCAGGCGCGTGACCCCAGCCGCTATAGCTCACTACGTGTTCAGCGCTTCATAGCTCGACTCGATCCGACTCTGCGGGGCATAGTCATCAGTGTGCCGTTCAGTTTTCTCTTCGTCTGGGCCAGTCGCAATCGGCGTGTGAGCCTCCTGAATCGTGTCTACCAGACCTTTGCGTCCGAGATCATACAGCATAGCGTCGTCGTGGATGAAGCGGAGCGCGTGGTGTGACGCGCGCGCAGCCGGAGTGGCTAGAGCGCGTAGGCGGAAGCGGCGTCCGGCGGCAATCGCTGGACGCCGCTCTCGTGTGCGTTGCGGCATGGCTCACCCGCTCCGGTGAGCGCAGCAGGACGGCGATTAGTGGGCCTTTGCGGCTGGCGTCCGCGCTTCGATGTGCGCCTTCGCCGCATGCATAGCCATCTCCATGCCGTGGTCCATATACCGCTCCATGAACGACTCACCGAACTTTGCCAGCGGCCCAGCGTGGAGGGACCCCTCGCTGTGTATGGTGACGCGAGTCTTGCCGCCTTCCAGCGGCTCCAGGCGCTCGATCGACATGCCGTCCAATCCAGCGCCACGCATCTTCTCCACGATGCGCTCGTTGGGGACGACCTCAGTTTGCTCGCACTTGAAATCCATGTGCAAACCAAGGAACTTGGAGACAGCTGTGTATGTGTAGCGGCCATCCGGCAGGCGCTGGATGTCTTTCACCTCGTCCGTGCCCGTCATGTACTCTGGCTCGAGCACCGGGTCAACGGTGTACGCGAACACCTGCTCGATCGGCGCATCCACGATGATGCTCTTGTCCACGGTGAACATGGGGTTCCTGCCTCACTTCCTTTCGTGCTCTGTTGCGGGCTGACTCCGTTGCGGGCTGAGCGAGACGCACTCCCTCTAACGGGTTTCCTGACCCGCATTCCGACTCAGATACGGCAACTATCGCATGCCCTGCTCACATGTGGCGCACAGGGCCGCGTGCTCCCCTCTCAATCCGCGCACAACTCCTGTGGCGACGCGATCGACCCCGCAGCCGCGTCCACGTCTGAGAAATGGTGTAATAAGCCTTTTCCTTGCTGGCCCCTCTCCCTGCGAGACCTCTTTGTGAGATGCGCTTCGGTGACTGTGACGGGCATGACATGTCCCGGCGCTACGCTACAGCATGGTGAGGCGCTCGCACACGCCAGGGAGACGCGGCGCGCCATAGGAAGAGGGCCACCGATGATTCAGCAGATGATCGCCCCACAGCGCACGCCGGGGAGTGAGCGCGACGAAAGCCGCGCGCCGCGCATGCCCGCGCACGAGCGACAGCGCGGGTCATCTGACGCGCTACCCGCAGCGATGACGCGCGCCGCGAGCACGCAAGCGTACTATACGGCGCGCTTTCTGGCGGACCATGACCGCAGGCTCGACGCCTATCGGGCCTATGCCTATTTCCGTTGGGTGGATGACACGCTCGACCAGGCTGAGTCGGAGCGATCGGCGCGGCTGGCCTTCGTGGCGCGGCAACAGTCGCTGGTGGAACGCATCTATCAGGGTGAGCGCCCCGACGACCTGACTGCGGAAGAGTGGATGCTCGCCGACCTGATTCAATCCGATGATGAGGCAGATAGCATCCTGCAGTCCTACATCCGCAACATGATGGCGGTGATGGCGTTCGACGCGCGTCGGCGCGGGCTGGTGATCACAGAGCGCGAGCTGTCCGACTACGCTCTGCGCCTCGCCACGGCGGTGACGGATGCGCTGCACTATTTCATCGGCCACGCCTACACGCCGCCTCGGAGCGAATCGCGCTATCTGCCTGCGATGGCGGCGCACATCTCCCACATGCTGCGCGACACCTTTGAGGACGTCGAGGCCGGTTACTTCAATGTGCCGTGCGAGCTGCTAGCATCTAGCGGCATTGCCCCAGGCGACGTGACCAGCGCGCCCTACCGCGAGTGGGTCAGGAGCCGCGTGGAGCTGGCGCGCGCGTACTTCAAGGCGGGCGCTGGTTACCTCGATCAGGTGACCAGTCTGCGCTGCCGCATCGCGGGCTATGCCTACATGGCGCGGTTTACCGGGCTGCTCGATATCATCGAGCGCGAGGGCTATCAGCTCCGACCCACCTACCCGGAGGTCGCGGATCCGCGTTATGGGCTGCGCATGGCTGGCGCTGTGGGCGCCCACGCGCTACTGCCACTACTGCGAGGAAGATCATGAACACTTCACACACGCCGTCCGCCATTGTCATTGGGGCTGGCATCGGTGGGATCGCTACCGCCGCGCATCTGGCGCAGCGCGGCATGCGTGTGACGGTCATCGAGAAGAATGGGTGGCCGGGCGGGCGCTGCGACCATTTCGAGCGCGACGGCCACCACTTCAACACCGGCCCCACGCTGCTCATCATGCCGCATGTCTATGAAGAAGAGTTCGCGGCGCTGGGCGTCGCGCTGCGCGAGCGGCTGGACCTGCGCCGTGTTGACCCTACCTATCATCTGGTCTTTGACGATGGGAGCCAGCTTGCGCTCACCTCTGACCTGAAGCGGATGTGCGACCAGCTGGAGGCCATCGAGCCGGGCAGCTTCGACGGCTTCCTGCGCTATCTGGGTGAAGGCTTTCGTCACTACAATCTGGCGATGGACCGGCTGGTGGAGCGCGATTTTCGCACGGCGTCCGATTTCTTCACATTCAGCAACGCGCCGTTGCTGTTCAGTCTGAAGCCGCTCGCGCAGCACTATCATCACATGGGCGCGTATTTCCGGGAGCCGCGTCTGAAGGCTGCGTTCACCTTCCAGGATGTCTACATGGGGCTGAGTCCGTTTGAGGCGCCATCCACCTTCTCGATGATGGCCTCGACTGAGCTGGCGCATGGCGTTTGGTATCCGAAGGGTGGCATGTACAGTGTGGTGGAGGCGCTGATGGAGATCGCGCGCCGGGCTGGCGTGGAGTTCATCTTTCACGCTCCTGTCGAGCGCATCGATGTCGCTGGCAGCCGCGCGCGTGGCGTCACATTGGCGGATGGTCGCCAGCTCGTAGCGGATGTGGTGGTGGCGAACGCCGATTTGCCCTATGTGTATCAGCGTCTGTTGCCAGATGATGATCTCGCGGAGCAGTTGATGCGCAAACAGTTCTCCTGCTCGGCGATCAGCTTCTTCTGGGGCGTTGACAAGCAATATCCGGAGCTGGAGCCGCACACGCTGTTCCTTGCCGAGGAGTATCAGGCCAACTTCGAGAGTATCTCGCAGCTGCGTGATCTGCCCGAGCATCCGAGCCTGTACATCCACGCGCCCGCACGGCTCGATTCCGATGCGGCGCCGGAGGGTCAGGATACTCTGGTCGCGGTCGTCCCGGTGGGGCATCTCGATGAGACAGGCGAGCAGGACTGGCCACGCATCCGCGCGCGTGCGCGACAGGCGGTGTTCGACCGGCTGGAGCTCCTCGGCGTGACCGATCTGCGGGAGCATCTGAAATTCGAGGTGAATTACGTGCCGTTGTCGTGGCGCAAGCGCTACAACCTGGTGAAAGGCGCCACCCACGGACTGTCGCATACGCTGACCCAGCTCGGCTATCTGCGGCCGCACAACCGCCATCCGCTCTACCACAACCTCTACTTCGTCGGGGCCAGCACCCATCCCGGCACGGGTGTGCCGACCGCGCTGGTCTGTGCGCGTCTGGTCGCTGAGCGGCTGTCGGAGGAG
>DASQSS010000081.1:0-3884 GCA_035642255.1 Ktedonobacterales bacterium | reverse complement strand
TACTCGATCTCGGCGTCGCGCGTCATCCTCCACTCACGCACTGGCGCGATGATCTTCAGGTCGGGCGCCAGCGCCATCAGCGAGACATCGAAGCGCACCTGGTCGTTGCCCTTGCCCGTGCAGCCGTGCGCCACGGCCACCGCGCCCTCTTGCCGGGCGACATCCACCAGCAACTTCGCGATCAGTGGCCGCGCCAGCGCTGTCGCCAGCGGATAGACCCCCTCGTAGAGCGCGTTCGCCTGCAACGCGGGCCAGACGAAGTACTGCAGGAAGTCCTGGCGCGCGTCCACTGTCACAGCCTTGACCGCGCCGATCTTGCGCGCCTTCTCGGCCACGACGCTGATGTCCTTTTCCGCGCCAACATCAATCGTCAACGCGACGGTATCGAGTCCATAGGTCTCGTTCAGCCAGCGAATCGCCACTGAGGTATCGAGGCCGCCCGAGTACGCCAGCACAACTTTCTTCGCCATCAGATCTGCTCTCCGTTCTCTCGCGCCCTTGCGCGCTCACTCGTACGCCGCGTCGTCACGACGACTGGCATGCATGACTGCCTAGATGCCCAGCGCAATCGTGGGCATAGGCGATGACGCTGGCGCATGCTGGGTCTCGGCGTGGCCTTTGGCGCTGTTCGCGTTTGCGCTCGCTGGAGCGGGCAATGCGCCTGTCGCGAGCGCATCGAGCGCCGCCGCCATCGTCTCGGCATGGCTCTGCCATGTGGCGCGCTCCCTGGCGATGCGCGCGTCGAGCCCGTTGAGGTCAAGTGCTCCGGTCGCGCCCGCAGCCGCGCCACCAGATCGCCGGGCTCTTGCGCCGTCGGGTTCGCTGCGACTGTGCGATATGCGTCGCGGAAGGGCATCCCTTGCGCCGCAAGCTCATAGGCGCGGTCGGTGGCGAAAAGCTCAGCGGCGCAGGCCTCCTCCAGACGCGCGCGATTGGGGCGCAGCGCGGCGGCGAAGAGCGCGACGACATCGAGGCTGCCTTCCGCCAGATGAATCGCCTCCATCAACGGCTGTTTGGTCTCCTGGTAGTCCATGTTGTAGCCGGACGGCAAACCAGAGAGCGTATGCAGCGCCTGCGCCTGCAGCGCGATGACGGTATGCGCCCGCGCCCGCACCAGTTCCAGCGCGCTCAGGTTGCGCTTCTGCGGCATGATGCTGCTGCCATCGCACAGCTCGGCCGGAACACTGAAGAAGCCATACTCGCTGGTCGTGAAGAGCAGGACATCCTGCGCCCACTTGCCCAGGTCAAGCATCAGCAGCGAGAGCGCCTGAATCGTCGCAGCTTCGATCTTGCCGCGCGCGTTAGCGGCGGTCAGCGTGTTGTGGTGGAGCGCGCTGAAGCCAAGCAGGTCGGCGCTGTAGTGGCGATCGAGCGGCAGCGGCGCGCCATAGGCGGCGGCGGAGCCGAGCGGATTCTGGTCGTTGAGCGTGAACGTCGCCGTCAGCGCGACGAGATCGTCGAGCAGCGCCTCGGCATAGCTGGCGGCCCATAGTCCGACCGATGAGAGCATCGCGCGCTGCATATGGGTGTAGCCGGGCATCGGAACCCATTCGTGCGCCCGCGCAAGTGCGACGAACGTCTGCGCCGTTGACAGCGACTTGTACGCGACACGCAGCAGCGACTCTTTGGTATAGAGACGCACATCTACCAGCGCCTGGTCGTTGCGCGAGCGCCCGGTGTGCAGCTTCTTGCCCGCGTCGCCGATGCGTTCAACGAGCAGCCGCTCGACGAGGGTATGAATGTCCTCATCCGCCGCTGAGGGTTGGAGCGCGCCCGCGTCCGCCTCGGCCAGCAGCGCCCGCAGCGCGGAGTCGAGCGTCTGCCAGTCTGTTTGGGTCAGCAGTCCGACACGGCGAAGCATACGGGCGTGCGCCAGGGAACCGAGCACATCGTGCCGCGCTAGCTCGCTATCGAGCGCGGTGTTGCGCGTGGCTTCAAAGCGCGCAATCGTCGGTTCATGGGTGTACCCTTTTGCCCACAGTACCATGTCTCGCCTGCCCCTTCTTCACTCCGTTAGCTTGCTTTTGAGAGACAAAGCTGCCGCAGCGTGACTCTCGATCACTTTTTCTCGCTGGAATACGTCCGTGCGGTCGATCCGCCGAATCCCTGGCGGCTGGTCTGTCAGCTACAGGTGGGGAGCGCCGTCAACATCGTCAGCCAGACCCACGCTTCGTCTTACTCGTCTTACTCGTCGTCTTACAACAGATGTGCGCATACAACAGAAAACCCTCGTCGCCACGCCGCATCTCACAGATGTAGCATGGGGACGAGGGTCGAATGATCCCCGCGGTACCACCCCGGTTGCGGTCTCAGCGCGTCACTGTGACGAGCAAGACACCGCCTCTCGATGATCCGTCGCAGCGTGCGGACCCACCTGATGTACTTGCGCCTCATCATCCCTGGTGGGGACGTCCGGCGCTTTCTTCCATCAGCCGCTCCTGAGCGCGTTCGCCACGACCTCGCCATCCTGAGCTTTCACTCTGTCTCAGGTCGCTGTCGGGAGGAAAGTAGCTACTGGTCTCAATCAGCGCGTGCTGCCAGGCATTCAATTGTCTTGGGAGAGACAATAGCACAGACGGGCAAGTGGTGTCAAATTGGCATCGCGTGACCTCGTCGTGTATCCTGCACAGCGTGCGCTGTTTCCTGCGCGACTCGCGCGAGTCACGCGACTCGCGCCGCTTGACGCCTGCAACACAGCGATGCTATACTCATTCAGCAGGCGCAAGGGATTCCGGTCACAGCGGCCTGCTACGGGCCTCTAGCTCAATTGGCAGAGCAGCTGACTCTTAATCAGCGGGTTCTCGGTTCGAGTCCGAGGGGGCTCACCAAGCCAGAACTGGTCAAGACTCGGTCCAGCCAAGCGGTGAACGCGCACAGGTTTCCACAAGGAGACCTTTTGTATGCGTCCTGCCGTCGCTGTGACCGAGTTTTTGTATGCCCACGAGTACGCCGCGAAGAGCCTCATCTGGTATCAGCAGATGCTTGGCGTGTTCACCAGCTTCTGCGACGTTGAGCAGATTGCCGACATTGGTGAGGTGAGCGCTCCCCTCGTTCGCCGCTTCTTCGACACTGTGCGTGCGCGCACCGACCCCCGCACCGGCCAGCCCATCTCCAGCCAGTCTGTGCATGGCTATGCCCGCGCTGTGCGTGCCCTGCTCAATTGGTGCGTGCGGGAAGGGCTCCTCGATGAGCGGGTGCCCCGTCGTATCGCCATGCCCAAGCGCGAGCAGAAGGTTATTGCGACATTGAGCGTGGACCAGATAGAGCGGCTGCTGCGCGCGGCGCAATCCGCCCGTGATAAAGCCATCATCGCTGTGTTGCTCGACACTGGTCTGCGAGCCAACGAGCTGTGTACCCTCACCCTCGACCATGTCCACTTCACGCCGGAGGGGGCCTGGCTGCTGGTACATGGCAAGCGCGACAAGTGGCGCGAGGTAGGCCTCGGCAAGCGCTCCCGCCAGGCGCTCCACAAGTACATCTACCGCGAACGCTCCCACTACGCAGAGCGGGACGAGCAGCGGGTCTTTGTCGGGACACGCGGGCGTGGGCCCCTGACGCCCAACGGCCTCGACCAGGTCCTCTATGCGCTGCGGGATGCGGCGGGGCGGGAGCACTTCCAGGGGGTGCGGGTCCGCGCCCACGTCTTCCGGCATTCCTTCGCGGTCAACTACCTGGCGCAGGGCGGCGATGTGTTCAAACTCTCGCGGCTGATGGGCCACACAAGCGTGACGACGACGCAGGAGTGAAGTTGCCCCGGTTTGGTAGACAGTTCATGGTTAGGCAACGACCGGTGTTGTGGTAGTCCACCTCCTCTCATAGGCATCCGGCGAGAGGTAGCCGAGCGCTGAGTGGCGGCGCTGGCGGTTGTAGAAGACCTCGATGTA
>DASQSS010000080.1:0-10140 GCA_035642255.1 Ktedonobacterales bacterium | reverse complement strand
CGGGGACGACCTGGCGCAGACTCCCACTCGTCACCACGCCATATTCGACGATGACTGACGAATGGAACTGGCTCTCTGGAGCAGTAGTGCTGAATGGACGGCTCTACGCTGGCGGCGTCGCGGCGGGATTCGGCGGCCTGGCGAGCGGAAGCGCCCGATTTTCCGTCAGCTCCGACCACGGCTTCACCTGGCATGTCATCGAGGCGGGAGTGGTTCCAGCCGCGCCCTCGTCGACGATACAAGCGATCACACCACTCGACGCCCATGGTTCAATGTGGCTGCGACTGGTGGTTCAAGGCACTGGGCAAACTGTGCGCGCCGCTTTTGAGCGCTCATCGGATGGCGGCGTGACCTGGAGCGTCGTGTCTCGCGACCTGCCCGTAGGGGGCGATAGGCTCTTAAGCGCTCAGTTGGCTACAGACGCGACACATTCCGGACGTGTCTGCGCCTCGCTCACCATGCTTGACGGGGCCAATGTCACCACACCACCGACCGCCACGCCGTTTTCGACATCCGCTCCGACGGGCGCCGCCTCGCAAAGCGGATCAGCAGCCATCTCCATGCCGCCGCCCGAGCCGAAGGATGTCTCGCTGTTGGCGAGTGACGACGATGGCGCGACATGGCATGGGGGCGTCGTCGCGGCGCTGCGCCGAGGCTTTGGCGGCGCGATTCCGTCTGGTGTGGGGATGAGCCCCAACGGCGCATGCTACCTCGCCACGTCGCAGACGGCCAACTTCATCCAGCCAGCTTCCGGCGCAGTGGCGTCATTCTGGCGGTTGGCTCCCGGTGAGACACAACCAACCTCTGAATGGTCAATCACGAGCCGTAGCCTGTTGAGTGTTTCACTGCAACCTGATGGCAATGGCGCCGCGCGCGTCATTGCGCTCAGCCGCATCTCTGGCCCGGGCGATGGGCAAAAAGTGTCCTGTGGCGCGGGTTGCTATACAGCCCGCGATGGCGGCGTCTATCGCCTGATCTGGCAGCCAGCCCCGCGCTCATAATGCCCGTTGCGAACGCTCCGCGCTCTGGCTCCGCAGCGAGGTGAAAATAGCACGCCGATGGTAGTTACCTACCGTGCGGCGCAACAAAACGCGCCCCCATCCATGAAGGATGGGAGCGCGTGTGCGGATGAGCAGAACGATCAGGCGTTGGCCTGATCGCTCTTGCCTGGGCGAGCGCGATTGCTCTCGCCGCCCTTCTTGCCGATCTGGGCGTAGAACTCTGAGCCGCGACGGCGCTTGGTCGTCTCCCCTCCCTTGCGGCCAATCTCCGTGTAGAACTCTGAGCCGTGCTCACGTCGCACAGTGTCGCCGCCCTTCTTGCCAATGCGAGAGAAGAATTCGGCGCCGTACTTTTCACGCACAGCCTGTCCACCACGCCGCGCTTCCGCTGTCCCCGCCACCGGACCACGCTTGCGGCCTGGGCGTTTTGCCTGGTCCGCCATCGTCACGCTCCTCACTGGCGCCTTCGCGCCTCTTCACGTCAGTCTCATTCACACGCCAACGTCACACATCTCGTCCACTTTTCGATCAAGGGAGCGACATGGTCACGATGCAGATATGACGAATGACCCCCCGTCTGGGTTACATAATTACGCGGCAAAATAGCGCAAATAGTGACCGATTACATACCCTGACAGGCCATGCGCATTGGGCGTCTTGTGCGAGCGAGCGTGGTATACTGACCTCCGCCTGCTCGCACTACCTCGGCGGGCGCGTATATGTCGGGCGTCACCGAAGCATTGCCCTCGCCAGCACGGTCGAGGCAGCCAGAGATGGAGGGCAGCGCGTCTTGTCAGGAATACCCGCACGAGTGGTCTTCACCGACCCCCATGCGCTCCTTGGCGGCGATCCTCCGTCGCCCGCGGAGCCGCGCTGGTACGCGCTGAGCCTCCGGGCGCAGGCGCTCCGCGAAACCGCGTCGTTCGACCGCCTGCTCGCGCCACATGCGCTCTACGACCGCGTACGACCACATCCTTATCAGCTGCGCGTGGTCGAGCAAGTGCTGCGCGAGAAGGCGCCTGCCGCCATTCTCGCGGACGAGGTCGGCCTGGGCAAGACGATCGAGGCGGGCCTCATCTACAAGGAGCTTGCTCTGCGCGGCGTCGTCCGCTCGGCCCTGATTCTGGCCCCCAAGGCGCTGCTCTCGCAGTGGCAGGAAGAGCTGAGCGAACACTTCGATGAAGATTTCACCTTGACCGACGAGAAGCGCTTCAGGGGATTTGCACGCGAGCCACGAGTCATCTGCTCGCTGCCGCAATTCGTTCGCTCGTTCGATCAGATTGGCGGGCGCACCTGGGACATGCTAATCGTTGACGAGGCGCATCTGCTGGCGAATCCGCAGGCCAAGCGGCGCATCTCTGTCAGCCAGCTTCGCGCGCGCTGGCGGCTGCTGCTGACGGCCACGCCCGTCGCGAACAAGCTTACCGACCTCTACAGTCTGATTGATCTGGTGACGCCCGGCAAGCTCGGCACACTGCGCGAGTTCGAGGCCGAGTATGTCGCCGACCCGGGTGTCGCGCGCGTGCTGCGGCCTGAGCGCGCTCAGCGGCTGCGCGCCATCACTCGCGACGTCATGTGCCGCACGCGCCGCGCTGATACTGACATCAGCTTCGTCGGACGCACTGTCGATACGCGCAGGGTGCAAGCTGAGGACGCTGAGGACGCGCTGATCGCCGACGTGACCGATTACCTGCGCCGTCTCTATCGCCGCACGCCGACGTCACGCGCGAATCGCGGCGCCGTCATCCGCGAGATCATGGCGCTGCAACAGTCGCTCAGCAGCAGCCCGAGCGCTATCGAAGAGTCCTTGCGCAGGCGCGCCGAGCGCCACCCCGACGAGAAGGGCGCGCTGCTGGCGCTGGCTCACCGGTGTCACGAGATTACCAGCGCCAAGGAGCGGCTCCTGCTCGACACGTTGGCGGAGATTGACGGCGAGCCAGCGCTGGTCTTTACCCTACGCCTCGACACCGCCGCACGGCTGCGCGAGGTGATCCGCGCGCAAGGTCGCACCGCCGACTGCTACATCGGCGCCCTCAGCCGCGCTGAGCGTGAAGCGATGGTCAACCGATTCAACAGTGGAGAGCTACAGACACTGATCGCCACCGACGCTGGCGCGGAAGGCCTGAACCTCCAGCAGCGCTGCCATGTCGTCTTCAACTATGATCTGCACTGGAATCCCATGCGCATCGAGCAGCGCATCGGGCGCGTGCACCGGCTGGGGCAGCCGCACGATGTCTCGGTCTTCAACTTCGTCCTCAAAGACACCGTGGATGACTACGTGTTGCAGTTGCTGTATCAGAAGATCAACCTCTTTACGATGACCATTGGCGCGCTGGAAACCGTGCTGGCCGAGGCACAGGAGGGCGAGATCGATCTGGAGGAACGCATCCTGGAGATCGTGTTAGGGAGCGCGAATGGCGATGACATGCGCCAGCAAGTCGAATCGCTGGGCGATGAACTGTTGCAGGCGATGAGCCGCCAGCATGCGGCCGAGTCACTCACAGTGGAGGCGCTAGGGTGAGGTGGTTCTGGCAGCGACGCAAAAAACCTGAGCCAGCTATGGATGCGGACGTAGAGCGCGAGGCGACGCGAGGCGCAGTCGCGACCGCGCCGCGACCAGCCGGCTCTAGCGGCCGATTGATCTCGAACGCGGAGCTGAGCGACGAACTGCTCCGATTCACCCGTGACCTGCTCCAGGCGCAAGGCGCTCGCGTGCGCGCGGAGGACGACAATCTCCTCGTCGCGACCCTCCCTGAAGGGGCGGTAGCGCGCTACACGACAACGTTGGCCCGCGCGCGCGCTGAGGAAGAGACAACACTACTGGCGCAGGGCGCAGCCGCGCTCGAGACGATCTTCGATGAGGCCGCGAATCGCAGCCGGGTCATAGCGCTGCGCCTCCCCGTCGACGCCGACGCTGCCGCGCTTGCGCGCGACTGGCTCGCTCCTCTTACGGACGCCGACGGCTGCGGCCGCTGTATCGCGCGCGGCGCAGAGCCTTTCAGCCAGGGCGCGCCCACCTGTGACTCCTGCCCCCTGCGCGCGGGACGCCTAGCGCTGAGCTGGGCGGAGTCGCCCGTCGCAGCCCGCGTGCTACGCCAGAGTGACATGCGCAGCGTGGAGCTGGTCTATCGCCTGATCGGTCGCGACCGGCGCGGGCGGCGCGATGAATGGCTGCGTGTCGCGTTCGACAGCGCGGGTCGCGCGCTCGATCCGCTTCCACTCGACCGTTTGAGCGGCGCGCAGCCCACCGACGCGACACGGGCAATCAGCGCCGCGCTGAAAGAAGCCAGCGCCCGTGCGCAAGAGCATCTGCGTCCCATGCTCGATGCGCTGAGTGTCACCCTCCAGCAACGCGTCGCCGACGACTATCAGCGACGCATCGAAGACGTCACCGCGACGCATGAGCGCCTACGACGTGAGCGCCCGGACGAGGCGCGCACGATCGAGGCGGCGCTGGAGCGTGAGCTAGCGAGCCTGGCAGAGGTCTTTAGCATCGAGGTCGAGGCGCGGCTGGAGAGCGTTGTCTTCATTACGTCGGTAGTGGCGCAGGTAGCCGTCGAGACGGCGCGAGGCGTCGGTCCCGCTGTCGCCGTCGACCTTGGACGAGGCACTGTCAGCGCGCCTATCTGTTCGATGTGCGCCGCCGATGCGCGGACGGGCCATGTGTGCGATCACGGCCACGTCGTCTGCGCCGAGCATCTCACGGCGTGCGTCCACTGCGGCGCCATCCGCTGCCCAGCGTGCGATTCGACAGCGCTGGCGACCTGCTCGCTGTGTGGTGACGCGACCTGTGACACATGCGCGACCACCTGCGATGAGTGCGGCCGAACCTTCTGCGCGAGCCACACGTGGCGCTGCGCGGAGGGTGACGAGACGCTCTGCCTGGAACATCTCGACGTCTGCGGCGTCTGCGGCGACGCCCTCTGCGCCGCCCATGCGAACCGCTGCGGAGCATGCGGCGTGGTGCGCTGCGCGAGCCATACACGGCGCTGCAAGACCTGCGGAGACGCACGCTGCGAGACGCACGCCAGCGCCTGTGTGACGTGTGGAGATGCGCTATGCGATGCGCACGCGACGTCATGCGAGCGATGTTGCCAACCGGTCTGCGGCGATGATCTGTTCCGATGCATGGGGTGTGGCCGCGCGCTGTGTAGCTGCGCAGGCGCCGACGCATGCGTCTCGTGTGGGGCCGACTATTGTGACCAGTGCCGAGGTGAAACCGCGACATGTCCAGCCTGTCGCGGCCTCGAAGCGCTGAGTGAGGACGATCTGGCGGCGCTGCGGCTGGCCGCGCGACAGGAGCCGACGATCAACCTCAAGCGAAAGTGGCAGGTAGGGCGCAACGCCCGCGCGCGGGTCTATGTCGCGCGCGGGCTGGGGCGCGAAGAGGTCTGGGTCGTGACGAGCGCGGGTGAAGTCGCCAGCGCGCGACGTAAAGGATGGCTCGCCCGATGAGTGACGCCCGCCCCACCGCGACGCCAGCCACGACGCTGCGCGGCTTTGTAGCTGCCCGCCGCGCTCAGGCGCTGCTCGCCACGCTCTCCGCGCCGACATCCGATGCGCCCGAGATGTTGGCGCCGTGGGAAGCGGATGATGCTCTGCTCGCCGAGGCGGCTCAAACGGTCGCTCACATCGAGCTGGCGCCAGAAAAACTCGCGCTGCTGCGGGCGTCGGTGGCTGAGAGCGACCTGCCGGCGGCGGCGCTGCGGCTGACGCCATCTCAGGCTCAGCAGGCGCTGGCCACGGCTGCGCCACGAGCGCCACGTCGCGCTCTCGACAACGAAGGCGCGCTCACCGTCGAGATACTCGATGCGCTCACGCCGGACGCATGGACCGAGTTCGTGCGCTGGCTGCTCGAACAGGACGGCGTGCGCATCGAGCCTCGCCCCTTCACACAGCGCGCGGAGCTGGTGGCGTGGCGCGCGGAGCAGGGCGAGCAGGCGCTGGTCATTTGCGCGTGGCGGCTGGAACGCGGGTGGCCACTACTGGAGGAAGATCTTCGACGGATGTCCGCGCTAACGATTGGGGAGCCGGGAACACGGCTCGTCGTCGTGACGACGGCTGAGGCGACTGTCGGCGCGCGGTTGGCCGCGCAGGCCATCGGCGGCGCGCGCATCCTGGACCGGCCCGCGCTCGCTGAAAAGCTCTCGCATCTGGTCACCGCGTACCAACGTGAGCAAGAGGCCACACTTGATGAGGCAAAGTCGCGCGCGAAAGCGGCGACTGCGGCTCGCAAGAAGCTGCTGACGGCGCTCACCGCGCTCGATGAGCAGGCCAGCGCCGCTCCCGGCCCGCGGAAGGTCGCTGGGCGTCAAGCAGTCCGCAAGGCAGCCACGCAGGTGGAGCAGTCACGGCGGCTCGCGGCGCAAGCGCTGATGGCCTGGGAAACGCTCCTGACCGATTGGGCGGCAGCGTTCGATGAACGAGCAGCGCGCGATGGTTCGCTTGTTCTCAGCGCCGAACCATCCGTGTACGGTAAGCTGGCTGAGCGCGCCGACCATCTCAAGAAGCCGCTGCTCGACGCGCTGCGCGCGCTGGCGAAGACGCCGACCGAGGGTGATCTGGGCTACACAGCCTGGCGCGCGGCCATCAACGAGGAGTTGGCGGCGCGCTGCTCGGCGATGCGCTGGCGGGCGCAGCTGATCGACCCCGCGCAGTGGCAGGACTTCTCGCAGGGCGTCAACGACCTTGCGCTACAGGAAGCGACTCGCGCGGAAAACGCCGCCAACCACGCCGCAGCCCGCGCCGACCGCGCACGCGCGACGCTCGTCGAACGTGTCGGCGCGCTGTAACACCAAATTGCGTTGGATCGTTGTAGTTCACCCGCCGGTGTCACCATAGGCTGGGACCTTTGGCCATCATCAAACGACAACGCCTCGATTGACAGTCTGATCTGGCCCTGGCGTGGCGGGGCGGCGCGGCGCGGCGCCACAGCGTTGTGACTATGGGCGAAGATGCGCGTGCTTGATCTGTTCCGGGCTCAAAACGAGATGTCCTTCACTTACTCTAGCGTGCTCTATTTGCTTCGCTTAGACGAAGGATTTCGTCCACGACTCGCGCGAGCGGTGGGGTAGCGTCGATGATCCTCCCGTTTGTCGGAAGGTCTTCTCTCGTATGATACAAGCGTACAGTGATTTCCCGTTCCGCTGGTGTCGCGCCCCAGTCAGTTGGGTCCAGCGCCACTCGCTCATCAATCCGCCGGAGACTGGTGTCCAGGTCGACGTCAAGGACAAACACGCCGTCAAATAACGCGATGAATTTGGCAAAATTCCTCGAACCACCGCAGAAGAATGTGACCGCCTCCTCCTGGTTGGCGACCAAGGCTTTTACTTTCTCGACATCCCAAATGTGGTGCTCGGAAATGAAGGTAGCCGTGTGCTCGTGCTTGAGGCCACCCGTTGGTTGACCCGTTTCGGGATCGCCCTGATACGCCAATTCCCGGTCACCATGAATGGCCTGGTAGCCGCGCCGCTGCAATTCTGTGCAGACCGACGTTTTGCCGGCGCCGGAAACGCCTTGAATCAGATAGTTTCTCCTGCCCATGACTCGATGCTACCCCTCTCGCCTGGGATGCTGGACCTGGGCCGACGCAAGCCCTGGATTCGTCAGACTCGGCCCACAGCCAAATTATAACGACCGAGACGAAATAGATATCATCTCCTCGCGCGCCAGTTAGGTTCTGTTGACATTTGAATAGGCCCCCGTAGAATGAGGGTATGACAGATGTGAGATTGAGCGATGAGGATTGGCGCAAGATACGGGAGTTCTTGCGCCAGGAGTTGCGGGCCTACATTGGCCGCGACGAACACTCCTGCCGCCGCTTCGTGGAGGCAGTGAAGTGGATGCGCCGCAGCGGGGCGCAATGGCGACTGCTGCCAGCCGAGTACGGCGCGCGGAATAGCGTCTACAAGCGGTTGTGCGCTGGTGTGAAGCGGGAGTGTGGGAACGGATGTTGGCCGCCTTGGCCCACGACCCCGACATCGAACATGGGATGATTGACGCCACGATTATGCGGGCGCATCCCTGTGCGGCGGGCGCGCAAATGAACACGGCGAACAAGCGCTGGGTCGCAGCCGAGGTGGGTTCAGTTGCAAGATTCACCTCACCGTTGATGGCTTAGGCAATCCGTTGCGCGCCCTCCTGAGTGCAGGGCAACGCCATGACAGCACGCAGGCGGAGGCGCTCCTCGACGGGCTCTCATTCCAGCGGGTCATCGCGGATCGCGGCTACGTCGGAGCACAGTTCATCGCCTATGTGCACGACCAGGGCAGCGAAGCCGTGATCCCACCGCATCAATCAGCCAAGGGCAAGCGGGAGTACGACGCCTGGCTCTACCGCGAACGCCATCTCGTGGAATGCTGCATCAACAAACTCAAGCACTTCCGCCGCATCTTCTCGCGCTTCGACAAGCTGGACCGCGCCTATCTCGGCTTCGTCCACTTCGTCTGTGCGCTCGTGTGGTTGCGATGAAATGTCAACTAATTTCACCGGAACTTTTGCCCATTCTGAAATCGTGCCCCATCTTCCTTCATGCGGTAGCCGCGCCCAAGGCCACGGAAAGAGCAGCCAATGCAGGTCTCAGACGTTCCGCTGGCAGATAGCCAAAGCCAAGCCGGAATACACGATTGCTTTCGCCAAACCATAGTCCTGAAGCCAATTGCAGATCATGGTTGGGCAACAAATCCCAGAACCGCGAGACGGCATAATCGTCCAATGCGGTAGAGCGCAAGCGCAGGCAGCACAAGGCGCCAGCATCCGGTGGCACCCACTCAATGCGCTTGCGCTCTGTTGCGCACCAAACCGCCAATTCCTCAAGAGCGCGCCCGAGCAATCGGCGCCGTGGCGCGAGCACACTTTCCCGCTGGCGCAGCAGGCCAGCGGCGAGCGTCTCGTCCAGCACTGAACCCGAGATAACAAGATTCATTTTTGCGACGGTAAGACGCGACCGAAGGTCAGCATCCGCCACCGTGAGCCAACCCGTCCGCAATCCAGGCGCGCCGAGCGCCTTTGACACTGACGCGCCAGTGACGATACGTGGGTCTAGGCCTGCCAGACTAGCGACCACGGCATTGTCGCCATAGGTGGCCTCGCGATAGGTCTCGTCGATGAAGAGAATGGCTTCAGGGGATCGCCTTTCCAGCAAGACAATAAGCCTCTCCACATCCGCACGGGACGTCTGAATGCCGCTCGGATTCTGTGGTGAAGCAATACTGACCAGCTTGGTTTTCGGCGATAAATTCTCTTCAATTTGGTCAATGTCGAGGCGATAGCCGTTCTCAAACGACAACTTGACTTCGCGGACCTTTACACCGGCGCCGATAAGACAGTCACGGCTCGGTGGAAAGCATGGCGTCGTAAGCACAGCCTCGTCGCCCAGCCGACAGGTTTCGAAAGCGAGAAGAAAGAGTCCAAGCGCAGTACCTTGCGTCGTCATGATGTGCTCAGATGGAACTTTGCAGACATCCGCGATGGCCTCGCGAAGAGCGACCGTACCAGCCGATGTACCATAGCCGAGCTTCAGATCGCGAAGGCTCTCAAGATCCACGAAACTGAGAAGTTCGCCGAAGGTTAAGTCTTGCGATGTGCTCTCCGCCAGATTGAACGGCCTATTCACGTCGAGGAGGGAAATGATGTCGTTGTAGGGGAATCTTCCACGCCATTCCGCAGAATTCGATCTGTTGAGGCGAGGCCGGTGGTTGTCGTTGGAATTCATGTGAAAAGCCTCCATGTTTTCAGCCAGTTTTGTTGTGAACATGTTATCAAACGATTCGTTGGAAGTCGCTGGGTGACAGCCTCAACTCCGCCGCAGCTTTGAACGCAGCTTTGAACGAGATCGAGTCCGAACTTGCTCCTCGAATCCCTGGGCTGTGGATGGAGCGCAAAGGCATAACTTGCGGAGTCCACTGGCGACAAGGGCTCAATGCTGAAGAAGCAGGAAACATCGCTACCCCGTTGACCGAACGCATCGTAGCCAGATATGGCATACCTACATGATCCAGCAAATTCGCGATTGAACTGTACTCCCTATCTCTTTGAGTCCGATATCGATACTGTTGGTGAACTCAGGAATCCGACGCCAGTCGGGCGAATCGCGAGTGACGTGTAGGAGCAGTCGGGATCCCATTGAGCCACGGCGTTA
>DASQSS010000079.1:0-10793 GCA_035642255.1 Ktedonobacterales bacterium | reverse complement strand
CGCTGCGTGGCGTCGAGCGTCGGGAACTCCTGCCGCGCCGCCTCGGACGCCGAGTAGACCGACGCGCCCGCCTCGCTCACCATCACGTAGCCCACGGCGCCCTTCGGCCCTCCAAGCTGTTCCAGCTCGCGAATCGTCTCCGCCGCGAGCTGCTCCGTCTCGCGCGAGGCTGTGCCGTTGCCAATGGCGATGGCGCCGCTGCCGCGCCGCGCGATCAACGCCTTGAGGGTCGCCTTGGCCTCCTCCCAGCGCCGCTGCGGCTCGTGGGGATAGATCGTCGTACTCTCGACATACGCGCCGTTTTCGTCGAGCACGGCGACCTTGCAGCCAGTACGGAATCCGGGGTCGAGCGCGATCACGCGCACGCCACGCAGCGGCGGCTGCAAGAGCAGATTGCGCAGGTTGGTCGCAAAGACGGTGATGGCGTGCTCCTCGGCCTGCTGCGTCAGCTCGGCGCGGGCTTCACGCTCCAGCGCGGGGGCGAGCAGGCGGCGATAGCCATCGCTGATGGCGGCCTCCAACTCGTTCGCGAAGGGTGAGCGCGGGTCGCTCTGGTATTCGCGGTGAATCAGCGGCGCCGCCCGCTCGAATGGCACATCCACCGCCACGCGCAGCACATCCTCACGCTCAGCCCGGTTCAGCGCGAGTGTGCGATGCGGCGCCATGCGACTGATCGGCTCGCTGAACTCGTAGTACAGACGGTAGACGCCGCGTGGGTCCTTCTCCGCCGCCCGCTCTGGATCGACGGTCAGCTTCGCGTTGACGCCGCTCTCGCGCAGGAAGAGACGGCGCACGTCGCCACGCACCGTCGCGTCCTCCATGATCGTCTCAGCGCAGATGTCGCGCGCGCCCGCCAGCGCCGACTCGATCGTCTCGACGCCCTTCTCCGCGCTGAGGTATGGTTCAGCCGCCGCGCGCAGGGCCTGTTCAGCTGAGCCAGGGATCTGCGCCTGCCGCAGAATCAGGTCTGCCAGCGGCTGCAAGCCTCGCTCGCGGGCGACACTGGCGCGAGTCTTCCGCTTCGGGCGATATGGCAGGTAGAGGTCTTCAATGGCCTGGAGCGTCGCTGCCGCGGTGATGGCGCTGGCCAGGTCAGGAGTCAGCTTGCCCTGCTCGCCGATCAGCCGCAGCACATCGCGCTTGCGCTGATGCAGCGCCCGCAGCGCCTCGGCGCGGTCCGCCACGGCCTGAAGCTGCACCTCGTCCAGTCCGCCGGTCGCCTCTTTGCGATAGCGCGTGATGAAGGGGACAGTGTTGCCCTCATCGAGCAGCTTCAGCGCCGCGAGGGTCTGGGTCGGCTTCAGCTTCAGCTCGGTCGCGGTCGTCGCAGCGATCACCGCGTCATTCAGGCTCTCGGGGAAATCTACCTGGTCAACAGTGAAGGTTCCAGTGGAGGCAGCCGGCGTAGTGTTCATCTCAGGCACGCGCGCAATCCTTCAATTGGAGCGCGCTACGCCCACACGCTCCATATGCTGGAGGCAGGGGCTGGCGGCGCGCCGCATCGCTTAGGTCATCCACGGCACTTGATGGGTGTCAAACGTGCCGCGTCTGGCAAGTATAGCGTATGCCATGCGCCGCTTCCTCGCCACGGCCAGAAAGTACACTGCCGTGTGTGACCTCCTGGCTGCCGGGGGGAGCCGCAATGCGGCGGATAGGCCAGCCGCGAATGCTCCACATGTTATAATGCGTGACGGCTCACCGTCATCCATTGTCATCCATTGTCATCCAATGCGCGGGTCAGCGCGGCGACACACAGCCGCGAGAACGGCGAAGACCACAGTGAAAGGGCAGACATGGCGCCGCAGCCATCGCGACCACTCCTGGCGCATGAGGATACCGGCTCCGGCGCGCCTGTGCTGCTGATTCACGGCTTCGCGGGTACGGCGCGCACCCACTTCGCGCCGCTGATCGCCGCGCTGGAGCCGGAGTATCGGGTCATCGCGCCCGACCTCAGCGGACATGGCGCCTCCGCCACTATCGAGCGGCAGGTGGATGCGCGGCTACATCACCACGACGCCGCCGACCTGCTCGCGCTGCTGGAACATCTGGGGCTGTGCGAGACACGCCAGATCAACCTGATCGGCTACAGCGACGGCGCCGAGACGGCGATCATTCTGGCGGCGCTGCTCGGCGAGCGCGCTCGCGGCATGACGATCTGGGGCGTCAGCGGACGCACGCCACCGCAGCCGATCGTCACACTCTACGCCGACCCTGAGGCGCGCATCCGCTCGTGGCCGAGTCTGCGCGCGGAGCTAGAGCGTCTGCACGGGCCAGGGATCGCCCTGCCGATGCTGACACGCTGGGCCGCCGCGATGGAGGCGCTGCGTGAGGATGGTGGCGCGATCAACGACGACGAAGCGGCGCGCGTGATGTGTCCGACGCTCGTGCTCGCCGGTGACCATGACCCATTCAATCCGCTGGCGGCCACACAGGCGCTCGTCGCGCGGCTTCCGCATGCGCGTCTGATGACGCTGCCCGGCGCGGGACACGATCTGTTGGCGGAGCGCGAGGCGCAGGTCATCGCGCTGGCGCGCCGCATGCTTGTGAGTCCGCAGGTATGACCAACGAGAGACGCGAGGATAGGTCTGTGGCCGAACAGGAGCATGATCAGCGCGCTAACCGACCAGCGCCTCAGCCAACGCCGCATCTCGTGCGCGCGGGAACAGGCGCGCCGACCCTGTTATTGCATGGCTGGGGCGCGAGCAGCGACCTCTTCGCATCGACGATGCGCGGGCTGGGCGATGGCTTCGACCTGATCGCGCCCGACTTCCCCGGCTTCGGAGCGACCGAGCCGCCGCCCACACCGTGGGCCGTGAGCGACTACATGGAGTGGACGCTGGCCCTGATGGATTCGCTCGGCGTCGAGCGCGCCAACCTCATCGGCCATTCCTTTGGCGGGCGTGTCGCCATCAAGCTGGCCGCGCTGCATCCTGAGCGGGTAGCGAAGCTCGTGTTGGCCGACGCCGCGGGCATCCGCCCGAAACGCGACTGGCGCTACCATGCGCAGGTGCGCGCTTTCAAGACGATGCGAACGCTGGCGCAGTCGCGCTACACGCCGCAGCCCTTGCGCGAGTGGGCGGCGGCGCAGGTCGCGCAGCAAGGCTCGCCAGACTACAAGGCGGCAAGCGGCACGGTGCGCGGCAGCTTCGTGCGCGTGGTGAATGAGGACCTGCGCGACTATCTGCCGCGCATCCAGGCGTCTACACTGCTGATCTGGGGCGACCGCGACGAAGATACGCCGCTCACCGACGCTCAGCTCATGGAGCAGACGATACCTGACGCGGGGCTGGTCGTCTTCGAGGGCTGCGGTCATTACGCCTATCTGGAGCAGTCGGGGCGCTTCTGTGTGATCGTCAAAACCTTTCTCCAGGGATGAGAGGGATGAGGGATAGCGCTATCGTGATCGGGATTCTGGCGACCATCGTCGCCGCCCTCGCCTGGCTGGGCTGGATGACCCGCGCGGGCCTGATGGGCGCGCGAATGTATCAGATCGAGGAGTACGAGGGGCCGCGCCTGCTCGGTTGGGGACGTCAGCGCGCGTGGCTCGCGCCCAGCGCTACGCTCGCGGGCGCCGCGCTCGCGCTCGTCATCGGGCTGGCAGGACAGGCGCTCCCCGTTGACTGGCGTCGCGCGGTCGCGGGCCTGGGCTGGCTGGCGGGCGCTGCGGTCGCTGTGGCGCTCTGGCGGGCGCTGCCCGCGAAGAAGGCGCTCGTCTACACACAGCGCATGCGGCGCATCCTCGGCGTCTCCGCCGCGCTCGGCGTGATCGTGGCGGCGCTGCTGGCATGGCTGCTGCTGGCGCTGCCCGCGCGAGTCGCGCTGCTGGGCGGCGCGGTCGTCCTGTTGGCGAGCCCGCTGATCGTCCTACCTCTGCTCATCACAGCGAACTGGCTGCTCAAGCCGGTCGAGGCGCGCATCCAGGCGGGCTTCGTGGCGCGAGCGCGGGCGAAGTACAGTCGCCTCGGCCCGTTGACCATCGGGGTCGCGGGCAGCTACGGCAAGACCAGCACCAAGCACATCCTCGCCTCCCTGTTGCAGCCCGCGATGGAGACGCTGCCTACGCCGAAAAGCTACAACACGCTGATGGGCGTGACGCGCACCATCAACGAGTATCTTGAGCCGCGCCATCGCGCCTTCGTCGTCGAGATGGACGCCTATGACGTCGGCGAAATCGCGGCGATGTGTCGTCTTGTGGACCCCACCATCGCGGTCGTTACCTCGGTTGGGCCACAACACCTGGAGCGATTCGGCTCCGTCGAGCGCATCGCCGATGCGGTGTATGAGCTGATCGCCGCGCTGCCCGCTGGCGCGCCCGCCGTGATCTATGGCGGCGAAAAGCTCTCCGCCGGGCTGGCCGAACGCGCGGCGGCGACCGGCTATCGCGTCGTGCGCTATGGCATGGAGGGCGAAGACGCTGGCCCGCTGGATGTGGTCGCTTCAGACATCAGCGTGGACGACCGCGCAACCCGCTTCACCTGGCGATGGCCTGCTGAGGGACTGGAGCAGCGCGTCGCCATCCCGCTGCTCGGCCAGCACAACATTCTGAACGTCAGTGCGGCCATCGCGGTCATCCATCTGCTCGGCCTGCCGGTGGATGAGGCGGCGCGCGACGCGCTGCGGCTCGAAGCGGCGCCCCATCGGTTGCAGCTGATTCCCAGTCCCGGTGGCATGACGATTATAGACGACTCATATAACGCGAACCCAGTTGGCGTGCATAACGGCCTGGAAGTCTTGCGCCAGATGCGCGGGCGACAGAAGATTCTGGTGACGCCGGGGCTGGTGGAGCTAGGAGCCGTCGAAGAGGCTGAAAATCGCCGCTATGGCGAGCACGCCGCCACCGTCTGCGATCATGTCATCCTGGTCGGCGCGCGTCAGACCCGCCCCATTGCAGAAGGGCTGCGGAAGGGCGGCTTGCCAGCCGAGCGTACACATATCGTCGAGTCGCTCGACGAGGTGACGGCGACGCTGGCCCGCATCGCTGGCCCTGGCGATGTCGCGCTCTTCGCGAACGATCTCCCCGACACCTATCTATCGCTAAAATAGCGTACTCTATAGCTATATATGTGTAGCCGCTCTCAGCCGCATGACCGCATGGACAGGCGTTGTCGCGGCTCTGAGCGATAGCGGGCTTTGCGCGGCCGTTTCAGCAGGCGCCAAGAGTCGCGAAATGCTACCGATCAGAGCCCGGCGAATACCGCAGTATCATAGTTTACGTATCACTACTGGCATGCTATGTGCGGGCCTCCCGCTCGACCAGCGCGCCGCTTGCGTAGGCCAGATATCGCGATGTCATCAAGGGGGGATACGTGGACGAGCAGGAGACTGCCGCAGAGCAGGATGCTGGAACCTATCGTTTAGCCGGGTACGTCCAACAGCGCCAACCCGACACCGAGGACAGGCTGGCGAACGAGACCAGGACTCCCGCCCGGACACCCGCGCGCTGGCTTCGTATCTTGCAGCAAGTGACTGAGGGCGCGATCTCCCACCTGACACTCCAGGACCTGTTACGAGAGCTGCTGGGGCGCATTCGTGAGGCGATGGGAGTTGACAACGCCGCGATTCTGCTGGTCAACGAGGCTGGCACACACCTCAATCTCTATGCCGCACGCGGGTCCGAAGAGGACGTCACCGGCATCGCCCAGATTCCGATGGGGCGCGGAGTCGCAGGCGCAATCGCCTCGACCGGCATGCCGAGAATCATAGATGATCTGTCGCAGGTCGAGGTCGAAAATCCACACCTGAGCATGACTGCGTGCTCCCTGATTGGAGCGCCACTCCTACTGGGAGACCGTGTCATCGGCGTCATCCACATTGATAGCGCCCGTCCGCGCCATTTTACCGATGAAGACAGCCAACTGCTTCAGATCATCGCCAGCCGGGTCGCGCTCGCCATCGAGCACGCCCAGCTCTACGAAGCCGAGCGTGCGGCGCGTGAACGGGCGGAGATGCTAGCGAGGCAGATGCAGACGCTCCAGGCGGTCAGCGATGTGGCGCTGGAATACGCCCAGCTCGATGATCTGCTCCATGCGTTGCTACCGCGCATTCAGGAGATACTGGGGGTGGACAACGTCGCTATCCTGCTGCCCGTTGCCGACAAATCAGAACTGACCCTCTACAGTGTGCGCGGGCCAGAGGAAGCTGTCATGGGCAATGTGCATGTGCCGATGGGCCAGGGTGTCGCCGGAACTATCGCCGCCACACGCAGGCCACTCATTATCGAGAACCTGGCGACTGTGCCTGTGTCTAATCCGTTTCTGCGAGAGCATTTCCGCTCGCTGCTCGGCGTCCCATTGTTGGAAGGAGAGCAGTTGGTCGGGGTCATCCATGTCGATAGCATCGAGTCGCGCCGCTTCACCGATGAAGAACTGCAGTTGTTGCAGACGCTCGCCGAGCGCATTGGTCCGGCGATCGCGCATTCACAGCAGTTCGAGCGGGCGCAGCGCAAACGCTTGCAGGCGGAGGAGCGCGCCGCCATTCTGCAGGACACAATGGAGCGCATGGACGAGTTCCTCAGCCTCGCCAGCCACGAGCTGCGCACGCCGCTCACGAGCCTGGCCATGAACATCCAGTTGATAGATTACTGGATCAACTCGGGGCGTCCGCGGCGTGTCAATGAGACGGAGGCGGACTATCTGCAACGCGCCATCTCGATGGTACGACCGTTCGTACAGCGTTCGAGCTACAGCATCCAGCGCATTAACCGCCTGATTGGCGATTTGCTCGATGCCGCATACGTCCGTGAGCAACGCCTGGCTCTTCGTCCCCAGCGCATCAATCTGGCAATGGTCGTACGAGAATCAGTGGAGGAGCAGCGGCGGACGCATGCGCCGCGCACACTGATCTTTGAGGAAGCGCCGGACGCGATCTATGTGGAGGGTGATGCGGACCGCATTGAACAGGTGCTGAGCAACTATATCAGCAATGCGCTCAAATACTCAGATAGCAGCCAATCCGTTCGCGTGACCGTCAGTATAGAGGGAGATCAGGCCCAGGTCGCCGTGAGCGACAACGGCGTCGGGATCCCCGAGGCCGAGCTAGAGCATATCTGGGAGCGACTCTATCGGGTCGCGGGCATCGAGCACCAGAGTGGCTCACGCGTCGGACTCGGGCTGGGGCTCTATATTAGTCGCGATATCATCGAGCGGCAAGGCGGACAGGTCGGTGTTCGCAGTACGCCCGGCCGGGGATCTACCTTCTGGTTCTCTCTCCCGCTCGCGCATGTGGCGCCGCAGGACTGAGCTATCGCAGGGGCGCATGCTGACTGGCAGGTGAGTACGCGGCGCGCGCCATGAGCGGACTGATACGAGTTCATGCCGAGCGCCAGATACATCAGTACGCGTTGTTGCGCGTGCATGCAACGCCTCGAAGAGTTACTATCCAGAGAGCGTGAGCGAGATCGAAATCACCACGCCCATCAGGCAGAACCAAGCAGGGGAATCACATGGCGCACGTTCTGGTGATTGATGACGACGAGGCGATCCGCACGGCGATGCGGGCGGCGCTCGAAGAGTTTGGCGGCCACACCGTACTGGAAGCCCCCGACGGGAAATCTGGATTGGAGATCCTCCGCGCTTCCCAGAAGCCGCTCGTCGTATTGCTGGATCTGTTAATGCCTGTCCTCGACGGGCTTCAGGTATTGCGCGTGGTGGACGCGGATAAGGATCTGGCGGCCCGCCACGCCTATGTGCTCGTGACTGTGAGCCGCCGGGCGACCTCGATGCAGTTCGCTGAAAGCCTGAGCATGCCAGTCGCCTTTGTCTCGAAGCCCTTCGACATCACGGAGATTCTCGACGCCGTGACCGAGGCAAGCCAACGCATTTCCTGCGGAGAATTCGCCGGGTAGCGCGGCGCGCACGGCCCTCCGCTTGCGAAGGCGTCAACCTGGCGGCCATCCCAGCATGGCGACGTCCGGCAGCATATCGCGAGCGCCGCCAGACACCGCTAGACGCCCGAAGAGAGTCGCCCCCATGACGCGCACGTTCATCGCACTGGACCTGAGCGAGGCCGCTCGTGAGGCGCTCCGGCGCGAGCTTCGGCGGCTGGCGCAAGCGCTGCCCAACGTGCGCCTTGTGGATCAGGCCAGCCTGCATCTGACGCTGGCCTTCCTTGGCGAGCTGGATGACGACGCCCTCGCGGCGGTTATCCAGATCACGAGCGATGTGGCCCGGCCATCAGCGCCATTCGACCTCACGCTGACAGGGCTTGGCGTCTTTGGGCCGCCGAGCGCGCCACGGGTCATCTGGGCGGGCGTGGGTGGCGATATCCACCCCCTGTTGGCGCTTCAGCGACGTTTGGCCGATGCGCTGGAGGCGCACGGCTTCCCACGAGAGGCGCGGCCTTTCTCGCCACACCTCACACTCGCACGGCTCAAGCGCCCACTCGACGACGCGGCTTATCTGCGGCTGCGCGGTCTGCTGGCTGGCCCGCCGCCTCGCCGCACCACCCGCTGGCGCGTGAGCGATCTCCGTGTCATGCGCAGTGACGTGGCGGCGGATGGCGCGCGCTACACGGCGCTCAGTGTCGCGCCACTGGAGGGCAAGCGAGACGCGAGCAAGTGATAGAATGTCGTGGCGCGCTCGTTATCTGGCGCGTCACGCGCGTTCAGCGGAGTCACGCGATCAGCGCGTCACGCGCTCGCCTCCGTCCACTCTGAAGGAGAGATAGAGATGGCTGCCGAAAACTCATTCGATGTCGTATCGGAGTATGATGAGCAGGAGTTAGTCAACGCGCTCGATCAGACTCGCCGTGAAGTCACGACCCGCTACGACCTCAAAGACACCAAGACCGAAATTGACTACGACGGCAAAAAGAGCCTCACCATTCTCACGGCGAGCGAGTTCACGCTCAAGAGTGTGCGCGATGTGCTGGAGTCGAAGCTGCTGAAGCGCAATCTCTCGCTCAAGATTCTCAAAGACGCCAAGCTGGAGTCAGCCAGTGGTGGCATGGTGCGCCAGCACATCGAGCTTCAACAGGGTATCAATCAGGATCTCGCCCGCGAGATCAGCAAGCAGATTCGCGATCACTTCCCAAAGGTCAAGCCGCAGATCCAGGGCGACGCGATTCGCGTGACGGCCAAGAGCCGCGACGACCTTCAGGCGGTCATCCAGTACCTCAAGGGGCAGGACTATCCCGTCCCGCTCCAGTTCAACAACTACCGGTAGCGTGGGGCCATGAAGCGCCACGGCGAGACGCCCTGACGAGACAGGAGGGGTGATGACCTTCCACAGTCCAACACGTGACGCGGGGGAGAGGCCCCACTACAGCAGATCGCAGAAATCCAGGACAGGCAGCCAGTGAGCGGACTCGGCAAGGCGAGGTGACCCCAGCAGCTCGCCTGCTCAACCTATTGCGGACTTGCTCTAGGGGCGTGTGGAGGAATCGGCGGTGACAGTGGACTGCCCGGCGTCGTCCGCGCCATTCGCGCGGCGCACGCGCCAGCGGCGGTAGATGCCCCAGCCGCCGAAGATCGCCACGATGAGCGTCGCGATCAGCAGACCGGTGAGATAGGTGCTGTCGCCAAACGTGTCGAGCAGGCCCGCGAAGTAGGATGTCAGCACACCGAGGCGCCGCTGGAGCACGGCTCCCAGCAGGAAGTAGAGCGCGGACCAGATCAGCCCGGCGAGCGCGGCGGATGGCGCGTACACGCGATAGGGAACCTCGGAGAGGCCGCACATCACCGTCGTAGGCACGCGCAAGCCAGGAATCAGCCGCCCCAGAATGATCGCGAGTGTGCCTCGCTGGATGATCCACGCCTCCATCCGTTCCAGCCGCTGTGGGTTCAGATGCAGGTAGCGTCCATAGCGATTCAGGAAGGAGCGGCCGCCGAACCGCATCACCCAGTAGAGTATGGACGACCCCACAAAGACGGCGAGCGTGCAGAGGCCCAGCACTTCGAGCGTATATGCGACGGTGCGGTGCGGCTGCGCGCCAGCCAGCGCGATGAGCGTATCGCCCGGCGCGGGCAGCGGCACGCCCGCCTCTTCGATCACGAGCAGCGCGAAGAGCGCCCACACGCCATAGATGCGCAACAGATGCAGCACGAAGTGGGTCAGGCCAGGTAGGATATGCATACGACCTTTATGACCTTTATCCAGACATCATCGTCCCGGCTCACAATGCTCCTAGCAGCATAGCATCTCTCGGCGGAGCCCGCAGCCAGATACGCCACTCAGCGCTGGAGGATACGCCAGAATACGCTAAAGGCGGTTCCAAAACACTAGGGAGATGAAATAGCGTTGCGGCAAGGTTGCTTGGTATTGGCATGTCTGCTATGATCTCCGCACGCACCTGACAACCAGTCGAGCTCAGTCACCGTTAGAGCTTCAGAGATGCGGAGTCACGCATGGACGAGTCACACATGGACGAGTCACGCATGGACCTCTCGCTTAGTCAACCGTCTGCGCGCGCATCACGGCGACGACCGTATCGACCGGTCGCATTTCTCCTGTTCGCCCTTCTCGTTGCCCTGTTGGTTACCGTCACTTTGCGCCAGAGTCTTGATGGCGCGTCGACTCCCGCGAATCGCGGGAGTACGAACAGTGTTGCGACGGACGCGCCAAGCAGCACACCAACACCCTCGGCGCCCTTCGCCTTCTTAGATCAGGCGCTGAAGACCACCACCAGCTTGCGCGGGTCGTACGCCTTCAGGTATATAGATTCCTCCGCCGATGGCAGCGTCCTCTATGTCATCGTCGAGCTGCCTGCTCCGCCCACCCTGGCTGACGCGCAGTGGGACGCCTTCGTCATTCAGCGGATGGCCTGGTCGACGCCAGATGCGCAACCGCACACAGGGT
>DASQSS010000078.1:0-4703 GCA_035642255.1 Ktedonobacterales bacterium | reverse complement strand
GCTTGTGCATGACGACATCATTGACCACGCCGACACGCGTCGCGACATCCCAACCGTCAACGCGCGCTACGGCGAGCCGGTGGCGATTCTGCTGGGTGACTACCTCTTCGCGAAGACGGCGGGTCTGATAGCCGATGTCGAGGATTTCCGCATTGACCACCTCTTCTCAGATACTGTTGCGACGGTCAGCGAAGGCGCCATCATTGAGCTACGCACCGCTCGGCGAATGGATACTTCCATCGAGCACTATCTTGAGCGCGTGAACCGCAAGACGGCGTGCCTCATCGCCGCCTGCTGCAAGGGCGGGGCCACGGTTGGTGGCGCGACTGACGCGCAGATCGCGCTGATGCACGACTATGGCTTGAACCTGGGCATTGCGTTCCAGATCATTGATGATGTGCTCGACTACACAGGCTCTCAGTTGACCATTGGCAAGCCCGCCGGCAATGATATCCGGCAGGGGCTAGTGACCTTGCCGCTGATCTTTGCACTGCGCAACGAGCATAACGGGCGGATCGAGCAGGTGCATCGGTTGCTGCGAGCGGAGACGCCAACCGATGAAGAAGTGGCGGCGGTGGTGCGCTGGGTCACGAGCTCGCTGGCGATTGACGAGTCGTTGACGCTTGCGCGCCAGTACGCCGCTCGCGCGAATGCCGCGCTCACCGAGCTCAACGATTCAGAAGATCGTCAGGTGCTCGTCGAGCTGATTGACTTTGTGCTCTCGCGCAGCCGCTAACACGGCATCGTTTGCGCCGCTTGAAGCCATGTAAAGGTCGCTGAAGGTCGCTAAACCTATGAGTTCACCCGTTCCTTCGCCCACGCCAGAGTTGAGCGCGCGGTTCGACGCCGCTGGTGGCAAGCCCGCCTATGTGCGCTCGATGTTTGACCGCATTGCCCGCGTCTATGACCTGATGAATCGGGTGATGACGGGTGGCATGGATGGTCGCTGGCGCGATTTCGCAGCGCGTCTGGTAGCGCTGCGGTCTGGTGAGCGCGCGCTCGACCTCGGCTGTGGGACGGGCGACATGGCGATCGCGGTGGCGCGGCGCAGTCCAGATGATGCGCATGTCGTGGGTGTCGACTTTTCGGAGGGCATGCTGGCTGTAGGACGTGAGAAGATACGCCGGCTAGGATTGAGCGAGCGTATCGAGCTGCGTCAGGGCGACGGCCAGCGCCTCGATGTTGAGGACGGCGCGTTCGACGCGGTCTGCTCGGCCTGGGTGGCGCGCAACCTCGCCGACATTCCCGCGGGCTTTCGTGAGATGCGCCGTGTGACGCGGGCGGGTGGGCGTGTGGTTTGCCTGGAGATGAGTCACCCGTACAACCCTGTCTTCAACTGGAGCTATCACCTCTACTTCGACCGAATCGTGCCGCTGCTGGGTAAGCTGATCGGCAAGAGCTTCGACGCCTATAGCTATCTGCCGTCGTCAGTGGTGTCGCATCCTGACGCCCCCGCGTTGAAGCGCATCATGGAAGACGCCGGGTGGCGCGACGTGCGCTACTACTATCTGATGGGCGGCGTCGTCGCTGTGCATGTGGCGACGAACCCCGCGTAAAAGCCGCCCGCTGAGATGTGTCATACCAAGGCCTGATGGGCCATTGTCGAATGGTACTCGTGGCTTGGCTGTCCTGATGGCCAGGACGGTGAGGAGAGAGGCGTTACTGTGGAGGTCAACGTCGCAGCCGGACTGTTATGCTGTCAGGGGCGTCTCCTGCTTGGGAAACGCTCCGCTCGCCGCAAGGCCTATCCAGGCGTGTGGGATGTTCCGGGCGGGCATGTGGAGATAGGCGAGACAGCCGAGCAGGCGATGGTGCGTGAACTGCACGAGGAAATTGGTGTGACTCCCACCGCATGGCGGGAGTTGGCAGTGGTCCGCGCGCCAGCCATGGGCGATGAGCGCCGTCACACGCTCCGGATGACGCTGTTCCTGCTCACCCAGTGGCAAGGGGAGCCCCGTAATCTGCAGCCAGACGAACACGATACGCTCGCGTGGTTCACGCTGGAGGAAACGTCCAGGTTGATGCTGGCCCACGCCGATTACCCGATACTCTTCCGTGAGGCGCTGGCGCTCGTACAGTAGGTATCCGGGTGAGGTGCTGCAAGTACCCACCCGGAATCCGTGTCATCTGCTGGCTATGCCGCGGAGATGGAGGATGAGGACGGATGGCCACGGCTTCATATTCGGACGATGCGGAGGAAATGGGGTCTGCGTGGGTGGCGCCCGCGCTTACAGAGCTCACGTCGCGAGGCGCTCGTTTCCTCATCACGCCGGTTGGACCGGGTGAGGTGGCGAGGGTGGCGCTCAATACGCCGCGCGATACCTGGCGCTGGCTCTGGAAAGATACCCTGACCCGCGTCACGCCGTTTCTGGTAGCGGCGTGGGCGTGGTCGCGCCTCTCCGGCGAGGGCGCGCGGGCAGTGGGGCTAGGGCGTAGGGGCTGGCTGGGCGACACACTGCTGGGTGTGGCGGTTGGGATGCCGCTGGCGCAGATCAGCGCGGTCTTCCGCCGGTGGGTCGCGCCGGGCTATCGCTTGCCGACAGCCGCTGACCATGCCTTGCAGACGACGTATTACTTCGCGCTCAATGCGCCCGCTGAGGAGCTATTCTGGCGCGGAGTCGTGCAGACGCTGGCGATACGCGGGCTGCGCCGCATCCCGGGGCTGCGTCGCGTCGCGGGGCTGCTCGGCTGGGCGAGTGTCACGGGGGCATTCGGCGCCTATCATCGCCTTGGCGGGTGGAGCTGGCGTTCCATCGTGGGCGTCACGGCGGCGGGTGGACTATTTGGCGCGCTGTTTGCGCTACCGAAACGTACATCCATCCTGCCAGCGATCATTGCGCACGGATTCGCGACCGCGGGCTTCTTGAACTGGGGCGACGCCGCGCTGCACGCCTTCAATCTGGGACGGCTTGGGCGACGAGCGCAGCGCTAGGCCGTGCGTGAGGAACGCGCACAGGGCATATCCGCCAGTGGATGTGCGATCAGACGACGCAGATGCGTAGTTGTAGTACAGCGGATAGGTGGTTGCAAGGCTGGAACCGCCAAGCGCTCGGCATGGTACGGTCGGACCATCGGTTTTGCCGCCGACAGTCAGGCCATGTTATTGTGGAGCGGCGCCGACGTCGGAAAACGTAGGAGCAGGTAGGCGAGAGACGCGCCGACGAGAGGATCGTTCACCGGGCGCTCATCGCCAATCGCATCGCATATTGAGAGTGTACGCAAGGCGCGGACGCTTCGACATGAAGGCACTATGAAACTGAGAGCTGAACACCGATGAGGCAGTCTGTCCCAGCCACAAGTTATGACTCTGCGCGCACGCAGTTCCAGGCCGTGGTCGAGGCGCAGGAGCTGTATCGCTACCGTTCGCTCATCCGGAATCTGGTCTCGCGCGACCTCAAGGTGCGGTACAAGCGCTCGGCGCTCGGTTTCGTGTGGGTGACGCTCAATCCGTTGCTGACAACTGTGGTGCTCTCGATCGCGTTCTGGTTCCTCTTTGGCCCTTCACAGCCCAACTATCCTGCGTTCGTGCTGGGCGGCCTGATCATCTGGAACCTCTTCGCGCAAGGCTCGGTCGCGGCGATGTCGGGGCTGGTGGGCAATGGCGCGACGCTCCGGCGCATGTACATCCCGCCGAGCGTCTTTGTCGTCTCGGCGATTGGGAGCGCGCTGGTCAACCTGTTCTTTACGGTCATCCCGTTCTTTCTCATCGCTTTGGCGCTACGCGCGCCGCTCAGCTTCACCTGGCTCTACGTCTTTGTCGCCTGTGTCCAGGTCACGCTCTTTACGTTGGGGGTTGGGCTGATTGTCTCGACGATGGTCGTCTTTTTCAACGACGTCTATGAGATGTATCTGGTGTTGCTGACTGCCTTCAACTACCTGACACCCGTCTTCTATCCCATCAAGATTCTGCCAATGTGGCTGCAGCGTGCGGAGTTGTACAATCCGATGTATCTGTTCGTCTCGGCAGCGCAGAAGGCGGTCGTCGGCACAGCGACCACAGTGGGCGGTAAGCTGGTCAATGGCAAGATCGTCGGGGGCACCACCGTCTATCTGCCGCCCTCGATCCCGGATGTGAAGGTGCAGTTGATCACCTGGGCCTCGGCGCTGCTCGTCCTGACCATCGGCTGGCTGTTGTTCACGCGGACGGAGGCGAAGTTTGCTTACCACTTCTAACTCAACGAGCGCGAACGGCTCGCATGATCCGCGTGGCGATCACCGCGGACGCTTCGCCACGACGGCTGGTCCGGGCGCGCCGGCGTTGGAGCCTTCGTCCGATGACGCCATCCTCGTCTCGGGCGTCTCGCTGCGCTATCGCATGCCGACCGAGAAGATCAGCACGCTCAAAGAGCAGGTGATTCGCACGATCACCCGCCGCACGGTCGGCTACAACGAGTTCTGGGCGCTGCGCAACATCAATCTGCGCATCAAGTTCGGTGATTCGGTCGCGCTGGTTGGACGCAACGGCGCGGGCAAAAGCTCGCTGCTCAAAGTCATCGCGCGCGTGATCGTCCCCACGAGCGGACGGGTGGTGGTGCGCGGCAATGTCGCGCCGATCATCGAGCTGGGCGCGGGCTTCCATCCAGAGCTGACCGGGCGCGAGAACATCTTCCTCAACGGCGCGATGCTCGGCTTCTCCGAGGCGGCGATGAAGCGCAAGTTCGACAGCATCGTCGACTTCTCCGAGCTGGAGGCGTTCATTGATT
>DASQSS010000077.1:0-15026 GCA_035642255.1 Ktedonobacterales bacterium | reverse complement strand
CTGCGCGGGCGTCGCATCGCCAAACGCATCGGGCGGGCTGGGTTGCGTCAGCCGAGGCGCAGCGGGACAGCATCAACACTCGCTGGCGCCACACTGCTGACGACGGCTGGCACTGGCGGTGATACGGGCGCGCGTCGTCAGCGCATCGGCTGTCGTGTCAGCGCATTGACCGGTGTAGCAACGGAAGCGCCCATCTCTGAAAGCGCGAGAGACGTGATGCCGTTTGCGTCACTCACACAAAAAAGAGCCAGTGGGGGCGGTCCCGGCGACACTGCCGAGGCCACCCCACTGGCTTGCAAGCGCATGGTCAATGCTCGCATCGCTCGCATCCCCTGGAGGCGGCGCACGATCCGAGCGCTGACGAGGTCGGGAACGTCTAGCTTTCGCCTCCCTGTGCGCTCACCAGCGCCGCCTTGCTGGGCGTGTCCACTGGATGGGCCGCCGGATGGGTATGGTGGGGCAGCGCGACGCCACGCGCTACATCAAGCACCACCTTGGCGACCGTCGGCGGATGAAGGAGCATGTTGGTGTAGGAGGCATTCGCGAGCGGGCAGTAGCACTCACCCGCTTTGATGCTGCGGCGAAGTTCTCCGGCACGCGCGGAATTCCACACCTTCGAAAAGTCGTAATTGTGCTCGCGCAGATTGCCCATCGACTCCGCACGGATACAACATGTCCACACGTCACCGTTCGGTGCGATCTGCGCCGAGGCGACGCCAGCGGCGCAGGGAATGATCTGCCGATGCTCTCGCAACGTCCGCTTGACGATGTCGTAATACTGCTTGCGGAAGGCTTGCGTCACGCGCGAGATGCCCTTGACCTCCTGGTCTTTCAGGCTGGCTACCAGCGTATCGATAGCGACGCTGTATTTCTCGACCGATGGTGTGATGCCGAGCCCAACAGTATCCAGCTCCACGCGCTCCTCGGCGATCTCGGTGATGTACTGGTCAGGCTGCATCTCGCGCTGAACGAACTCGCACAGCTCCGGGAACCAGTCAATGGTAAAGTTGGACAGCACGGAGTGGACGCCGAGCGTGAAATTCGGGTAGCGGCTCTTGAGGGCCTTGAGGCCCGCATAGGTGCGCATGGCGCGCTCGAAGTTGCCTTTCACTCCGCGCACCCGGTCGTGGTTCTCGCCGACACCATCGAGCGACAAGTTGATGATGACCTCACTGTCGGGGCAGGCCGCCAGAATCTTCTCGACGCGACCGGGGATGATCTTATCCTGAATGCCATTCGTAGGAATATTGATGATGCCAGGGCGGCAATGTCTGTAGGCGCTGGCGACCATATCAGGCAGGTCTTTGCGCAGCGTCGGCTCGCCGCCGCTGAACGTGAACCAATATGGCGCTCGACCCAGTGATTGGAACGACCGGTCCCACTCATCGATGGTGAAGTCGTCGTTCGGTAATAGCCAGACATTGCAGGTCTTGCAGCGCGAATTGCAGCGATAGCTAACGCTCACCGTAATGTTCACAGGCAGCGCCAATGGTTTACCTGTCACATAGGAGGCCTGTAGAACTGGAATCTGGGTCAACACCTTCTGCATTCCCATGGTTAGCTCCCTGTTAGCTTACGTCGCCGCGAAAGCGCGAATACATCAGGCTGTTGCGGCGACAGATGTTACGAGTGCGGTCCCAGTCTGGGGGAACGCGATGATGCCACATGCGATTTCTATCGATATACCGTCAGGTCGCCCGCTAAGCGAGATGGGGCTGGCCGCGATGTCGGCGATGAGGGTACGAGCAAGCTGTTCGGCGGCGTCACGGTCGAGCTGCGCCAGCACGATGATTGTCCCGTTGCGCTCCTGCGAGATGGCGACGCCCATGTCTGCGCATCTCCGCATACGCATCACGATCTGCTGCAGCAGTCCCTGGACACCGCGCGCGCCCAGTTCCAGCGCGTACTGGTGGACATCTACGACATGAAATACCAGTACACTCTGCCAGGTCATTGGATTGGTGGCTTCAGTGATTTGGCGTTTCGTCGTCGCTGAGATCTTCCAGAGATAGTGCTGGCGTCGGCGGAGATTGTCATAGGCGCCGAGCAGCCGCGCTGTGCCTTCGAGACCGATCGTGCCCAGTGTGAAGGCCGCTGACCGCGGCGTGGTAAAGGGGCGCGCGGCAAGCAGCGCGCGGAAGACGCGTGTTGTGCTCATCGTCGACGCGCTGTAACCTTGCTGCTGTTGAATGCGCAAATGCCCGCTATAGATCCTCCGACGCTGCCAGAGAAAGTCGCTCACGGTAGATGGTCCACGGTTGTAGACAATCGCCCTTGGCTCATATACGAGTCGATAGCCAAGTTGAGTAATGAGCGCCTGGATCGAAATCTCATCTACAGACGTATCTGAAGGGATGCTTGGCACGACGTTCCGGAAGGCGATTACTTCACCCAGTTTCGGGGACTCGCGTGCGACACGGTCATGCAGGTTCCAGAGCAGATGGACGGCATGGCCCAGAAAGCGCTGGTCGTCGTTGACTGGCACTGGATGGGCGCCCACCATGCCGACGGTCTCGTCGCTGAATGACCCCAAAAGCACATCGAGCGTTCCATCCTTAAGAACGACATCCGCCCCAGTCATAATGAGTATGGGAGCCGTCGCCTGCGCGAGGAACAGGTTGATGGCCGAGGCTTTGCCCTCACGTCGCTCTTGCACTAACAAACGCACGCGCGGCTCAGATTTGATGATCTGCGTGACGATAGCCACCGTGTCATCGGTGCATCCGCTCGCAACGACGATGACTTCGTGCAGCTCGAAGGCGCCGCACCTCTGGCGGAGGACGCTACCTATCGCGTTTGCGATATTGGATGCTTCGTTATAGGCCATGATGCCTACGGTACAACGAAGCGGAGATGAGCTGACGGTTGCCGGCTTGGTTGCGCCAATCAGATTGCCCATGCCCCTCATCCTTATCACGTTCTTCACATACTGAATGCGCCATGCGCCCAACTTCTCGCATGTCATGGCGCCACCTGCCAGGCGGCGCTCACTCAGACCGACTCCCTCGGGTCCAGGCTACGGTCCAGGCTACTAGGAAGCATCGTCTTCACCACGATCCTCGGGCGTCTGTAGTGGCATGGAGACATCGAGCCGACCCTGCGCCTGCGCCTGGCGCACGAACTCAATGTTCATGTCCGACACATCTTTCCTCAAGCTCGACACCTCTTCGTTGTACAGCCGCTCCAGCGCGTCTAATCGCTGCTGAATGTAGAGCAGTCGAATAGCCACGTCCTGCGGAACGGGGGTGGCGGAGATCGCAACGCTTGTGGCTTTCTTCTGCTTACCCATCGCCTTGTTCTGTCTCCGTCGGCTCTTCTTCTTCACCATAGGGTTCCACGACTTTGAGCTGAGGATGTTCGAATCCCAGTGGACGGGGGCGGAAAGCGGCGCACGTCTTGAGCGTCCACTTGCGCAGCGACGCCCTCAGATTTGCGGTTACCGCACACGATAATTATTGATTTCAGCCCGCGTCGAAGGTAGTGCTGTGAGGTATCATCAGGCACGCCGTTCGTATCATCGTGGCGGGTGTGGGTCCCCAAGGCGACTCGTTTGACGGCATGGTATCAATGGGGCGCCGCGCATCGGAGCGACAGAATCACGCATGCGTAGAGCGGGTGCGGCTACTGAAAGCGTGCGCGCTTCGTTCATCGAGGTGTGCGGCTACAACGTATAGTCCGTCAAAGGCGCTGCCTGGCTGTACTGATAGGCTATGCTGATTGAAGATATGGCGACGCTGACTTACCCTCGTCTTGTGCAACGCGCGCCACAAGCGGAGACGCGTGTGGAGGGAACTGAGAGAACTGAGAGAACTGAGCGTCGCCTGCCAGAGGCGCTCGCAGAGAGGGTACACCATGCGACATGGGCAGACACAACGCCGACGCCTCTCGATAGGCATACTGACGATTGCGCTGATTGGAATGGCGCTCGCGGCGGCAGTCCTCGTGAACCCGCTACGAAATAGCCACGCGGCATCGACTCCCGCACCCCATCCAACCGCCCTGCTCTATGGCGCGAACATGGCTCTATTCGACGGCCACGACCAGGTTCTGCTGAACGCTGGGACACAGCAGCTCCTCAAACAGCAAGGCATGAGGATCATCCGCATGCCGTTCCGCTCTAGCCTGCCAGATTCGGTCGAGGTCCAGGCCATGCGGGCGATCAAGAATATCGGAGCTGCGCCCCTCATCATCGTGCGAGGGGCCGTCGATGCAAACGTAACCCAGGATGACCTCCACGAAATTCAGCTGGCGCAGAGCGTCTTTGGGTCCAGCGTGGTCTACGTCGAATTCGGCAACGAAGAAGACCTCGCCGGAATCAATGTCACAAAGTACACCGCCGCGTGGAACGTGACTGTGCCGAAGTTGAAGGCGATAGCGCCTACATACAAATTCATCGGCCCGGTCAACTTCCAGTACAACCCGAGCTATATCGCCACGTTCGACAAGAACGCGTCGCCGCGACCGGACTTCAATAGCTGGCACGAATACGTGTGCAATACCAGTGAATCAGACAGCTACTGCCTGACCCACATCGCCAACTGGTCGACGCATGTCTTGCTGACCAATCAGGCCGTGCAAGCCGCAATCGGCACAACGCTCCCGATCATGATCACCGAATGGAACCTGGATCCCCAGCAAGACCCGCGCTACAGCAACAGCGCGTTCATGCGCCAATGGACACAGGCCGCTCTGAACATGCTGAGCGCCAACACGGCCTACGGTGTCGTCGCGGCAACACAATACTGCGCGACGAATAACCAGGGGTTCAACCTGATCGACGGCAGCAACCAGCCAACGGCCCAGGGACAGACACTGTTCGCGGCGCTGGCGCAAGTGAACAAGGCCAACGGAGTCACGCCGCCGCCCACTGCGCCCACTGCGGGAACGACCTCCGTCGTTCCGCCACAGGCGACCGCCTCCACATCAGCGGCGCCACCCGTGTCCGCGACACCCGCCACATCGGCGCCCGCGAGCGCCCCGACCGCGTCCGCGACACCGGCCCCGTCCAGTGCGGCGATCGCGTCGGGTGGCGATCGCACACTGTTCACCTTTGGCGATGGCGCGACGCATGGCTGGGAGTCACATGGCGCCCAAATCGTTGGGCTACGCGCTGTGAACACTGGCGCGGGTGGATCCAGCGCGCTCGAAATGCGTTTAAGTCAGCTGACGGCGCAGACGTATCCCTATGTCTCTGTGCGGACACACCTGGACGTCTCCACTGGCTCAACCATCACATTCAGTATCTATGTGCCGTCCACTATGGCAGGCGTGCAAGTCCGTCCATATATGATGACCGATACCTATCAGTGGGTCGGCTCAAATCGCTATCAGGCGCTTAAGGCGGGATGGAATCAGGTCACGATCTCAGCGCCCGCCAGCCTGAATGGCGCGACCATCCAGCTCGGCATTCAAGTGATGGCGCCACCTGGAGCGGTGGTCAGCGGTGCACTCGACATCCACTCCGTGAGCCTGACCCACTAGACGCCCGGCCCAACGAGTGCGCATGACAGGAGGGCTTGCGTTGCCTACAGGCGCGCAAGCCCTCCCGTTGTGTGACGCTCACCGCTCATCATGGGGAAGGAGAGTCGAGCTTACTCGATGTCAGGCGACGGCGACAGGGGTTCTAGCAATGCCTTTAAGCTGCCCCATGTACCATTCACCGCTTCGTCGCACGCCCTCGCGCAAGCTGATGCGCGGCGAGAAGCCAAGCTCCGCGTGCGCCTTATCGATGGAGTGACGGTTATCAGCGCCAAAGACCGTGACACCCATGCGCGTAACCAGTGGATGCCAGCGATAGCCGGGCAGTTGCGTGGCGCGCTCGGCGGCATAGGCGGCCGCATACATCAGGTGATAGGGAACGTGGAGAGTAGGGTACTTTGCGCCAACCTCTTCGGCGACCGCCCGGATCAACTCTTCCTGTGTCGGCTCTCTGTCGCACGTAATATTGTACGCCTGGCCGATGGCGCGGGGGTTGTCCAGCGCTAGTATGACACCTTCCGCTACGTCGGAAACGTAGACAAACGGCACAGGATTGTGACCAGAGCCAATGACCAGGCTCATGCCAGACCGCAATCGGTCGGCAAGTTGCCCGAAGTGCAGCCGATCGCCTGGACCGTAGAACGTTCCGGGCCGGATAATCGACACGGGCAATCCTTCTTCCGCGATTAACCGCTGGAGCACTTGCTCGCCCTGGACTTTGGTAATGGAATACGGCTCATCAAGTGGGCGAAACGGCATGTCCTCCCGGCACGGCTCTCCCACCGCGTTACCATAAACCCGCCAGGAGCTGATATGCACCATACGCCTGACGCCGGCTTTCAGCGCTTCGCGACTGATGTCCTCAAGACCTTTGACGTTGACGTCATAATAGTCCCGCATTGAGTTCCACTGGCCCATCATCCCGGCGAGATTGAGAAGGCCATCGACTCCGCGCATCGGCTCCACGAGCGACGCGCGGGAGCGAAGGTCGCCGCGAAAGATAGCCACACGCCGCTGTTCGAGCCAGCCAGCGTCTTCCTGCGGCAACACGAATGCGCGAACCGTGTCGCCACGCTCCTGAAGCATCGTGACGACCTGTCGTCCAAGCAGTCCATTGGCTCCAGTCACCAATATGTCCATGCGAATACCCTCTCGGTTCTCTAACTCGCCCTTGACCAGTGCCGTTTTTGATGGAGAAAATCGGCCACATCCGGCGCAAGCTGTTCGATCCAGGCCAGCAGGTAGTGGCGTTGGGGAACGATGAGTTCGCGGCGTGGGTGCACAACCAGGTCAGCAATCGCCTTTGCAACGATTTCAGGACCAGGTAGCCCATCGGACATGCCAGCGGTCATCGCCGTGCGAATGTTTCCGGGCTCCACGACTGATACAGAGATCCCCGCTCTACTGAGCTGCCGGCGCAACGCCAGGGAGTAGCCACGCACGCCAAACTTGGTGGCCGAATAGAGGGGTTCGATGGCTATGCGACCGGCGACTGAACTGACCGAGACAATGGCGCCGTGATGTCGCGCTATCATCTCGGGCAGCGCGGCCTGGGTTACCAGCATCGTACCCAACAGATTGGTGTTCAGAATCTCTTCAATCTCAGCGGCGGACGTGTTGCTCAGTCGCTTCAGCCAGATAGCGCCAGCATTGTTGATGAGTATGTCCACATGGCCAAAGACATCCCGCGCCCGAGCGAACAGACGCCGCACCTGGTCAGCGTCTGTCACATCAGTCGATACGGCAATGGCCTGGCCACCCGCTGCCTCGATCGACTGCGCCTGGCGCTGAAGCTCGTCGGTCCGGCGTGCTGCGAGAACGACCTTCGCGCCCTGGCGAGCAAACTCGCGAGCGGTCGCCGCGCCGATACCTGAGCTTGCGCCGGTCACCAGCGCAACCTCGCCGGTCAATCTCCTACGCATGATCCCTCCATAGAGCGTACGCTAGCTAGTGAGCGACGGCTGGCATGAGGTCCGATATCGGCGCGTCCTGGTGGAGATACCATTCCGCCGTGCGTCGCACTCCCTCGGACAGGGGGACACGGGGCTCGAAACCCAGCTCCCGGCGCGCTTTCTCATGTGAATGAAGGCTGTTGAGGCCCAAAAACGCCACTCCGAAGGGCGTCACGGGTGGCGCGCGGTGTGAATGGGTCAGCGTGGCGGCGCGCTCAAAAGCATACGCGGCGCTATACAGCATCGAATATGGCACATGGATGCGCGGGGGAGGCGCGCCAACTGCCTGGGCTATAGCGCGCAGGTACGCTTCCTGTGTCATCGGCTCGCCATAGGACAGGTTGTAGGCCCGACCCTCCGCGCCCTTGACGTCCAGCGCCAGAAGGAGTCCCTGAACCACGTCAGTGACGAAGATAAGCGGCACGGTGTTGGCGCCCGAGCCGATGACAATGTTCTTCCCCGCGCGCAGCCGATCGGCGAACTTGGCAAAATGCAGACGGTCGCCTGGCCCGAAGAACTGGTCAGGTCGAATGATCACCGCTGGCAGATGTTCCTCGGATATCATGCGCTGCACCAGGCGATCTCCCTGGGCTTTGGTAATCGCATAGGGATCAGGGAAAGGAGCGAACCGTGAATCCTCAGTCGCGGGGCGTGGTAGCTGGAACCCATAGACAATCGTGGAGCTTACGTGCACGATGCGCCTGACGCCAGCGTTCAGCGCCGTGCGGCAGACATTCTCAACACCCTTCACATTGACAGCGTGATAGTCGGCCAGTGGGCGCCACACGCCCATCATTCCCGCCAAGTGAAATACGGCTTCCACGTCGGCTATCGCTTCGCGCACAATGTTGGTGTCGCGAATATCACCACGCAACGTGTTCACGCCGCGCTCCACGAGCCATGTCGCATCCTCGGAGGGCAGTGCCATCGCGCGTACCGTGTCACCGCGCGCCAGCAGCGCCGTGACGAGAAAGCGACCCAGGAACCCGTTCGCGCCAGTCACTAATATCTTCACTGCCTGTCTTCCTCTTGTCCTCGGGCGCCATGCCCACGCCGCGCCGCGACCATCTTGCCGGTTTACCTTCCCGCTGACGATTCGACCGTGTGACGCAACGTCTCCATCTGAGAGACGGTATCCTGCTCCACATCATTCCGGTGGCGCCACTGGAAGGCGAAGTCGGAAAGCGCGGGGAGCAGCTCGTCGAGCCACACAATCGCGTGATACTTGAAGGGAACGATGACCTCGCGGCGCGGCGACAGCACGAGGTCAGCGATGGCCTTTGCGACAATCTCTGGCCCGGGCATCGCTTCGTGCAGATTGCTGGTCATCGCAGTATCGATGTTTCCTGGATTCACCAGGGAGACGGACACGCCAGAGCCAGCGAGTTGTCGACGGAGTGATAACGAAAAGCCCCGCACGCCAAACTTGGACGCGGAGTACAGCGGCTCAACAGCTACCCGGCTCTGCACGGAGCCAACCGAGATGATCGCGCCGTGCCGCCGCAGCAGCATCTCCGGCAATGCCGCGCGCGTCAGCAGAAACGCGCCGTAGAGATTGACTTTGAGCAACTGGGCAATGTCGTCCGCGGTGGCTGAGGCAAGCGGCTCTTGCCAACTCACGCCAGCACTGTTCACTAAAATGTCCACGCGCCCGAACGCCTCATGGGTCCGCTCGACCAACGCCGCGACCTGCGCAGGATCAGTCATGTCAGTAGGCAGCGCGACGGCATGGCCGCCGCCACGCGTGATCGCCTCGACCTGCGTCTCTAGCTCAACTGCTCTCCGCGCCGCAAGCGCCACACGCGCGCCGCGTCGCGCGAGCTCGCGAGAGGTAGCGGCGCCGATGCCTGAGCTTGCTCCGGTGACAATCGCGACCTCGCCCGCCAATGGTTGACGCATCACATCCTCCTTCAGCGGATCGGCATCGCCTGCTGAGTGGTGACGATCGCATGGTCCGGCGATTGCGCCTGCTGGCGTGTGTACCACTCGGCTGTTATCCGAACACCCTCGCGCAGAGGCGTGGTAGGCGCATACCCGAGCTCACGACGCGCTTTGTCGATGGAAAGCAGATTGTTGGCCCCGTAGAGCTTCACGCCGTGGCGCGTGACAGGCGGCAAGATACGGTTGTTGGTGAGATTGGCGACGCGCTCCGCAACAGCGGCTGCGGCATACAACGGATTGTAGGGGACGTGGATACGCACGGGTGAAGCGCCGATTTCCCGCGCGATGGTGTTGTATAGCTCCGCTTGCGAGAGTGGGTGATCGTTGCCTATGTTATAGACCTGGCCTACAGCGCGCTCGACGTCCATCGCAAGCAATAGCGCGTTGACCATGTCATCGACGTAGACAAAGGGGACGGCGTTGTCGCCAGAACCGATGACGATCATCTTGCCAGCCTTCACCCGATCGGCGATACGCCCGAAGTTCAGACGATCACCGGGGCCAAAGAGCGTTCCGGGGCGCAGGATGACCGCAGGCAGATGTTCCCATGCGATCAAGCGCTGCACCAGAACATCGCCCTCAGCCTTCGACATGCAATACGGCTCGTCGAGAGGTTGCAGCGGATCTTCTTCGTTCACTGGTCGCCCAACGGACATGTCGTATACCATTGCGGAACTGATGTGGACGAGACGCTTGACGCCTGCCGCCAGCGCCGCTCGACATACATGCTCTGTTCCGGTAACGTTGACATCGCGATACTCTCGCATAGAGCGCCACGCGCCGAGCATCGCGGCAAGATGAAAGACGCCATCGACGCCGCGCATCGGCTCTGTGAGTACGGCGACCGTTCGGATGTCCCCGCGAAATACCCTGACGCCTCGCGCTTCGAGCCAGTCGGTGTTCTCCTGTGGGAGCGCGAGGACCCGCACCCGGTCGCCGCGCGCCTGCAGCGCCTGAATGAGATTATGGCCTAGAAAGCCATTGCCGCCCGTGATCAAGATATCCATCAAGGTCGCTCCTCGACCGCGCATCTGGCGCGGCGTATATGGTGTGCTCGCTAGGCATGAGAGGTTGTAGCGACTGGATCGACGAGCGCCTGAGGCGTGGCGCGGCGTGCCCTTGCCGCTGGAATCGGGGCAATGAGTTCATTCGCAAGACCCTGCGCGTGGACCTCTTCATGACAGCTCGCACAGAGGCTGGTCAGGAAGTCGGGGCTGTAGGACGGCAATATGGGCGGCTGGCGCCACTGGTGCGCGACGATGTCTGATGCGATGGCGCCGCATCGCTGGCAGGTGTACACGTCCCGCTGCATTGCGCGCGTGCGGGAGGCAGCCATACGCGCGGCATGATAGGCGTCGAGGCTGACATGGAAGACCATGCCCATCACCGCCAGGCGTGCGATACGCGAACGCCTGGCCAGAACGAACAGCAGCGCCAGCACGAACGGATGGTGCAGCAATCGCGTGCCAGCGTGCTGCGGGGGATTGGCTCCGGTATAGAAGCGCACCGCCTCGCGCGGGTCCATGCCGCGTGTTTGCGCGCAGAACCATACGTAGTGATCTACATCAATCAGGAGGCTGGCGGCCCAGGGGATGATCACCCTGCCACGCAGCCAGGGATACAGAAGCGCAGCGGCTCCTGTCGAGAGCAGAACATGATCGCGTACACGCATTACCCGCCTCCAAAGGGTAGCGCCCAGGCAACAGAGACAGCGCTCACTCCGTCGTCCGCGAAGTGGTCGCTGACCTGGTGAGCAAAGAATTGCCCACAGGCGCACTAGTGACGAAAAGCGGGCCAGCCATTGCGCCGCCCGCCGTAGTTATGCCTTCAATGCCGCTCTCTTTTGAGCAGACTCCCCTGATGACGCCGAGTCCATAAGCGGTGAGCGAGATGAAGCGCGGTACCACGCTACGCTTTCACGCACGCCATCCGCGAATGGGATACTGGGCGCAAAGCCCAGCTCGCGGCGCGCCCGTGCGATATCGAAGCGGTTCTCGCCGCCGAGTACCTCAAGGCCGTAGCGCGTCAGGGGAGGAGATCGACGTATGTGCAGAGCCTTGTACACAGATTCGCTCGCGATGCCGAGCGCCAACGCGCCAGCGTAGGGAATATGGAGGCGCGGAGGCGCGACGCCGAGCTCAGATGCGATGTCGTTCAAGTAGCGACTCTGCGTTATGCGCTCATCGCTCACGAGCAGAAAGACGCCGCCAATGGCCTCTGGCTTCTCCGCCGCCAACACCATCCCTCGAGCAACATCTCGCGCATGTATGAGCGGAATGACATTCGATCCAGACCCCATGACGACCATCTTGCCATGCTCGATCATGGAGGTGAAGCGGCCAAAGCTTGCACTGTCGCGAGGGCCATAGATCCAGCCGGGTCGCACGATGGTGATCGGAGCGTTGCGTGTGGAGATGAGCTTCGCCAGCACGCGCTCGCCAGCCAGTTTCGTCCGGCTATAGGGATTCGGCGCGCCAGGCGTCGGTGACAGTTCGTTCGCGGTCCCGCGCACATCGTTGCCATGAACCGTGATCGAGCTAACGTGGATGAAGCGCTCGACGCCAGCGTCCATCGCAGCTAGCGCAAGCAGGCGCACGCCAGTAACGTTGGCCGCCATATATTCATCCATTGGCCCCCAGGGCCCAGTCTTCGCCGCGCAGTGCAGTACCCAGCGAGAATCCCGCACGGCATCACGCACTGTGGCTTCATCCGAAAGATCGCCTCGTCGCACCTCGACGCCCAGCGCTTCGAGTCGCGACGTATCTTCCCCCGGCCGCACGAAAGCGCGCACCTGCTCGCCACGCTCGCAGAGAACATCAACGACGTGCCCACCGAGGAAACCAGCCGCGCCAGTCACGAGAATAGTCATGCGCCTTCCCTCCGTGGATACCATCGCGCGTCTGTCGCTGATCACACGATATTACTGTACGGTGGCACGCCAGGAGAGGTAAGGTACGGTGGTATCATCCGCGCTGATACTTCGTATCAGGGACATTGGCGACGCGAGCCGTAGTCCATCGCTGGAGGCGCATCCTCGTCCTGTCTTGCGCTACAGGAGACAGCAATCAATGTCGCCGGCCCTGAGCCGCTCGACACGACAGCGATCGTGGCGCCTCAGATGGCGCTCCGTGTTAGTGGCGCTCCTCATCTGGGCGATACAGTACATTCTCGAACAAGAAGTCACCGACGGATATTCGTCCCTCAGCGACATTGCTGAAGTTTCGCAGGGCGATCAATTGGAAGTTGTATGTATCGGAATTCAACAGCGATACCAGATCAGTGAACGTATAGTTCGGATTGTCCGAGATATTGATCTCGATCAGCAGGTACCGGGTGTTCGTTAACGTGGTCTGCGCACCCTGCAACACGAACTTCTCCGCATTCTCGACGTCGATCTTCAGCAGGTCTACATGCGTGACGCCGCGATCTCTCAGCGCGTGGTCGAGCGTATCCACTTCGACGGCTTCGGTCGTAGGGCTACTTGTCAACTGACTTGTCTGGCTCTCCAGTTCGTCAAAGCGCATGAACGCATTGCCCGCGAAGTTGGAGACAGCCATGTTGTGGGCCTCGACATTGCTGAAGCCGACGGTATTTCGTCTGAGGCATTGAAACGTCAGGCAGACGGGTTCGAACGCTATGATCCGGGCATGCGGGAACCGTTCTGCAAGTAGCAGCGTGAAGTAGCCCACGTTAGCGCCCAGGTCAACAAACGCGCCACCGTCCTGGAGCTGGCACTCCGACACCATTAACTCATGCCTGGTAAGGATACTCTGGTAGTCTGCAAATCCTAGCGATGACTCATAGTAGACCCTTCTTCCCCGCAAGCGCATCGCGCTCCGGCCAAGTTTGAAACGTCGAAGTCCGGTGGCGTGGAGAGCAACCAGACAATACTTCTTCGCCAAGAATTCGCATTTCTCCTTTCTGGACCAGCGGTTTCTGATCCAGAACAGGTAATCGAGCTGAAGCGAGTTTGAGATGAGGTGAGGCAACGAGGTGTTCCCAATGATGGATGTATTGAACCAGGGCAATCTCGTCGTCTTCGAGTCCAAGGATTTCCTCCAATTCCGCGCGACCCGTTAACCACGTCACCGCGGGGGTGGGATGTATGTCTGCCTGCCTGTTCGATGATCGCGCTCCCGTCCTGGAGCGTGCGCCTGCCCTGGGGCGACTGCGGGCGATAAACCTGCTAAGAGACAGCAACAGCTCCTAGCATCCACTGCTTCGCCATTGCTTCGCCATTGCTTCGCCACGCGCCACCGTGGCGTGGCCTTTGCGTTTGTTTCGCCGAAAACTGGGGAACGACCGGTCGAACACCCCACCTCTAACTCATCAATACTTCCGAATGAACCAGATTGTCACTCGGAGCAGCAATGCCCTGGGTGACAATCTGTTGTCCGGGAGCAGCAACGACACAGACGCGTCGCGTGGCGCTTGCTACTCCGTGAGCGCGCACACTATGGTACCAACTCGCCTAGCGCGTTGGCGAACTCTTCATCCCACCAGATGTTGGATGACGGGTCGTGGTTGAGACCGTCGTGCGGATGGGCGCTGCAGTTCGACAGCTGCGTGACCGAGGTAGCGCCTGTCGAAGGTGTCAATGCTATTACTTGAGACTGCAGCGCATCTGTCGCCCAAACACTGGACCCACCGGCTGGGATCGTAATGCCAGAGACGTGAACTCCCGAGCAGGCGCCTGTAAGAGCGCCCAGAGAATACTCAGTCACGCCATTACAATCTCCAGAGCTCACCCCACAATTTGATGAACTCGCCGCGCTCACCTTCAGATTCCCAACTGAGTGTACCCAGCCTTCTGTCCACCAGGGATTACCCTGCGAGTCAATGGTGATCATATGGGGAGTGAGGCCAGACTGCGGCTGCGCCTGAATGGAGTACTCCGTGATGGTATGGGTCGATGTGTCCATGACACCAATCTTCCCGACTGTATCGGCGTTCTCCGCGAACCAGACGAGATTCGCATTCACTGGATCGTTTCCAGCAATGCCATACGGGATGCTGCCTGAGCTAGGCGTCTGGAAATCCTGGTTCGTGTGCGTTGACGGATTGAACTCGCCAATCGCTGAGACGAGATGCTCCGAATACCAGATCATCCCGCCGTTGAAGGTCAGATCCCAGGGTCCGGAATTAGCAGTGACGGCCCACTGACCTACGAACTTCTGCGTTGATGGCGAGAACTCACCGATCATGCTATTGTCCGGGGTCGTAAACCACACATTGCCGGAACCATCGAGCGCCACAAAGATCGGCTGATTGCCCGTAATATTTGGCAACGTCCAGAACTTCGGCGTCGAAGAGCCTGTCGGAAGTTCACCGATCTGTCCTGGTGGGGTAGATGATGGGCACGTCGGACCAAAGTCGCATCCCGGTTCCGCGAACCACACGTTGCCAGCGCTATCAATAGCTGTACCCCACGGCTCTCCGACGCCGCCCTGTGTCAGCCAATACGTGTTCAGGGTTGGAGCCGGAGTTGGCGAAGGCGTCGGTGTATTAGTCGGGGTATTGGTCGGCGTGGCAGTCGGCGTCGCGGTTGGCGTGTTGGTCGGGGTCGGCGTCGGGGTCGGCGTGCCGCCACCACCACTCCCCGCGCCACACGCGCTCGCCAGCCCGCTGCTCGCATACGCGACGCAAGTATAGGTG
>DASQSS010000076.1:0-10060 GCA_035642255.1 Ktedonobacterales bacterium | reverse complement strand
CCTTGCATCGCGCGGCGCAGCGCGGTCAGCCCTTCGAGGAGCGCCGCCCGCTCATGCGATGTGAGCCGCTCGAAGAGCGTCGCATGCGCCTCGGACATGTGCCGTTGTAGGTGGTCGGACATCTGCGCGCCTTGCTCGGTCAGGCGCAGCAAGCGCAGGCGATTGTCGCGGGCGTCGCGCTCGCGGCTCACCCAGCCGCGCTGCTCCAACTGCTGCACCAGCCGGCTGACGCTGCTCTTTTCCAGCGCCAGCGCGGCGCCCAGGTCTTGCTGTGAGAGTGGCGCACGCTCCGCCAGGATGTTCAGCGCATAGATTTCCGAGAGTGAGAGCGACCAACCCGGCAATATCTGCTCGGGCCGGTGCGCGCCCATCTCGCGAAAGACATCCATCAGGAGTTGGTCGAACGAGTTCTTTTCCATATGTCACATCTTCGCACATAGGGGTTGCATCACACAACTAAATAGTTGTATCGTAGAACCATAAAGTTGTGTTGTGCAACTGTATGGTCTGACGCATTAGGCCCAGACACACCATGAAAGGAAGATTGTGCGATGCGTGTAGCGCAGAGTACGGCGAGACAGCGCTGGACGGCGCTGGCTCTGCTCGCGGCGGTCGAGTTCATGATGCTGCTCGATACCGCCATCGTCAACATCGCGACGCCCGCGATCAAAGCGGGGCTTCACCTCTCCGAAGCTGAACTGCCCTGGATTCAGAATGCGTATCTGCTCATCTTTGGTGGCTTTTTGCTGCTGGGCGGTCGCATGGCTGATCTCTTTGGACGGCGGCGCCTCTATCTGCTTGGCCTTGGCCTGTTTACCGCGAGCTCGCTCCTGGCGGGCCTCGCTCCAACCGGAGCCGCGCTGCTGCTGGCGCGTGGACTCCAGGGGATCGGCGCGGCGATCGTCATCCCGGCGGAACAGTCGTTGCTGGTAACGATCTTCACCGATTCAGAGGAGTTCAATCGCGCGTTCGGCATCTGGGGCGCGATTGGCGCGGCCGGTGGGCTGTTCGGCATTCTGCTGGGTGGTCTGCTCACTCAGTTTGTCGGTTGGCCCTGGATCTTTCTGATCAATGTGCCAATAGGCGTCGTGGCGCTGCTTCTCAGCCCGCGCCTGATGCCGGAGAGCCGCGCGAATGGTGTGCGGCGGCTCGATCTCGCGGGCGCGCTCTCGGTCACGGCGGCGGTCCTGCTGATCGCATACGCGCCAATCGCGGGCCAGCAACGGGGCTGGACATCCACGGTGGCGCTTGGCTCGCTTGGGCTGGCGGTTGCGCTGCTGCTCGTGTTCCTTGGCATCGAGGCGCGGACGTCGACGCCGCTCGTGCCGTTGCGCATCTTCCGAAACCGCGACGCCAATGGCGCGAACATCGTCAGTTTTCTCGTGGGAGCCGCCCACGCGCCGATGTTCTTCCTGCTGTCGCTCTACCTCCAGCAGGCGCTCCATGATGATCCACTCACCGCGGGGCTGGCGATCATGCCTATCGCGGTATTGAGTCTGCCAACGGGTATTCTGCTCGTCCCGCGTGCGCTCGATCACCTGGGCGCGCGGCGGGTGCTGGCGGCTGGCATGTTCCTGTTGGCCGCAGGGGCGCTGCTCTTCTCGCGCGCACCGATTCCCAACAACTATGTCGTCGATATTCTGCCGGGCAGCATGTTGATGGCGCTCGGCCTGCCAGCGACCTTCGTCGGCGCGAACATCGCCGCGCTTACCGCTGTCGGGCAGGCGGATTCGGGGCTAGCCTCGGGGTTGATGAACACCGCGCAGCGTGTCGGCAGCGGCATCGGCATTTCCGTGTTAGTGGCCGTGTTTGTCGCGCGGGCTGGCTCCTTTGGCGCCCAGACCGACGCGGCGACGCTCTCCGCTGGCTTTCGGCTGGCGTTCCTGGGCGCGGCGGCGTTCGCGCTGCTGGGGTCCGCGCTGGCGCTGCTGATCATCCGACCGCCAAAGCAGACGTCAGCGAGCGCGGGTAGCGACCACGATGCGACGACGATCGGCGCGCGGAAGATCAGCTTTCATCACTAAAGAAGCGTGTGTTCTGGATAGGCGGCGAAAATGCGCTGCTCGGCTGGCGGTTGAATCCGCGCCATGATGGCCTCTGCTGGACCAGTTCTACCAGCGCATCCAGGTACTCTGCCAGCCCGATCTCGCGGCAGGTCCCGGCCACGATGCCCAGATGATCCAAGCGCTCAACGCGCATGTCCCGCATGATGCCCCCTTCTGCTCGGTAGGGCTCATGCTACCAGAAATACCTAAAAGACCTCACGAACCGCTGCGGAATGTGGGTGAGGAAACGTTGAAATGAGGAATGAGCGAAGTGGGGAAGGCAGAGGCGACCCATGGGCGGCCGAATCCGCTTCGCTCATTTACTGTCAAGTTCACTCTTCGCACGAGCGATCCAGCTAGGGCCGGTCGGGATGGCGTTCTGGCCGAGAAGTAAACTCAGTTGGGCCGCATGTTCCTGGACATGGCGCATGTTGTAGAGTTGGAGCTCGACGTAGCTGACATCGCGCCCCCTTGCCCAGCCAAAGTCGATAGGCCGACGCGCCTGCTCGTCCGAGAGCGCATCAATTGTCGTGCGGCATTTCTCTCGCGCATATGCGAGATAGGTACGCAGTTCAGCTTTCGTATACGGTCGCTCCGAAACGACACCGACGGGGTCGATCTCCTCCAGGCCGATGGGCTCGGGAGGAGCGAATCCGTCTGCGGAACCGGAGACGTACAGGTCGAGCCAGAACAGCGCATGATAGGCGACATACCAGAACTCCGCGCTCAGCGACGGGTCGGACAGGTCATGCCAGACGGGCTGACGCCAGAGGGCATCGGGGCAGGCTATCAGCGCATTGTCGAGCATGTCGATGGCCGCGCCGAACTGCGGCCACAGAACGGTCCTCCACGAGATGTCCATGTACGCTCCTCCAGAAATGGCGCCTGCAGCAGTTCGCATGCTTCGGCTAGTATACACGTTCTAACCACTACAAGCGGTTCCCATCCCCGTTTAGGTATTCCCAATCACGTTCAAGGTTCGGCGCCTCCGCCCTCATATGCCTTGCGATATTCGGAAATTGGGCGATGCGAAACTGCGACATGTAGGTCGAAGGCGAGGGGGAACCCAAAGCGGCGGGTCCGTCGCACGCCGACGATCGATTCGGCTGTGGTATCAGTAGCCGTAGTCGACGGGCGCGGCGTAGCGATGCTCTTTCGGCGCGAGGGCCTGCCAGCGGTCATCGCCGAGTTTTTCGAGATAGGCGGCGCGGTCGGGCATATCGAGGACCCAGGCGCGCAGCCACGCATCGAAGCCCTCGGCGGTGCGGGTGGCTTTGTGGTATTCGGCGAAGGCGGCGTGATCGCGATTGTAGTAGCCCTGCACGGGCGAGGGGTGCGCTCCCCCCGGCTCATGCACGACCGCCAGCGTCTTGAAGCCGGGGGCCAGCACGCGGTTGGGGTCGCTCAGGATGACCTCCGGCGCGACGATCTCTTCCGCGACGTAGATGACGCCTTTGGCGGCCAGCGCGGCTTCCTCGCAGATGCCCAGCCCGCCCCAGGCATGGGCGCGTCCCAACGCATCGGCCCGCTGCACATGCAGGATGGCGATGTCGGGCTGCACGGCGGTCACCAGCAGCGTTGGTGAGCCATCCAGCGGTGAAGGCGCCGGACGCATGCCGGGGTTGTCGCGCGCGATGTCGCTGCCCAGCAATGAGCGGATGGGGATGTACGGAGCGCCGAGCGCGGCGGCCTGCAATGCGACGGCGATGCTGTAGTTGCTATGGTCCACGATCTCGATGCCGCGCGGCTGGCCCTTCTCCGCCGCGCGGCGATAGTTGTGCCCCAGTCCCTCGCTAACATTGCCCGCCCACGCCGCCATGATGCGCGCGACGCAGCCAGCGCCGATGAGCTGATCGAAGAGGATGTCAGAGATGGGGCCGATCAGCGTCAGGTCGCGCTTGCCCTGGCGGATGAGCTCGTGTCCCGCCGAGAAGGGAATCAGCGGCTCCAGCGCGCAGCTCATCGCGATGCTCGCGCCATCCGGCACGAATCTCCCTATCGCCTGGCGCATGCTCATCAGCTTGCTCTGCGACGCGCTCTGATCGCTCGCGCCTGGCTGATCGTCGTGTCGGTTGGTTGGCTGGTCGGTCATGACTCCCTCTCGTTACTCCTTAGATCACGCTAGATCACGCTGCTGTCAGGTTCGGTCATTCGTCGGTCAATCCCAGTAGCCGTCGAACAGGCCGCGCGCCGGGACGCCCGAGAGCTCACGCGCGAAGCGCGAACTGGGCATCCACTGTTCCAGCAGACCGCAGGAGTGGAAGCCCAACGACTCGTAGAGCGCACGCGCCTCGGGGGTCGCGGTGAGCGTCGCCCAGTGGCAGCCGCGCGCGCGCGCATCGTCCAGCGCCAGCCGCAGCAGGTTGCCCGCGATGCCACGTCGCCGCGCGCCCGGCAGCGTCGCCACATGGTAGACGCCGACGGTATCGCCATCCACAAGCGTGGCCATCGCCGCGACGGGCCGCGCGCCGATCGAGCCGAGCCAGAGGTCGAATGCCGGGTTCAGTGTGGTCCAGCGGAGCATTGGCGCCTGAGGAATATAGAAGACGTTGCAGATGATCGTGACAGCGGTGAGCATCTCATCGTCCCGCAGCGCCCGCCGCAGCGTCACGCCGTCAGGGACGGACGGATAGCGTGGCGACCAGCCATCGAGCGGCAGACACATCATCGTCGCGCCGCCCCATGTCTCCATCCCCAGCCCGGCGAGACGCTCACGCAATCCGGCTGGCTCCATCCCGCGCGTGAGCCACCACTGGAAGGGCAGCTTGTGTTCGCGATAGGGCGCGATGATGCGCTCTACTTGCCGCTCAGTGACGGGCTGCGGGTCAGTGTAGCGGATGACCATGTTGAGCAGCGTTTCGGGCAGACCCGGTGTGTAGACGCGCAGAACCTCGGGGAGGTCATCGACGATGGTGGCGGGCTGCGCCTGGACAGCTCCGAGCGAGGCCCACGCCGCGCACCAGTTGCGCTCGACCAGGAGCGCCATCCGGTTCATCTGCTCCAGCGCCATAGCGTAACCAACCCCTTCGCCCCTCCGGGCCAGCCGGGCCACTGTTCGTCGCGCGATCTCGCCGGGCTCAGTGGGCACAGCGCGCGCAGCGCTTCGGCGTACACGCACAATACAACGCCACGGCGACGCCCGCAACGGGGCACAGACCGTCTTGGACGGTCCTGGAGGGTCTCAGACGGCCTCGGGCGAGAAACGCCGCTGGTTCGCTGGTTCGCGGGTAGCGCGACGATGGGGTATGCTGTCTCGGATTCGACGAAAGGAGTATATTCGCGATGACGTCCTCACAGCCCGCGCCTGATTCTACACCCGACATCATGCCAGAGTCGCCAGAGTCGCCTGTGACGCTGAGTGTCGCGCACTGCCTCGATGAGATTGACCTCGATCCCACGCGCCGCGCGCGCACCGCCTATATCGTGGTGGATGTGATTCGCGCCACCACGACACTCGCCGTCATGTTTGAGCGCGGCGCGCGGCGTGTGCTGGTCGCCCGCGATGTGGACGCGGCTCGCGCGGTACGGGCATCGCAGCCGCAGGCGCTCGTGGCGGGCGAGGTCAATGCCGTTGCGCCATCCGATTTCGACTACGGCAACTCTCCTGAAGAGTGGAGCGCAGTAGATGTGGCTGGCCGCGAAATCCTCTTTTCGACCACGAACGGCGCACGCGGACTGCATGCCGCGATGGGTGGCGGTCCCGTCTTTGCGGGTTGCTTGCGCAATGCCAGCGCCGTCTGCGCCGCTGCGCTGGCAGCCGCGCGCCAGCTGTCGACGCCCGCGACATCTGCGGCATCTGCGACACCTGTGATATCCGCGACGGGCGCAATCATCACCGTCGTTTGCTCGGGCCTTGACGACCAGCCCTCCGACGACGACTCGCTCTGCGCGGGCTGGCTCATCCAGACTCTTCAGCAGGAAGCGCGGCAGAACAATGTGGCTGTCGACCTGGGGCCAGGCGCGCAACGGGCGCTCGATCTGCTTGCGACCCAGCGCCAGACCTACAGCGAGAGTGATGACGCCCTGCCGAAGCTCTGGCTGGCGGGCGTGCTGAGCGACACCAGCGCGGCGCAAGCGGTGTTGGCGGCCGGACTGGGCGCGGACCTCATCTGGTGCGCTGATGTGGACGCCTCGACCGCTGTGCCAATGGTCGCGGGCGCGGATGCCTCGCGCAAGCTGGTAGTTGTGGAGCGCGCGCCTGCCCAGGTTCTGGGCATCCCGATTGGCGACGAGATTCCTTAGCCTCGCGTCGCGCCATGCTCCACTGGTAGCCCAGCCACCTCCCATTCTTCCATGCCGCCGACGACATTGACCGCTCGCGCGTAGCCGTGGCGCACCAGGAAGTTCGCCGCCTGCAAGCTGCGGTAGCCGCTGTGGCAGATCATCAGGAGTTCCCGGTCATGGGGCAGCTCGGTATAGCGCTGCGTAAACTCGCTCAGCGGCAGGAGCGCCGCGCCCGGCGCCCGCACCTGCTCATACTCCCACGGCTCACGCACATCCACCAGCAGCGCGTCGCCCGCTTGTAGCTTCTCCAGCGCCTCCCGCGCGAAGACCTCGCGCGCCTGATTCATCGAGATGCCCACGTTCACACCGCTCCTTTGCTCGCGCCAGGCATGCGAGCGTCTCTGCCCCGCCTGGCTATCATTCCCGGCTGTCATCTCCGGCTGTCACACGCCGTTGTTCCCATGATTGTACCGCATGGACTCTGGATGAACGCCAGATCGACCGTAGCGGCGCTCGTAGCGGAGCGTTCGCCCAGTATGGTACAATCCAAAGCGATATGGCCTAGTCAATTGCCGCGATTTTGCGAATTGGACCAGGCCAATGGCTCGACGGATGGCTCGATGAGATGCGGCGCGTGCGATGGTGGCGCGCCCACAGCGCAGGAGAAACGAACGTGGAGACGCAGACAGGCACCGTGCGCGTGAAGCGCAACTTCCCGGAGATGCTCAAAGGCGGCGTGATCATGGATGTGGTCAATGCCGAGCAGGCCAAGATCGCCGAGGAGGCGGGCGCCTCCGCCGTGATGGCGTTGGAGCGTGTCCCAGCGGACATCCGCGCGCAGGGCGGCGTCGCGCGCATGAGCGACCCAGAGTTGATTCTGAAGATCAAAGAGGCCGTGACCATCCCGGTGATGGCGAAGGCGCGCATTGGCCACTTCGTCGAGGCGGAGATTATTCAGGCGCTGGGCGTGGACTGCATTGACGAGTCTGAGGTGCTGACACCGGCGGACGAGGCGTACCACATCGACAAGCACGGCTTCAAAGTGCCGTTTGTCTGCGGCGCGCGCGACCTGGGCGAGGCGCTGCGACGCATTGGCGAGGGCGCCGCGATGATTCGCAGCAAGGGCGAGGCCGGCACAGGCAACATCGTCGAAGCGGTGCGCCATCTGCGCGCCATCACCGATGGCATCCGCCGCCTGACGATCCTCCCACAGGAGGAGCTGATGATGGAGGCGAAGAACCTCGGCGCCCCGTATGAGCTGGTGCGTGAGGTGCGCGATCTGAAACACCTGCCGGTCGTGCTATTCTGCGCGGGCGGCATCGCGACCCCGGCGGATGCGGCGCTGGTGATGCGGCTTGGCTCTGACGGCGTCTTTGTCGGCTCAGGCATCTTCAAGTCCTCCGATCCGCTGCGCACAGGCAAGGCCATCGTCAAGGCGACCACACACTTTGAGGATCCTGAGATTCTGGCCGAGGTCTCGCGCGGACTGGGCGACCCGATGCGCGGCATCGAGTTAAAGACCATCCCGCAGGAGCAGCTGATGGCCTCGCGCGGCTGGTAGGTTGGGTAAGGCGCCGCGCGATTAAGGCGGTGTGAGAGGCGCGCCGGGCTGGCGCCACGGATGCGGAACCGCCACTGTGGCGAGCATCGCGTGGCGATGACCAGTGGCCTGGCGGCCTCTCATCCTTTAACAAACGTAGACGCCTTCCGCGCTCCCGACATTTAAGCAAGGGCGGGGCGTCTTCATGGTACAATGTGAACAGTGACGTGAGCGACACGCGGGGATGAGAAGCGCATGACTCGAATGATTCGTATCGGTGTGCTGGCGCTCCAGGGCGACTTTCGCGAGCATCTCCGGGCGATGGAGCGGCTCGGCGCCGAGGCCCGCGCGGTCCGGTTGCCGCGTGACCTGGTTGGGCTGGATGGGCTGATCATCCCTGGCGGCGAGAGCACGGTGATGGGCAAGCTGATGGTGGCGTATGACCTGGATCAGCCGCTGCGAGACGCCATCGCCGCTGGGCTGCCGACCTGGGGTACTTGCGCTGGGCTGATCTTGCTGGCTCGGGAGACGGATAACGCTCTGGCTGGCCAACCGTTGCTTGCCGCGATGGATATTCGCGTCTGTCGTAATGCGTTTGGGGCGCAGCGCGAGAGCTTCGAGGTCGACCTCGCTGTGCCGACACTGGGCGACGCGCCCGTGCATGCGGTGTTCATTCGCGCGCCGATTGTCGAGTCGGCGGGACCAGGTGTAGAGGTTCTGGCGCGGGTAGAGCCGGGGCTGTTCGGCGCTCCAGGCGACATTGTCGCGGTGCGGCAGGGGACGCTGCTCGGTACGGCGTTCCATCCTGAGGTAACTGATGACTTGCGCTTTCACAGCTATTTCCTGAGCATCGTCCGCGAGGCGGCGGTAGTGGCGCGCTAGCGTTTGCTGGCGTTACACTGTTACGTGTGATGCGTCGTCCGGATGGTCGGCGCGCTCAGGTTCGCGGTGGCTCTGCGGCTGGGGGTTCGCTCACAGCTGTCGAAGGACCATCACTGGGGGCTGCGTCTTGATGATACGGCCAGTGCTCAACGTGAACTTGCCCGGCATGGTGCGCGCCTTTGATCGACGCGCGCGGATGCGGCAGGGCGAGTTTGCGAACTTCGTCGCCGCCCCCGACGATGACGAGCCGCGCAGTGGCCTCGCCGCTATCGCGACCGCGCTGCTTCCCATCACCCCCAACGCCCACACCTGGCTCGCTGAGGACCACTGGCGACTGCAAGGGGTCGCGCAGTCGCGCGTGCGGCCGGGCGCCCAGGCCTGGGATCTGACCTATCTGGCGACGATCACCTCCGCATCCATCGCACAGGCGGAGCACGAGGCCGTTGTCTCGGCCGATGACACGCTGATGGCGCTGCTTCAGACCGCTCTGAACACGTCCCTCACCTATGGCGCACAGCGATTCTTCGCGCGCATCGAGGATGAGCGCCCGGAGTTGGAGTTGTTTGGCAAGCTGGGCTTCCAGCGATACGCTCGCGAATCGACCTGGGCGCTCGAAAACGCTGCGCAAGGCTTGCGCGCGCTCGACGGCGCCGGAATCCCCGCTGGCCTGCGGAATGAGTCGAATGAGTCGAATGCGGCGCTGGAAGATGAGCGCCTCGCCCACGACGAACGAGGCGACGCGCATCACGCGCGCGGTCTGATGACGCGACTCGCTCCGCCGCTGACGCGTCCGCAGGCCGCCGCGGCGATTCATGCTGAGGCGCAGCTACGGCGCTGGTCGCGGCGCGACGCCTGGAGTCTGCTGCGCCTCTATGACGCCTGCACGCCACGCCGGGTGCAGGTGGCCGAGGGCCTTTCGGTTGATGAGCTGACCTATACCAGAGCGGGTGGTGGGCGCACCTGGTATGTGCCAATGCTCGAACCGCCCACGGCGGCATTCGTCCACGACGAGGGGCCACTGATGGGCGGCTGGCTTCGGCTGCGCCAGGGGCGCGGCTCGCAACCGCATCAGCTGACGCTGCTGGTTCACCCGGATTCGCCGTCGGTGGCCCGGGCGCTGCTGAAGTTCGCGCTGCGCGTCTTCGCCGCTGAAGCCGCGCGCCCGATTGTGTGCCTGGCGCGTGACTACGAGTCGGCGACAGTGGAGACGCTGCGCGGCGCCGGGTTTGAGCGTATGGGTTCGCATGCGTTGCTGGTACGGCATCTCATGGCGCGTGTCGCCTGGAACAACGACGTTCCGGCGGCTCGAATGATGTATGGCGTGGAAGGGCTTGGGACGGCCCGGGCGCGCCTGAGTGAAGGTGGTAGA
>DASQSS010000075.1:0-32200 GCA_035642255.1 Ktedonobacterales bacterium | reverse complement strand
GGCGTCGCCCATGAGGAGACCGGCGTGAGTAGTGGCGAAGAGGAACGCGCGATTGGCCTGATGGCGCTGGCGACGTATCTCCCTGAGCGGCGGCAGACCGCGGCGGAGATCGCGGCGGAGAGCGGCATCCCGGAAGAGATCGTCCGCGAGAAAATGGGCATTGTCTCCAAGCGGCTCGCCAGCTATGAGGATCAGACCTCCACGATGGCGGTGCGCGCGGCGCGGATCGCGCTGGGCCGCGCGGGCGTCGAGCCGGAGGAGATCGACCTGATCCTCTACTCGGGCAGCATGCATAAAGACTTCTATGTCTGGTCCGCCGCCAATCGCATCCAATATCTGCTTGGCGCCAAGCGCGCATGGGCGTTCGAAGCGGTGGCCCTCTGCACGACGAATGTGCTGGCGCTCAAGCTCGCCCGCGATCTGATGACCGCCGACGAGCGCTTGCGCACAGTGCTCATCTGCGGAGGCCACCGCACAGGCGACCTGATCAACCTGCGCGACCACAGCGCGCGTTTCCTCTTCAACCTCTCCGATGGCGGCAGCGCGATGGTGCTGCGGCGCGGCCACCAGAGCAATCAGGTGCTGGCGTCGTCGTTCATCACCGATGGGTCGCTCTCGGAGGATGTCACTATCCCAGCGGGCGGCGTGCGGCTGCCGACCTCAGCGGAAACGCTGCGCGAGGGGCTGCACACCTTCCACGTCGCCGATACCGTTCACCTCAAAGAGGGGCTGAATGGCATCTCTGAGCGCAACTTCGTTCAGGTAGTGCGCGACGCCGTCGAGCGCAGCGGATGCAGGCCGCAAGACATCGCTTTTCTGGCGATCAACCACATGAAACCGTCGATGCATCGGCATATTCTGCAGATGCTCGATCTGCGCGAGGACCAGTCACTGTACCTGTCGGAGTACGGCCACATTGGCGCGCCCGATCAGGTGCTGGCGCTGGAGCTGGCGAGCGCGCAGGGGCGGCTGCATGACGGTGATCTCGTCGTCGCGGCGAGCGCGGGCCTCGGCTTCACCTGGGGCGCGACGGCGCTGCGCTGGGGGAAGGATGTGCGCGCATGACAGCCAGCGAATCCTTCAGCGAGTCCTTCAGCGAATCCTTCATGAACGGTGGCGAACACTCCGGCGGGCGCTTCGTGGGCGTTGGCGAATGGCTGGAGCGCCGCGCTCAGCTCTCGCCTGACCAGATCGGTCTGGTGGATGTGGCGACGGGCGAACGCCTGAGCTATCGCACGCTGAATCGTCGCGCCCGCGCGCTGGCTGCCCTGCTGGCCGAGCGCTACCGTGTGCGCCAGGGCGACCGGGTCGCGGCGCTGGCGGCCAACTCTCCCGAATATCTCGACGCCTTCTTCGCCTGCGCGCTGCTTGGCGCCATCTTCACGCCGCTGAACTGGCGGCTGACCACGCCGGAGCTGGCGGGCATCCTGCGCGACTGCGAGCCGACAACCCTGCTGCACGACGCGACCCAGCGCGGGCTGGCGGAGTCCGCCACGCGAGCCGCTGAGCTGCCGATCGCGCTGCTCGACATGGCGAGCTCCCCCGGGGCTGACGCCGCGCTGGCCGCCCGCGCCGTCCCTTTCGCGACGGACGACGGCGAGGAGATCGCGCTCATCCTCTATACCTCCGGCACAACGGGCGTTCCCAAGGGCGCGATGCTCTCGCACCGCATGCTGACGTGGAATGCGATCAACACGCAGATCTCGTGGGGTCTGCGCGAGAATGACATCGCGCCGATCTTCGCGCCATTCTTCCACGCGGGTGGGCTGAATGTGCTGACGACGCCGCTCTATCATCTGGGCGGCGCGATTGTCCTGCTGTGCGATACGAGTCCCGCCGAGGCGTTACGCGTCGTCGCGGCGGAGCGCTGTACAGTGCTCTTTGCCGTTCCGACAGTCTTTCAGATGATGCTGGAGCGTCCGGAGTTCCAGACAACGGACCTCTCGTCGCTGCGCTTCTGCATCACGGGCGGTTCGTCGTGCCCGCTGCCAATCATCGAGCGCTACGCCGCGCGCGGACTGGAGTTTCGTCAGGGCTACGGGCTGACGGAGGTGGGCGTGAACTGCTTCAGTCTCGCGCCCGAAGACGCCGTGCGCAAGGCCGGCTCGGTGGGTCGTCCGGTCTTCCACTCACGCGCCCGGCTGGTGGATGACGCCGGCCGCGACGTTCCGGCTGGCGCGGTGGGCGAGCTGGCGCTGGCGGGCCCGCATGTCTGCTCGGGCTACTGGCGGCGACCCGAAGCGACGGCCGCCGCTATGCCCGATGGCTGGTGGCGCACGGGCGATCTGGCGCAGGTGGACGCCGAAGGCTACTACTCCATCGTCGGGCGCAAAAAAGACATGTATATCTCTGGCGGCGAGAATGTCTATCCTGCCGAGATCGAGGGTCTGCTCGCGACACATCCAGGCATCGTGGAGGTGGCTGTGCTTGGGCGACCCGACCCGAAGTGGGGCGAGGTGGGCGTGGCCGTCGTCGTCCCACGCCAGCCCGACGCGCTGACGGCGAAAGATGTGCTAGCGTTCTGCGATGGCAAGCTGGCCCGCTTCAAGATCCCCAGGTCGGTCGTGTTCGCTGATACGCTGCCACGCAACGCGATGGGCAAAGTCATCAAGGCGGAGCTGTATGATCGCTACGTGCGTGGCGCGGTTCCAACGTCAGCGACTTCGACATCGACGGCTGATCGTAACGAAGCATGAGGTGAGGAGGGAGTGAGGGCGCGCCATGATCCGCTCACCAGGTGCGCCATCATCCGAGACCGAGCGACTGCCTCTCGTCAAGCAAGGAGCCATCCATCCATGTCAGAGCCAAGCGAGCGGGATATGCCAGCGCTGCCCATGCTGCCCACGATCGGCGAGCGGGCTACCCGCGTCTGCGCCTTCACGAGCGAGATGGTCGCTCAGTTCGCGGCGCTGGTGGGTGATCACAACCCCGTCCACCTCGACGCCGACTATGCCGCGCGCACGCCGTTTGGCTATCCGATCGTGCATGGCATGTTCGTCGCCAGCCTGATCTCCGGCATCCTGGGCGAGCGGCTGCCCGGCCCCGGCAGCATCTACCTTGGCCAGTCGCTGCGCTTCGAGGCGCCCGTCTTCGTCGGCGACACCGTGACAGCCAGCGTCGAGGTCATCGCCGTCCGCGCGGAGAAGCGCATTGTGACGCTGCGCACCGAATGCGTGCGCGAGGACGGTGTGCGCGTGATCTCCGGCGAGGCGGCGGTGAAGTGTTAGTCTCGTGGCGCAGCGTCTTAGGCCTCGTTCGACTCGTCGGGCTCATCGATGGCTTCGGCCTCGACTACCTCGGCGGGCGCCGCCAGCAGGATCGTCACAGGCTCAGGGAAGCCTTTCAGGTATTCCTGGCCGCGCGCTTCGAAGCGCACCCCTTTGACGTGTGGCGCGACGTAGACGATGCCGGGCGAAACCAGCGTCTCGCCGGGGGCGGCCAGGCTGCACAGCCGCGCCGCACGATTGAGCGCCGCGCCGCGATAGCCGTCATCGACTGGAACCGCCTCGCCGACATCGAGACCGATGCCGATGCCGGAAGGCGCCCCAGGCCGCTCGATCGCATAGCGGATATAGCGCTCGTGCAGATCAGCCGCCGCCTGCAGCGCCTGGCGCGCCGACGCGAAGGCTCCCAGCGCCTCATCGCCGCGCACCTCGACCAACCGCCCATGCCACTGCTCGAAGACGGCGCGCGCCATCGCCGCGAATCCCTGGCTCAGCTGCGCCGCCGCTTCATCGCCCACGCGTTCGGTGTAGCTGGTGTAGCCACGGATGTCGGCGATCAGGAAGACGAAGATCGCCGCAGGTGGCGGCGCCTGCTTCTCGGGTTCGGCTGGCGCGAACAGGCCGCCTGGGGCGAAGAGCGCGTCCATATGCGGCGCATGTAACTCAGCCGCGTCGTACAGATCGTCGCGATCTTCGCCGGTCAGATTCAGAGCCGCCGCCAGCGCGCGCACGACTTTCTTCGGTGGCGCCGGGCGTGTCCCCGCTTCCATCTCGCTCAGCGCGCTCGGCGCGATCTGCGCTGCCGCCGCGACCTCTTTGATGGACAACCCCTGCAGCGTGCGGTGATCGCGCAAGAGATCGCCAAAGTGCGGAGTGAGATTGCGCCAGTCAGGGATCTTGGGGATTTTGGGGAATGGCATTGGCTCTTTCCTCCGAGCAGCAACCGTGCATCCTCGTCATCGTCGCATTGTACTACGAGGCACATACGAGATACTACGAGGAGTCGCCCCGCGCGGTTGGCGCTCCCCGATCGAGCGGCTACCGCTCAGCGTGCTCTGGCACACGGGTGATGTGCGCGCCCAGGTCGCGCAGCTTGATCGCGAGGTTCTCGTAGCCGCGCTCGATATGCTCGATGCCATACACCCGCGAGGTTCCCTGCGCGCAGAGCGCCGCGAGGATGTACGACGCGCCCGCGCGCACGTCGGGCATGGTCAACTCCGTGGCGCGCAGCGGCGTTGGTCCGCGCACCACACAGCTATGATTGAAGTTGCGCTCGCGGAAGCGGCAATTCAGCTCGCCCAGGCATTTGGGATAGAGGCTCGTGTCGGCGCCCATGCGGTTGAGGTCAAGGGTGTAGCCGAAGCGATCGTCGAAGATCGTCTCGTGGATGACCGACATCCCCTGCGCCTGCGTCAGCAGCACGGTGAAGGGCTGCTGCCAGTCAGTCATGAAGCCAGGATGCACATCGGTCTCCAGCGCGATGGGCTTGATGGGCTTATCGCCGCCGAAGAAGCGGATGCCGTGGTCATCAACCGCGAAATCGAGCCCGACGCGGTAGAGCGCGTTGAGGAAGGTCAGCAGCACACCCTGGTCGGCGCCGACCGCGCGCACATCGCCATGCGTCAGGTAGGCGGCGATAGCCAGTGAGACGGCTTCGTTGCGGTCGGCGATGACGTGATGCTCGGCGCCGTGCAGGCGATCGACGCCCTCGATGACGATCTTGCGGTCCACACGCTGCTCGATGATGGCGCCCATCTTTTGCAGGAATTTGATCAGATCGATAATCTCTGGCTCGATGGCGGCGTTCTGAATGATCGTGACGCCACGCGCGAGGGTGGCCGCGATGAGGAGTGTCTCGGTCGCCATGACGCTGGGGAACGGCAGATCAATCGTCGCGCCACGCAGACCTGATGGGGTGTGGAAGTAATACTGGCCGCCGCGCGCCTCCAGAATGGCGCCCATCCGCTGCAAGCCGTCGGTGTGGAAGTTGATCGGGCGTGGGCCAATGCGATCGCCGCCTGGCTCCGGGATGACTGCCTCACCCGTGCGATGCAGCAGTGGACCAGCGGTCAGCACCGCTAACCGATTCTGGCGGCCCAGCTCCAGGGGTACGGCGTTGTTGGTGATCTTGCGCGTCTGGATGACCGCGACATGTTCTTCGCTGCGGGTGACCTTAGCTCCCAGCGCCGTCACTACGCTCTCGGTAATCTTGAGGTCGCCCAATTGCAGTGGCGCATTGCGGATGACGCACTGGTCCTCGGTGAGCAGTGAGGCGACCAGGAGCTTGGTGGCGGCGTTCTTCGCCCCACTCAACGTGACCTCACCGCGCAGGGGCGCTCCTCCCTCGATGAGATAGTAAGGAGCCTCCTCAGCCGCCATCGCCATCTTTACCTCATTCGCCGAGTCATTCGCCGGATCGTTCGCTGGGACGGTTGTCCGCGCGCGTCGCTGGTCAGCCTTCTGCTGCTTCACTCGCATTCCTTCCGTGAACTTTCTCGCCTGCGCGTGTGATCGGCGCCATGTCATCGCCTGATCGTCGCCCTGAGCCACCACGACCAGTGGATATTCGCATGCAGACAGCCAAGGTCAAGCTTAGCCTCGTGAGCGCTGTGGTGTCAACGCGCCTAGCCATCCCCATCCTCTCGATTTCGTCACAGTACACGCCTGCTCTCGTGCGGCGCGACGGGCAGGCGTAGCGGCGCGTGTTGCCACGACATGGGTGTGGGCGCCTATAATACGCGCATGAGTATCGCCACCACCATTTTTCACATCCAGGCGCGCACGCCCGAGCAGATCGAGGCGGCGTTGGATGGCGTGTTCGCGCGCGAGGAGCGCCCGCGCACGCTACGGGTCGAGGGGTCATACAGCGCGGTGTTGGCGCGCGTGGAGGACGACGCGCTTGACGCCAGCTATCGCTATCTGCTGCTGCGACCGCATGGGGCTGGCGCCTGGACGCCGCTGCTGGAGCTTGGCTCGCGCACAGATGGGCTGGATGTCGAGCTGTCGCGCGCGCTCGACGGCGCGACCATCTTCACCGTCTATCAGTACGGCGAGGTTGTCTCAGGCTATCGCGTCACGCGCGGTGGCGTCGAGGTTGACCGCTACAGCAGCGATCCCACCGCGTTCGATGGCGCTGAGATGGGTGTCGCGCAGGACGATACCGACGAGTCCGCCACTCCGGCCCCGCGCATCATGGCGATCAACGTGGAGGCGCTGCGCGGCCACCCCGAGCGATTCGCCGATCTGCTGCCGCAAGGAACGGCGCCCGAGGAGTTCACGCGTGTCGTGCTGACCCCCGGCTGGTGGGAGACGCATGACGCGGGCGGCGACGCAGACGCCGATGTGAGCGAGCCAACCGCCGTGGACGCTGAGGAGGGCGACGAGGATCTGGTAGATGAGCTTGATCGCATGCGCTGCATCGCCCTCGCGCTGGAGCTCTGGTCAGCCGACGATTATCCACTGACGCAAGATCTCGAAGACCTGCCCAATAAGGTCATCGGCCCAGCCATCGCGCTGGCCTGGAGCTGACACGAACGGCTCTCCCTCCTGACGCCCGTCCCGTCCCAGGCCGCGCGGACGGCCTTTGCGGCTCGCGGCCCATAGCCGCAAGCTTACCCGCCAGAGGCTGAAGCCTGACGCCCATAGTGGCCCCTCACTTGCATGGGACATCGCGATGGGTTACGCTAAATCGCGTAGCGCGGACAGACGGCTCCGCGCGGGCAGAGCATGGACGCGACGAGATACGATGGGTGAGCGCTCGCTCACGTCGTCAGGGGGAACGCATGGCGCATCAGGTCACTGAGGAGGAGCGCTGGCGCTCGTCAGACGAGCAAGACGAGCAGTCGGCGCTCGAAGATTCTCAGGTCAATCCGACCTTCCCCGTGCCGACCGAGCTAACTGAGCTATCGGACGAGCTTCCGGCTCCGTCACTGGGCAAGAGCTACTACGACACGCGCTGGCCGCTGGTCAATCGCGCGCTGGGGCTGACTGAGCGCGTCACACGCGGGCGCGCTGGGCTGATTCAGCGCCTCGCCTCGTATCTGGTCATCGGCGGGACAGCGGCGGTCGTCAACCTGAGCATCCTGGCGATCTTCTTCCACTACGGGTCGTCGCATGTCCTGTGGTACCTGATACTCGCGAACGTCGTCGCCTATGAGCTGTCGATTCTGGCGAACTTCATTCCCAACGACTATTTCACGTTTCGCCATCTGGCTGGCCACAATCGCTCGTGGTGGGCGCGCTGTGTGCGCTTCCACATCACTAGCCTGAGCGGCGTCGCGGTGACATCAATCCTGTTTGCGATCTTCTTCCACCTGGGGCTGCCCGCGCTGGTGGCGCAGGCGATCGCGATCATCATCGCCACCGCCTACAACTTCACCGTCCACCACCTCTTCACTTACAGACACACGAAATAGGCTGGCAGGTTCGCCCCGCCAGCCTTCGCGCGTGCTGCGCCGCAAAGCCTCATCCTCTCGGAGAGGGGTTGGAGTGAGGGTTCACCCCAGCAAACTCAGGCTCACTTAGCTCAGATTCAGCTCGCTGATCTTCAGGCTGCGGCGAATCTGCCGCTTGCCCAATCCCAGCGTCCAGGAGTCGAGGTCCTGGTTGGCCAGGCGGCGGCGTGCGGTCAGCGCGGCTCCAACCTCAGGCGGGTAGAGCGGTGCAGCGAGCGATGCCCGTGGGGCCATCTCGGCGATGCGTGGACGCAGCGGATCGAGCGCAAAGCGTGACTTGAAGACACCGCCGACGATGCCAATGGGGAACGTGTCGTCGCGCATGTTCAGCCGCCGCACGATCGCCTCGATGCTCTGGGCGATGTCGCTCGACGCGCGCGCCAGAATCTCGCGCGCCGCGGGGTCGCCCGCATCGGCGGATTCTGAGACGTGGCGGGCGAAGTCGGCGATGCGCAGCTTGCCCAGCGCGCCGCTATCGGCCAGGCGGCGCATCGCGGGCGCATCGTCTATCCCATAGCACTCCGCCAACTGCCGCAGCAGTCCGGTTGGCTCGCGCCGCCCATCCAGCATCTTCATCGCCTCATGGATGCCATCCAGCCCGATGCGATAGCCGCTGCCCGCATCACCCAGTACGTAGTCCCAACCGTCTGTGCGCCAGAACTCGCCGCGCTCGCTCATCCCCAGCGCAGTCGCGCCTGTTCCCGCGATGGCGACAATGCCCGGCTCGCCGCCCGTGACGCCCGCCCACGCGCCGACGACATCATTCTCGAAGATTACCGGACCCTTGTAGCCGAGCAGCGCAATCGCGCGCTGCGGCACGGGCAGGTCGAGATCTGTATCGAATCCAGCGAGGCACAGGCAGATCGCGTCGAGCGCGTCGAGCGAAACCTGCGCCGCCATCAGGGCGCGCGAAATAGCCTCGGCGATGTTGCCGCTGCTCGCCTCCATGCCGACGGAGCGATAGTTCGAAGGGCCCGCGATGCCCGAGCCAATCACGCCCAGATCATCACCCACGACCGCCGCGGCGGTTTTCGTGCCACCGCCGTCTACCCCGACGACATAGCGCATGAACTCTCTCCTCGTATTTTCCTGGTGTCTTCTTGACCTATTTGGCCCGTTTGACTTACTCAGTCGCAGATTTCGCGTCGCCTAACGCTTCGGCGACGACTCGCTCGATGGCTTGCGCAGCCGCGGCGCCTGTCAGCGCCTGCCGCATATCGGGAGCCTGCTCCGCTTGCGCGCTGGATGGAGCGAGCCAGAGCAGGTATTCGTGGTTGCCATCGCGCCCGGCGATGGGCGAGACGTTCAGTCCGAGCGGCGTGAGCGCCGGAACCTCGGGCGCTGGCCAGTTTGCTATCCATCTGAGCAGATCGCGCAGCACACGCCGATGCGCTTCCGGGTCGCTGATGACGCCCTTGCCCCGGTCAGCCTCAGCGCGCCCTGCCTCGAACTGCGGCTTGACCAGCGCCACGACCCAGCCATCTGAAGCCAGCAGCGACGCGACACGCGGCAGCACGAGGCGCAGCGAGATGAACGAGACGTCAATCACGACGCACTCCACTGGCTCAGGCAGTGGCTCCATGTGGCGAATGTTGACGCGCTCCATCACGACGACACGCGGGTCGGTGCGCAGCGACCAGGCAAGCTGACCATGTCCGACATCCACGGCGTAGACGCGGCGGGCGCCCCGGCGCAGGAGCAGATCGGTGAACCCACCGGTCGAGGCGCCGACATCGAGGCAGACGCGATCGGCTGGCGAGAGGGCGAAGCTGTCCAGGGCGCGCTCCAGCTTGAGGCCGCCCCGGCTGACATAGCGCAGTTCCGCGGGCGGGCTGGCGAGCGTGATGTCAGCTGTCTCGGCGACCAGCTCGCCGGCCTTCGTCACCGCGCGGCCATCCACCAGCGCCTCGCCCGCCATGATGAGGGCGCGCGCGCGCTCGCGGCTCGGCGCGAGTCCGCGCTGTGTCAGCAGCAGATCGAGCCGCTGACGGGCGACCTTGTGGCGCGGCGTGTGCGCCGGTTTCTCTGGCCCCACAGATGAGGTGTTCGGTGGCTTGGCGCTCAGGGCGTCGCTCCTTCTGTGCGCACGGGTCTTTGTGGCGGCTCATTCCATCCCACAGAGCAGGGAGCGCCAGAGCGCGCATTCGCCTCTATTTGACCACATCCACATGGACGCCCGTTGGCGCGTGGGAGGTTCAGGGAGGTTCAGGGAGGCGCCGCGCTAGCGTCTGAACAAGGCGTCTGACTCGATCAGCGCCTCGATGTCGCCCTCCACCCGATAGAGACCATCCTGATAGGCCATCAACGGGTCGAGGTGATAGGCGATGATACGCAGCCAGAGATCGAAATCGGTGAACACCGTAGCGGTTGGCGCGGGGCATGTACCCTCACTGACCCGGATGTTCTCATCCGCGATGGCAGCGTAGCATGCCCCCGTCACGGAGCCGCTAAAGACGTACTGTAGCGTGACATCACGCCCGCCGGAGCGCCCGGCGTCAAACGACGCGCACAGAGCATCCATGTAACCCTGCAGATCGTGAATCCCTGGCATAAGCTCCTCATCACCCTTCACCAAACAACGACGGCCACAGCGCGTGAACTACCAGATATCCAGCTGCGTGAGATCATCGAGGGTTTCGCGCCGACGTACGAGACGCGCCTGGCCGTCACGCAGAAAGACGACCGCTGGGCGCGGCGTGAGATTATACTGGCTGGCCATCGGCAGGTGATAGGCTCCGCTGACGGGGATGGCCAGCGTCTCGCCGGGCCGCGCCTGAGGCAGTCGCGCCTCGCGCACGAGCACGTCGCCCGACTCGCAGTAGCGTCCGACGACGAGCGCCGTCTCGCTGGGCGGCTCGGTCATGCGGTCGGCGAGCGCGGCATGGTAGCGCGCGTCGTAGAGCGCCGGGCGCGGATTGTCGCCCAGGCCGCCATCCACCGCGACAAAAACGGCGTGCGGTGTGACCTTGCGCGGCCCGGTGGTGTAAAGCGCGACGCCCGCCCGCGCAACGATCGCGCGCCCCGGCTCGACAATCAGTCGCGGTGGCGCCAGCCGCAACCGCTCGCTGGCGTCGCGCAGCGCGGTCGTCACGGCCGCGGCATAGGCGTCGGGATCGAGGGCGCGCTGCTCCGGTGTGTAGGCCACGCCCGCGCCGCCACCGGGGCTGATCTCGCTGATGGCGAGGCCCAGCGTCTCGCGCAGCGACGCAGCCAGCTCGGCGAGCGCCCGCGTGACCTGCGCGGCGGGTGCGGAATCGAAGAGGTTGGACCCGGCGTGCGCGTGCAGGCCGACTAGCGAGAGCCAGGGTGAGGCGACGGCGCGACGCGCGGCTTCTATGACGGCGCCGCTGCCGAGGTCAAGGCCAAACTTCGTGTCAGCCTGCCCTGTCTGGATGCTCACATGCGTGTCAGTCTGCACATCGGGGTTGATGCGCAGCCAGAGCTCCACAGGTCGTCCACGCGCCTCGCCTAGCGTCGCAAGCCGGTCCATCTCGTCGAGGCTATCCACCACGACACGCCCCACTCCACCGTCACCCGCGCCGAGCGCATAGGCCAGCTCAGCGTCGGGCTTGAAGTTGCCGTGCAGGTGGATGCGCCGCGCTGGATAGCCAGCGCGTGTGGCCAAACTCACCTCGCCCGCTGAGACGGCGTCGAGCTCCAGCCCTTCCTCTACCAGCAGCGCACAGAGCGCGGGCGAAAGATACGCCTTGCCCGCATAGGCGACGACGCTCGCGGGCCAGCGCCGCGTGAACGCCTCGCGGAAGGCGCGCATGCGCCCGCGCAGAGTCTCCTCGTCGTAGACATAGAGCGGCGAGCCATAGGTGGCGACCAGATCGCTCGCGGCGAGGCCAGCCAGCAGCAGGCGTCCGTGGTCATCCACCCGCGCGGTATCAGGCCAGAGATGGGCGTGTGGGGGCGCTGCGAGCGTGGCGTCTGTGGCGTCTGCGGCGTCTGCGTCTGTCGTCGGCGTGTGCTGGGGCATGCGGCGTCTCCTGTTGGGTGTCAGAACGGCGCTATCATATCATACATACCCAGCCATACCCAGCCGGACGCCGCGCTCTTGGTTGTGGGCTACTCCTTGCGCTCAGACTCGTGCTGGGGAGTGTCATTCTGTGGTGTGTCGACGCGCTGGATGGTGATCCAGGTGACGAGGTCCCACGCGTTGTGGAGCGCGTTGAACATCAGCAGCAATATGACGCCAGCAAAGATGAACAGCGCGGGGGTGGGATGGCTCATGAGCAGGATCGCCGCGACGATGAGCGCGACCGTCGCGATCAGGGGAACGATGCCATACCACAGCCAGTCTTCCAGCTCGGGTTCGTAAGACTCCTGACCGCGTATGCGCCGTACGACAATGGCGCCATAGGCCAGCATGCCAAGGCCGAGGAGGATGAGCGCCACGCTGAGCGGCGCGAGATCTGACCACGGCGCGCTGAGTATCGCGGCGAGCAGCAGCGCCACGCCGAATTGCACGACGGTAGGCGTGGTGAAGGCTGGAATCGCCCGGCCAGCGCCGCCGCGCTGCGCCTCCCCAACCAGGGTGATGGCTACAAACGTCAGCCCGGTCAACGCTCCCGCCGAGGAGCCGACGATGACGTAGAAGTTCTCCCACCCGGAGAGCGGTGACATGGGCGACCTCTTTCATGTTCCGTTTCCCGGTTCCGGCTTCCGTTTCCCGGTTCCGGGGCATTCGCGCTCAGGCGGCGTGATGCTGATAGCGCGCCCGTGACTACGCGCTTGACGCGCCCTCGATGATCTCGCGCGCGGCGCGGACGCCCTCTCTGGCGGCGCCCTCCATATAGCCCTGGAACTCGATCGAGCAATGTTCGCCCGCGAAGTGGACTGGCCCCTGCGCAGCGCCCTCGTAGCCGCCGAACGCCGTATATTGCCCCACGCGCCAGCAGGAGTAGCTGCCCAGCAGGTTGGGGTCGGCGGTGGGATAGCTCAGCGCCGCTTTGCCAGTATAGTGCGCGCTGATCCCCGGCAAAACGAGTTCGAGCTCGCGCAGACAGTCCTGGGCGTAACGCTCGATCTCTGGCGAATCAGCGGTCGTAGAATAGGGGGCTGGAGGCGTGTAGGCGGCGCCTCTGTGTCCGCTCGTGTAATCGACGAGCAGCCCCCGCGGCTGCGCTGTGGCTGTCGCGGCTGACGACGTTGGCCGGGCGCCGCCGGAGTCCCAGAGCGTCTGGATATTCAGATCGGTGATGATGAAACCATTATGCGCCTGGGGCCAGGGGCCGTCCTCATACCAGTAGGGCATGTCGAATTGCAGAAAGAGCTTCGAGATCGTGCCGTAGCCTAGCTGTTCGATGGCGGCGCGCTTCAGGGTGTCGAATCCGGCGCGCTGGTAGTCCACGCGTCGGAGGGCGCTGAACGGGAGAGTCAGAATCACGGCGTCGTACTGCGCGCGCGCCACGCCGCTGCCTGTGGCGAATGTCAGATCGAGCGTGTCATCAGCCGCTCGCTCGATGGCGATCAGACGATAGCCCAGATGGAGCGCGTCCTCCGGCAGGCTATGGGCAATGGCGCGCGGTAATCGCTCGTTCCCACCGGCGATCTTGCTGCTGCCCTGCATCGGCGTTGGCGCGCTCTGCGACGTGGCTCCCGAGCCGACGGCCGGGCCCAGGAAGCGCGAGCCAAACAGGTAGACGAGGTTGAGAGCGCTCTGCTCGCGCGTGTCCAGGCCATAGATGCCCGTGCAGGCGCCATCCAGAAAGCGACCCGTCGCAGTCTGATGACCTCCCGCGACATATCGCTCGATCCAGTCATAGACACTTGTGTGATCGAGCAAGCGCCCTATTTCGGTAAAACGGGTGTAGGTCGTGGGGAAGCCGGTGTCGTGAAGCTGCCGCTTCATCACCGGAGCGAGCGCCTGGAAGCCTGCCGCGAGTTCCTCCGCGCTATCATAGCGGCCCATGAGATACATGAGCGTTTGCGTCTGGCTGGCTCCGCCACGCCCGAGATCAATGGTGGCGAGGTTGAAGCGCGCGATCAGCTGATGCATGGTTGTGTGGTCGCCGTCAATGAACTCGCCGCACCACTCGCTGACGAGATCACCTCCCCAGGTGTCGGCGTCTGAGTGCATGCGCCCGCCGACACGGTCAGACGCCTCATAGATGGCGCACGCGAGGCCGGAGTCCTGGAGCGTCAGCGCCGCGGTGAGCCCCGCGATTCCGGCCCCGATGATAGCGATCCGCGGCATAGCTCGACTCCTCTCGCGCATGCGACACCATCGCTGCGCTACGTGAACCGGAGGGAGCGCGCTGCGTGTCGGGGACTGGCTGGAAATGTTCGTCAAGGCAGAGCGGCGACGCTGGAAAATTGGACGCAAGGATGAGCAAGGATTGGCGCGCCCTCCACGTCACGAGACTCCGCACACCCAATACTATATACCGTAGGCATGGGCGCGTGACGAGGTCGGCAGTTGAGTGGACAGGTTGAGCGGACAGGTTGAGCGGACAGGTGGACTGGCATTGGCGCGAGATTAGACATAATATAGTGATGTAGCGCGCTTCGTCGTCGTTACTCGCCTCCTCGGGACACGAGCTACTCACGACCACGGACCGATTCCAGTGGAGAGATCCGCTCGTCGGCGCGCTGCGGACTGGGGGTACACGATGAGTCTGCCGGAGCCGCTGCTCACGGTGCTGAACGACCCCAATGTCGCCTACATACTGTTCCTCATCGGCATCGTTGGCGTGATAGCGGAGGCCTACCACCCCGGCGCGCTCTTTCCGGGCATTACCGGCGTGCTCGCGCTGATCCTGGGACTGCTGGCCTTCAGCCTCCTCTCGGTCAACCTGTTGGGCGTGGCGCTCATCCTGCTGGCCGTCGGGCTGTTCCTCGCCGAGGCGCACACATCGGGCATGGGTCTGCTGGGCCTCGCGGGCGCGGTGACGTTTGTTACTGGCTCGCTGCTGCTGTTTGCGCCGTTCTCGTCGGCGTTTGGAGTGGCGGCTCTGTTGACGGTCAGCCCGTTGCTGATTGGCGCCAGCACGTTGGGCGTCATGGCGTTCTTCCTGCTGCTCCTGCGCGCGTCGCTGCGCACACGTCGGCTGCCCATCACGACAGGGCCAGAGGCGCTGCTCGGAAAAGAGGGCATCGCCACGTCAGCGCTCTCTCCGAGCGGCGTGGTGCGGGTCGACGGCGAAGACTGGAGCGCGATCGCGGATGTCGAGCCGATCAATAGTGGAGAGCGCGTAGAAATCATTGGCGTGGAGGGAGTGACACTCCGGGTGCATCGCCCGCATGAGTGGCGTCTGCCGGAGATCCCGTCCGCCTGACGGACCGTGGCAGGAGGTAATCACTATGCCAGCCGTCTTCTTCTCGATCGTCGTGTTGGTGGTCATCCTGGCGGCGCTGCTGGCCTGGCTGACCGTCCGCATCGTGCCGGAATATCAGCGTCTTGTCGTGTTGCGGCTTGGTCGCCTGATTGGCGTGCGTGGGCCGGGGCTGGTGCTGCTCATTCCGCTGGTTGATCGCGGCATCCGGACCGATCTGCGCGAGCGGGTCTTCGACGTGACGCCGCAATCGTGCATCACCGAGGATAACGCCTCGGTATCCATTGACTTCCTGATCTACTCGAAGATCGTGGACCCGGCGTCGAGTGTGATCAATGTGCAGCAGTATGAGAACGCGTCGCGTGGCATCGCTATCACGACGTTGCGCGCGGTCGTGGGCGACATGCTGCTCGACCAGGTGCTCTCGCGGCGCGAGGACATCAACAACACGCTGCGCGGCAAGCTGGACGAAGTGACCAACCGCTGGGGCATCAAAGTGACTGCTGTCGAGATTCGCGAGATCATGCCGCCGCGCGAGATTCAGGATGCGATGACCCGCCAGATGTCGGCTGAGCGCACGCGGCGCGCGACGATTCTGGAGGCGGACGGCAAGCGCGACGCCGCTGTGCGTGTGGCGGAGGGCCAGAAGCAGTCGGCCATCCTGGAGGCCGAGGGCGCGCGGCAGTCGGCGATCTTGCGCGCGGAGGGCTACGCGCAGGCGCTCGCGCAGATCTCCAGCGTCGCGGGCGGCATCGACAGCAACACGATGAGCCTGCAATATCTGGATGCGCTCAAGGCGCTCGGCGCGTCGCCCGCGACCAAGCTGGTCGTGCCAGCCGAGCTTACCAACCTGCTGCGCCCGCTGACCGAGCACGCCGCGAATACCGCGAATGCGACCAACGCGACCAACGGGGCTGGTCCAGCCAACGGCGCGCGCGTGATGGATGTGACGGAGGCGACGAGCGCGATCACCGATGGGATGGCGGCGCGAACGCGCTAGCTGATCGCCGATCGCGACGATACGCCTGAGGCGGGAGCGGTGAGAGACGGCGTATCCCTCTCCCATCGCTCCCGCTGATTGTCGCGCCGATTGTCGCGCTGATTGTCGCGCTGATTGTCGCGCGGGCTTGCTTCGGGTGGTAGCCAGGGCGCACGCTAGGGCTGAGGTTTGCGGTAGTCGCGCTGTCCACGTGAGCGGGTCAGTTGGGCGAAGTAGGCTTCCTTCGACTCGCGCGCGCTCAGCTTGCGCTCCTGAATCGTCTCGGCGAGATATCGCAGATCATGCATCGCGACCATAAGCTCCACATCGCCATTGGCGTACGCTTCGATGCGGGCTATCGTCCGCTGCAGGAGGCGCAGGGCGCTCTCTCTGTCGAAATGCGCGTCCACCTCCAGCGCGCGGCGCCTTGCGCGGTCGGCGTGGGCCAGGCCAATCATACGCATCGCGGCGGGGTCGCGCGGCTCGTCTGAGCAAGCCTCTTCTGAGCTATGGGTGAAGGTCAGCTCGCTCCAGGGGCCTTCGTGCTCGCCTCGTACATCAAGCCACACAACGCGCGCCCTCGCTGTATAGGCATAGGCTTTGTCCTCTCTGGGGAAGCTGAATCGCACGACAACGTTGCGCTCCTCGCCGTTGAGCAGGTCGCCGACGTCGAGACGCCAGCGCAGAGCGTGACTATTGGCGCTGTCGGCGCGCCAATAGGCGCTGATCGTCTCCGCCGACATGCCATCGGTCATCTCCACCTCCAGTCGCGTGCGCAGCGCTACGACGGCGCGCAGCTCGTCGCGCTCTCCCAGAAAGGTAGCGGCCAGATCGGCCGTGGTGCGCAGGTCGTGGAACTGGCCACCTCCAGCGATCGCCCACGGCCCGAGCAGATGCTCATTGTAATCATCGCCCAGGCCAAACGCGCTGGTGCCAACACCCGCATTCTCGCGCACTCCGGCGGCCTGTGAGGCGATCGTCTCCACGTCTGTCTCGCCGATGTTGGCCTGCCCATCTGTCAGCAAATAGCAGCGGGCCAGACGATCTTTCCGCACGTCGTCGCTGGCGAGCAGGTTGCAGCTCGTAAGCCATGCCTCGTGGAGCGCCGTCGAGCCACGCGCCTCCACCAGGGAGAGCGCCTGGCGTATCCGCTGTTTGACGGCTGGCGTGACGTGGGCCAGCTCTTGCAGCGTCTCGATCTTGTCGTCGAAGATGACGATCGCGATTTCATCCTGCTCGGTCAGGTCATCCACCAGCGCCATCGCCACTTGCTTCGCCATGCGCAGGGGATTGTGCCCCATCGAGCCGCTGCGGTCGAGCGTCAGCGCCAGGCTCAGCGGGCGGCGTGGCTCCGGCGCCGGCGCTGTGGGAGCTTGCTCCATGCTGGCGCGTACGCTGAAGACGGCGTGGCGACGGCTCCCAGTCGGGCGCAGCAGTGTCTTTTCCTGACGTGTCGTCAGCGTGACCATCGCACGCGGGGAGCCACTTGTTCGTGTCACATCTGTCTCGCCCCCGTTCCCCATGTCGCCCCCGTTCCTCATGTCGCCCCCGTTCCTCATGTCGCTCATGTCGCTCATGTCCTCGCTCCTCTCCATCCCATTCACCGCGCATAGCGCGCAGCATCTCCGTGGATCTCCGTGAATCGCGCTTATTCTGTTGATGCGTCGTCTCTGGTCACTTTCAGCACTCGCTCGATGAGTGACCCGTAGCGCTCCTCAGCATCCGCTTGAATGTGCAGTTCCACACCAGGGGCCAGCTCTACCCGTCGCCAGGCGCTGGTCTGTTCCGCTGGGAGCGCTGGCGTGGTCGGCGCTGGCGGAGGTGTCTTGAGCGCATGGACCTGCGGCTGCCGTGTGGGGCGCTGCGGCGGTTGTGGCTGTGCGGACGCCGGGGGCTTCTGTGTTCGCCCGGGCGCCCGCGCCTGATCGAGCAGCGCCGAGATATAGGCGCGCGGCGAGACAGCCTGTGTCGCGCGAGTCAGCTCCTGGGCGCGCGCATCCTCCTCCGCCAGCAGCGCGCGCACCTCGGCGCCTGTCACCCGTGCCATTACCTCGCGGATCTCAGCCAGCGGCGCGTGGCGCTCTGCCAGGCGGCGAATCAGCCGCAGCCGCAGCAGATGCTCCTCGGTGTAGGTGGCCCCTTTGCCGCGCGACCCCGGGCCAGGCAGCATCCGCTCAGCGATGTAATAGCGCACTGTCCGCACGGGCGTCTTTGCCTGCTCGGCCAGCTCTTCGATGGTCAGGCTGGTGTCCTTGTAGTCCATGTGTAGATAATAATCACACAGACAGTGTCACTGTCAAATTACTGGCGCAAACGTTGGCGCTGCCGGGTATGCGATAGGGGGACTGGCGATTGAAATGGCGCGTGAAGGGCCGCTCGACCCCACAAGTCGCTGTCTGCGTGGGCCTATCTCTAGCGGCGACGCAGCCTACGGGAGGTGATGAACTGGCGTCCGCTCGTCGCGTTGACGGCGTCGCGTTGACGCGCGCCAGGTCGCCACGTATCATGCCCGTACAGCCGCGCGGAGATATGGGGTGGTTGGATACTCGAAGGCCGGGGAGCGCTCAGGCGCGCTCAGGAAAGGCGGGCGATCACATGGATCACATGGATGAGCCAGCGACAACGCGCGTGAGCTATCTCACCTGCCCGCTCTGCGAGGCGACCTGCGGGCTGGAGGTGACGACCAGCGGGCGCGATGTCATCTCGATTCGTGGCGACCGCGAAGATGTCTTCAGCCACGGCTATCTCTGCCCGAAGGCCTCGGCGCTCAAGGCGCTCGACGCTGACCCCGACCGCTTGCGCGCCCCGATGATACGCCAGGGCGATCAGTGGCGCGAGGCGAGCTGGGACGATGCCTGGGCCGAGGTGGAGCGGCTGCTGCCACCGCTGATCGAGCGATACGGGCACGATGCTGTGGCGATCTACCTGGGCAATCCCAACGTCCACAACCTCTCTGGGCTGCTCTACAATACGCCGCTGATTCGCGCGCTGCGCACGCACAACGTCTACAGCGCCTCGACCCTTGATCAGATGCCCAAGCAAGTCGCCGCTGGCCTGATGTTTGGTGGCCCGTTCACCATCCCCATCCCCGATGTGGACCGCTGCGACTACCTGCTGATCCTGGGGGCGAATCCGCTCGTCTCGAATGGCAGCCTGCTGACTGCGCCAAACATGCGTGACCGGCTGCGCGGGCTGCGGGCGCGCGGCGGCCGTGTGGTGGTGATCGATCCGCGCCGCACGCGCACGGCGCAGGAGGCCGACGAACATTACGGCATCCAGCCGGGGACTGACGCGCTGCTGCTCTTCGCGCTGATTCAGACGCTCTTCGCCGAGGGGCTGACCCAGCCCGGTCGCCTTGCCGATCACCTCAACGGGCTGGACGAGCTGCGCGCAGCGGCGGAGCCTTTCACGCCTGAAGCGGTCGCGTCGGCTTGCCGTATCGAGGCGGAGACGATTCGGCGGCTGGCCCGTGAGCTGGCGTCAGCGGAGCATCCCGCTGTCTACAGCCGCATCGGCGCCTGCGCGCAGGAGTTTGGCACGCTGGCGAGCTGGCTGGTGGATGCGCTGAATCTGCTGGTGGGCGCGCTCGATCACGCGGGCGGCGTGATGTTCCCGAAAGCCGCCGCTGGCGCGCGTAACACGAGTGGGACGCCGGGGCGTGGCCGTGGGCTGCGGCTCGGGCGCACGCGGAGCCGGGTGCGCGGCGCGCCTGAGGTTCTCGGCGAGCTTCCGGCGGCGTGCCTCGCGGAGGAGATGGAGACGCCGGGCGAGGGGCAGGTGCGCGGGTTCATTACGGTGGCGGGCAATCCCGCTCTGAGCGCGCCCAATGGCGACCGTCTGGCCGCTGCGCTGGCGGGGCTGGAGGCGATGGTCAGCGTGGACGCCTACCTCAACGAGACAACGCGCCACGCGCAGGTCATTCTGCCGCCGCCCTCGCCAATGGAGCGCGGCCACTACGATCTGGCGTTCTATCAGCTCTCGACGCGCAATATCGCGCGCTACTCGCCGCCCATCTTCCCCCGCGCGCCGGGGCAGCCCGATGAGTGGGAGATTCTGCTGCGGCTGACCGGCATCCTCGCCGGACAGGGGCGGGCGGTCCCGCTCGCCGCGCTCGATGCGACTGTCGCGCGCCAGCTGATTCAGGCGGAAGTTCGCACGGAAGGGTCGCCCGTCGCGGGGCGCGAGGTGGATGAGCTGCTGGCTGCGCTGGCGCCGCGCGTCGGACCCGAGCGCCTGCTCGACTTCATGCTGCGCGTGGGTCCCTACGGTGATGGCTTCGGCGCGCGAGCGGATGGGCCGACGTTGGCCGCGCTAGAGCGCAAGCCGCATGGCGTGGACCTCGGCCCACTCGAGCCCCGCATCCCGGAGGTTCTGCGCACACCATCGGGCAAGATCGAGCTGGCGCCGGAGCCGCTGCTGGCGGACGTGGTGCGGCTGCGACAGGCGCTGGAACGTCCGCGCCCGGAGCTGATCCTGATTGGGCGGCGTGAGTTGCGCTCGAACAACTCCTGGATGGCCAACCTGGAGCCGCTGGTGAAGGGCGACGACGCCTGCGCGCTGCTGGTGAGCCAGTCCGACGCCGCTCGGCTGGGGCTGGCCGATGGCGGGCAGGCGCGCGTGACCTCTGCTGTAGCCTCGCTGGTCGCGCCCGTCCGCGTGACGGATGAGATGACGCCGGGCGTGGTGAGCCTGCCACATGGCTGGGGCCACGATCAGCCTGGCGCACGGCTGCGGGTGGCGCGCGAGCATGCGGGCGTCAACCTCAACCGGCTGATTCCTGACCAGGGCATCGAGCCGCTCTCGGGTGACGCGCTGCTCAACAGCACGCCCGTGACGGTCGAGCCGCTGTAGGCCAGCCGCGAGGAAGGGCGCCGCATGGCGCGATGAGAGGATATGCAGCAGGATGCAGGCACGAAAGCTCAGCACTGATACGCCATTGGTCCATATGGGGAACCTGACACTCGGCGATTTCTGGTCATGGGCCTATTCTGACCTGCTCAGCAATGGCAACCGTTCTGTTTTTGCGGAGTTCATGGTGGGCGCAGTGTTGGGTGTCATTGCGACACCTCGTCGTGAGTGGGATGCGGTTGATCTGCGCTATGGAGATAAGACCATCGAGGTGAAAGCTTCGGCCTATACCCAGTCATGGGAGCCAGTGGCGCATCCCAGTCCGATACGGTTCGACATCGGCAAGAAGCTGCCGTGGGACGCGCAGACGAATCAGACAGGCGTAACGCGCAGGCGTTCCGCTGACTGTTACGTGTTCTGTCTGCACAATGAGCAGGACCGCGAGCAGGCGCTCTTGCGGATGCTCGACGCGACGAGCTGGATCTTCTACGTCGTAGCGACCGGGCGGCTGGAGCGCCAGTTTGGCGACCAGAAATCCGTCTCACTCACGGCGCTTGCACGGCTCTGTGAGCCAGTGAGCTATGCGCGACTGAAAGCCGCCGTTGATAGCGCTCTTAGCGGGACTGCGGGAGGGTCTGCCACACCATGAGCGACCGAAAAGCGTTGAGCAAGGACTACAAAGAGCGCCGACAGGTGGGCGGCGTCTATACCATCACCAATACGCGGAACGGGAAGTATCTGCTCGGCTATGCCGTCGATCTGGCGAGTGTGCGCAACCGCTTCCAGTTCGCCGTGACGACTGGCTCGGCAGTGGACCCACGCTTGCGCGCCGACTGGCAGGAGTTCGGCGCGCAAGCCTTCACGCTCGACATTCTGGAGGAGCTGGAGCGCGGCCCAGACCAGATGCAGGCGCGGTTCATGGATGACCTGAAGGCGCTGGCGCAGCTGCGGCGCGCTGACCTCGACCCCGGGCAGGAATATTAGCCCAGCCAGCTTCCACAGAGTCACCACCTGCGGGGGCGCTCGTGACACGGCTCCATCAAGAATTGGGGGCAGCGAATCAAGCTAGCGGTTTCAGCCGCCAGCTCGCTAATGGTGGAAGCGCAATTTGTCCGCTGTGAATGTTGCTGCGAATGTGGCGGCGCCTCCTTCCACCAAAGGAACCGACGTAGCGTCTCTCGTGTGATCTCCCTTTGCTTGAACTGCAGTTAGACAGAGAAGAATTCGATGTTGAGAGCAATCGTGATGGTCGTGGTCTGTTTTGTGACAGCGATGTGACAAGTCCAGATTAAGCTATTCACAACGGCCCGGCCACGGGGCGGCGCCTATGCCGTTCAGCGGGTGTGGTCGCCATATAGTCTCTGTTCCCCGAGGGCGGGGCGTATGCGACCTGATCCCTCGTCGCGGGTGTTCTCAGTCGTCTCAGGCGAGACGGTGTTCGGGGTGGTTCATGATGCGCTGCCACGTGGGAGCGTTCGAGCGCCGCGGCGCTTGCGCGGGCTTGTGACCAAAGGGGAGGGCAACGAAGGATTGCGGTGGTTGGTCAGTGCGGCATGGACGTGGAGCAGTGGGGATGGTCATCGTGGGAAGGATGCATCCAGCGAGAGCATAAGATCGCCTGAGCGCTACCTGAGAGCCTGCGCGTGGGAAATGGGCTCGCAGCAACTTCTAAGATAGGCCCGTAGTTCTAACAATGGAACTGCGAGCCTATCTTGGTTGTTGCGTCAGGAGTGTGACCTGCGCTATGGCTGCGCGTTGAGTTGTCGCAGGGTCGTCAGGGCCTCAGCGATGTGGCGCTCGATGTTGATCTGCGATGTGAAGATGTGGCGGATGATGCCCTGTTTGTCGATGACGTAGGTCACGCGTCCGGGGATCAGACCGAGCGTCTGCGGCACGCCGTAACGCTTGCGCACTGCGCCGCCCTCGTCGCTCAGCAGCGGGAAGGGCAGACGATATTGCGAGGCGAATCCCTGATGCGATTCTTGCGAGTCGCTGCTGACGCCCAGCACCTCAGCGTTTAGGTCGGCGATGACCGCGTAATTGTCGCGGAAGGCGCAAGCTTCGGCGGTGCAGCCGGAGGAGTTGTCTTTGGGGTAGAAGTAGAGCACGACCTCTTTCTTCCCCCGGAAGTCGCTCAAACTAACCATCTCACCCGCCGTGTTGGGTAGCGTGAAATCGGGCGCGAGATCACCCACGCTCGCGCGCTCGTTTTGCTCGGTCCGCATCGCTGATCTGTCGCTCCTTCTATTCGTCACATTCGTCCGCATCGCTCGTTGTCGTCGGCGACGTCCCGTACTGCGCCATTACTCTCTGGCGCCGATGACTACTCTTGCCGCCAGCCCGGTATGTGTGGCGCGGCTGGTCCTCTGTGACAGTTCGCCGACTCAGATTGTAGGAGATGTTGTCAAAACCGCCCCCGAAATAGCCGGACTGGCTGAGCGGGCTGACTCCTTCCGCCAGTCCGGTTCTTACGTGGGGAGCGCTTAGGGATGCGTCTGTGACACCTGGTAGCAAGCTACATCGTACTGCGAAACCGCGTTGGCGCTACCAGCGGTGATCGCCGAGACGCCGTTGCCCGCATAGACCGTCCCTGCCGTCCCAGGGCGAGTCTCGTTGAACGCGGAACCGGACGCGGACTTCGCGTTCCCCGGCTCATTGGGCGCTGTCGAACTGAGGCAGGTTTGCGACGGCTGACCTGTCCCGCTGGGATTCGACGCGGCGAGCACTGGTCCGCCACTTGCGCCGAACACGGCTGCGAAGAGCGCCCCCACCGCAAACATGCGCCTGGCGCCATACAGTCGCTTCATGCTGTACCTCCCGGTGGCCCAGCGACTCTTGAATGTCAACTGGGCGATGTGGCTTTATGTCAAACCCTATGAAGAGATACGTGGAAAGTTACAGTTCACATTTCGCAGCAGGTACGTGTCGGGACGAGCGCGGCGATGATCCCGTCCACGAGCAGGTGAATCAGGCACTGGGGCGGTTTACCGAGAGACTCTACGAATGCAGCGCGTGAGGTTGTGGCGTGAGGCTGTGGCGTGAGGCTGTGGCGTGAGGCTGTGGCAGGTCGCTAGTGTGGTTGACGGGTAGCAATCGGGCAACTACAATCACCTGAGGAACGCCTGAGGAGTTCCTGCGCGCTGAACCATCAGGAGGCGCCACCTATGCGAATGCGCTCACTCATCCTTCTCTGTCTGCCTGCGCTGCTGCTGCTATATGCGTGCGGCGCTTCCTCGACGGCGCGGCCATACACCAATATGCGCACCGTCACGGCCATTAGCGCTAAAGTCGCCGCGCATTATGGCGAGACCAATCCCAGGATCGCGAAGGTCCTGGCAATCCTCACCGATGGGCCAACCGCGGTTTCCATGAATTCCGTCGCCCTCGATGGACACTTTCACAAGGGAAGCCTCGTGGCCACCCATCTTACCTTTTCGATGCTCTCTGATGGCAGTAAAGTCTGGTTCATCTACGCCACCGATGACCACTATCCCACCACGCATACTGAGGTGTGGCTGGATCACGAGCTCGACATCAAGAATTGATCCGGTGTGCCCTCGCTGTGCGGCTCTCCGTCTGCGTGGGCCTCACGCTATCAGCCATTCTCAGAACATGCGGCGCGCTACCGCAGAATATAGGGTCCAGCGCCCACAGCATGAACACGCTTAGGTGGAACCCCCTCTAGCGTGTCGCGGCATACCGGGACAACATACAGGCCCAGGCGACGACCCCTGAAAGGGATCCATTGCCTGGGCCTGATTCATTGCGCGCCGCCATCGGCTTGGCGCTACGCCTCAGCGTTGAGTTGACGCAGCGTGGCCAGCGCCTGAGCGACGTGCTTGTCGATGTTGAGCTGCGAGGTGTAGACGTTGCGGATGACGCCCTGCTTGTCGATGACATAGGTCACGCGTCCCGGCAGGAAGCCAAACGACGCCGGCACACCGTAGCGCTTGCGCACCGCGCCGCCCTCGTCGCTCAGCAGCGGGAAGGGCAGCCGATACTGCGAGGCGAACCACTGATGCATGACCTGTGAGTCGCTGCTGACGCCCAGCACCTCAGCGTCCATGTCGCTGATGACATCGTAGCGGTCGCGGAAGGCGCAGGCCTCGGCGGTGCAGCCGGAGGTGTTGTCCTTGGGGTAGAAGTAGAGCACGACCTCTTTCTTCCCCCGGAAGTCGCTCAGGCGCACGATCTCGCCTGTGGCGCTGGGTAGCTCGAAATCGGGCGCGAGATCGCCCACGCTGAGCCGTCGCGGAGTCTGTATCGTTTGGGTCTGTTGTGGCGCACTCATCTCTTGTTGAACGCTCGTATTCTTCCTAGGTCTATCTGGGGTTGTCTACGTGTGCGCTGTGTTTGCGCTGATTGGAGGCCAGCGCACATGGCCCCACAGAATATTGTAGCAAGGTCTGCCCCAGGCGGCACAGCAGGCGACCCTAACGGTACGCGCCGATGTGACGCTTGACGTCGCTGCTATGCTGTCCTCAAATGTACGCAGCCCGCTGGCTACGCTTGCCCATCTGGCCAGTGCGCGGAAGGTCATGGGGGCAGGTGATGATGCGAAACCTTGGCATGAGCGCGCATGCGACAGGGATTCGTGGGCTGCTGCGATCGCGACTTTTTCTGGTCGCTAACGCGCTGGCGCTGGCGGCGCTGCTGATCGCTGTGGGTGCGCAGATCGCCGTGGGCGCGCAGATCGCGTCGGGCGTCCAATCCGCGCTGGCCCAGGCGCAGCCCGCTCAGCCCGCCATCAGTGTCAGCGGGCCGGGGATCAGCGGCGCCGCCAGTGTCACTGCCTACATCCTGGGCGATGTCGCCGCTCCCGGCGTCTACACCCTGGCCGATGGGGCGCGGGTCCAGGCGCTAATCGAGGCGGCGGGCGGCGCGCTCGCAAACGCGGACATGACGCGCGTAGACCTCGCTGCGCGCGTCATGGACGGCCAGGAGGTCTACGTGCCACAGGTGGGCGAGACGATTCCGCTCATGCTCGGCGGCAAAGTGGACATCAACATCGCCAGCGCCGCTGATCTGCATCACGCGCTCGGCATCCAGGTCGCCACCGCTGATCGCATCGTCGCCTACCGTGTCGCGCACGGCCCGTTCACCGCTGTTAGCCAGCTTCTGCTCGTGCCAATCAGCCGCGTGACCTACGACAAGATCAAGGCGCTCGTCACGATCTAGCCCACGCTAGCCCACGCTAGCTCAGCGCCGCGACCACACGCTGCAGCCGGGCGCGAGCCTCCTGGGCGACGGCGTTGAGCGTGTCGTTGCGGACGATGTTCATCATGCTGATCGGGTCCGCCACCTCGACGCGCGTCTGTGGCTGGCCCGCCTGCTCTGGCAGCGCGCGCACGACCACGTTGCATGGCAGCAGCAGCCCCACATTCGGGTCAGCCGTCAGCGCGCGGTGCGCCAGCGGTGGATTGCACGCTCCCAGAATTGTGTAAGGCGCGAAGTCCACGTCGAGTTTGGTCTTCATCGTCGCCTTCACGTCAATCGAGGTCAGCACGCCAAAGCCTTCCGCCTTCAGCGCCTCCGTCACCCGGGCGACAGCGTCATCGTAACCGGTTGTCAATGTACAGCCGAAGCCATATTCAGGGCTGGCGCCTGTCTCAGTTTGCGACGCCGTCACATTGCTTCCCATGACCGTTGCTCCTTCGCATGTTCGCTCACATGTTCGCTCACATGCTCACGCGCTGGCCGAACCTGGTCGAACCGAGCGCTCCCATCTCTGACATCTCTGACATTTCTGACGCCGCTGGCAGGGCCACCGTGGCGCGCCGACGACGCTTCCAGTCGCTACTTGTTGTTCGTTTGAGGTTGGCTGGTCATCTGCGGAGACAGTTCGATGCCGAGCGCCCGCGCCTGCCGCGTGATGCCTTCCTGCACGCCCGCGCAGAGCACATCGCAGAGCCGCAGTACCAGCGGATCAGCGATCGAATACAGTGCGACCAGCCCCGCCTTGCGGCGGTGTACGAGACCACCCTGGGCCAGGGCCGCCAGATGCTTCGAGACATTCGGCTGGCCCGCGCCCGTCAGCTCCACCAGCTCTCCTACGCTGCGCTCACCGCCCGACAGCGCCGCCATCAGCTTCAGCCGTAGCGGCTCACCGAGCAGGCGAAAGCGGAATGCGATCTGCTCGATCAACGGGTCGGCGAAGCCGTGCTCGCTGTCGAGTCGCCTCCAGGCGGCATCGCCAGGCGCCGTGGGGCCATCTGTGTATTCAGACGTTGTTCGCGCCTGAGACATGCTCATCCATTCCTCCCACAGGCCGCACACGCCTGCAAAACACAACTATATGCTTATATAATAATATAACGTGGCGCGACTCGTCAAGCCTAGGCATGTACGTCTGCCGGCGTCATAGTTCACTCGCTTGCGATCGCTTGCGATGTCCCGTGATAGATGTTGAAGATGATGCTTGCATATCTATATTCCAATATGGTAATGTATTGACGTCACAAGCATGTGACGCGCTGCGCCTGGCGCAGTTGCGAGACAAGACGCGAGACAAGACACGAGACAAGACGACACAGTCCAGTGAACGAATGAGGAGTGTACATGTTTGACCGGTTGTTCGGCCGCCCTGCGGGTAGCGTTCCCGCCATCAGCCCACGCGACGCCTGGGAGCGCGTCTCGACCTCGAAGAGTGACGCGGTGTTGATTGACGTCCGTGAGGTCGGTGAGTTTGCGCGCGGGCATGCCAAGGGCGCCCGCAATGTCCCTCTGAGCCAGTTCAATCGCCGCTTCAAGGAGATTCCGACGAACAAGGATGTCCTGCTGATCTGCCAGAGTGGCAATCGCAGCATGCAGGCGGCGCAGATTCTGAAGGTCCAGGGCTACGAGCGCGTCTCGAATGTCTCTGGCGGCACAAGCGTCTGGCGCATGAGCCAGCTCCCGATGGAGTAGCGTTAGACGGTGTAGTTGCGAGGCGCTTACGCCTTGTGACGGGCGAAGTCAGGCAGGGTGACATATGCGCATCGAACAGTTCTTTCTCGAAGGTCTGGGCCACCAGTCGTACCTCGTCGCGGACGAGACGAGTGGGGTAGCCGCTGTGGTGGATCCACGGCGCGACATCGAGATCTATCTCGCCGCCGCCGAGCGCAGCGGTGTCCATATCACGCATGTCTTCGAGACGCACGTACACAATGACTACGTGACGGGCGCGCTGGAGCTGCATGCGCGTGTCGGGGCGACCATCGTGACGGCTGCCGCAGCTGGCGTGACCTACGATCATCTGGGCGTGCGCGAGGACGACAGTGTCACGGTTGGCGCCCTGCGTTTCGTCGTCCTGGAGACCCCCGGCCACACGCCAAGCCACATCAGCTTCGCGCTCTATGCGCCCGAGTCCAGCGAGCCTTATGCCGTTTTCACGGGTGGCAGCCTGCTGACGGGCAACGCCGGACGCACCGATCTGGTCAGCCCGGGCATGACGCTTACGTTGACCCGCGACCAGTATCATTCGCTGCGGCGTCTGCTGGATAACCTGCCAGAGCGCGCGCTGGTCTACCCAACGCATGGCGCTGGATCGTTCTGCGGCGCGACCAACGTCTCAGGGAACACCCGCTCCTCGACCATCGCGCAGGAGCGCCAGGCCAGCCCTGCCGCGATGGCGCGGGATGAGGCGGAGTTCGTGCGCCAGCAGCTGGCAGGCTACGGCCTGTACCCGGCGTACTACGCCTACATGCGCGACATCAATACCTATGGTCCGAGCATTCTGGGTGGCATGCCAGAGATTCCTGGCCTGACGCCTCAACAGACGCGCGACCTGCTGCGCGCGGGCATTCCACTGCTCGATGGCCGCTCGCGGGTGGACTTCGCGAAGGAGCACATCCCTGGGTCGATCAACATCGAGCTTGACGCTTCATTCGCGATCTACGCGGGTTGGCTGCTGCCCTTCAATGCGCCTCTATCCCTGCTGACGGATGACGTCGCGGGTCGGCGCGAGGCGGTCGCGCAGCTGATTCGCATTGGCTTCGAGCAGACACAAGGCTACCTGGATGGCGGTATCTCAGCCTGGCGGGACGCGGGCTATTCCACGAGCGCATTCGAGCGCATTGACGTGGCAGAGCTCCATCGCCGCCTGACGCTGCCGGACGGTCCGGCTGTGCTGGACGTGCGCGACGAGACGGAGTGGCGTTCTGGCCACATCCCCGGCGCGCAGCACATCCATGTGGCTGATCTGCCACGCCATCTGAACGAGACACCTATGGACCGACCAGTCGCCGTTATCTGCCGCACGGGGCATCGCGCTTCGATTGGCGCGAGTCTGATCGCGGCGCTTGGACGAGAGACTATCGCTGTGAGCGAGGGCGTGCCGGATTGGATGGCCAGAGGCTTCCCAGCGCGGCTGGGCGCAGCGGAGTCCGGCGCGACAGAGCTCGAGCACGCGCATCCCTGATCCGCTATGGCGGCTATGGCGGCTATGGCGGCTTTAGTGGCAATGAAGGCTCGTCCGTGTGTGGCAACTCCGCCATGCGTGGGCGAGGATGAGAGGCTCGCGCCCGATGAGGCGCGAGGAGAGACATGATGGATAAGACAGATTCGATCGCTACACTGACTGACGCGACCTTCGCCGCGACGGTCGATCAGCCCGGCGTGACGCTGGTGGATTTCTGGGCGCCGTGGTGCATGCCCTGCCGCATGGTCGCGCCGATCATCGAGCGCGTGGGCAATCAATATGCGGGCAAAGCGACCGTGGCGCGTCTGAATGTGGATGAGCAGCCACGCACGGCGGCGCGCTTCCACATCACAAGCATCCCTACGGTCGCGATCTTCCGCGACGGCAAGCTGGTCAACACGCTGGTCGGCGTGCGGCCTGAGCGTAGCTATGCGCAGGCGCTCGACGCCGCGCTCAAGCCCGCCGCGACCAAAAGCGCGGCGCCCACCATGACGGGGTCGCGCACGCATCAGGTGATCGTCTTTTCGACACCCACCTGCCCATGGTGCGCGCGGCTAAAGTCCTACCTGCGCAGCAAGAACATTGCGTTCAAGGACGTGGATGTCAGCCGCGACGCGAGCGCGGCGCGCGAGATGGTGAGCAAGTCAGGCCAGATGGGTGTGCCGCAGGCGTGGATTGACGGCCAGGTTGTCGTCGGCTTTGACCGCGCCCGCGTAGACAATTTGCTGCGCCTGGACGCCTGAGCCGCGCCTGAGCCGCGCAAGCGGCGCGAGAACGAAGTTGTCGGACGAGGATACGGACGAGGATACCATGAGGACAATTCAACCGTTAGGTGACCGCGCGCTGATCAAAGTCATCGAGGCGCCTACACAAACAGCTAGCGGACTGTACATTCCTGATACGTCGAAGGAGCGCCCGACAGAGGGCGAAGTGGTCGCCGTGGGCGATGGCGAGATCATCTCGGCGAAGCTGAGTGCGGGCGAGCGCGTGCTCTTCCAGAAGTTCTCCGGCTCTGAGGTCAAGCTGGACGATGGCCAGTATGTCATCCTCAACGAGAGCGACATTCTGGGGCGCATTGTCGAGATCGAGCAGATTGAGCCAGTCACGGCGTAGCGGCGAGCATCACTGCCGCGCATGTCCATGCGTCACAGCGACGTCCGAGAGACATCCGAGAGACATCCGAGAGACATCATAGCGACACCTCAGTGACACGTTGTGCGAGCTGGTCGCCGCAACACTCAGTTGCGGCCCAGCTCGTCATCGTCGAAGGTGTCGTCATCTTCTTCGTCTTCCACGCTCACCAGCTCGTCCTGGTCGGCATGGAACTCATCACTGAAAAAGCCCACTTCAGACCCCTGATAGACGTTCACCAGCAAGTCTTCGCGCGGCACATCCGCCGAGAGCACCAGATCTTCATCGATCCGCTCAATCAGGCGCGCGATCTCATCGCGCTTCATTGGCTTCTCCAGAATCAGTGTGCAGCGCACGTCGGCCAGCGTGAAATGCAGATCGGCGGTGGCGACGCGCTCGCCCGCGCGCATGATGTGGTAACCCTCGGATGACGCAGTGCGGAAGTGGCGGTCAAACCGCAGCTGCTCCAGATCGTCCATGCTGTTCTCCCTCTCACAGCGGTCCATCCGACCGCGACTGGCGCTCAGGCGCGCGACATCATCGTGAAGTCATCGTGAAGTCATCGTGAGGTCGTCCGCCGTGCTGTTCGCCTCGCAAGCCAACAGCCATCGCTCACGCATGCTACCACACCGCACTGTGTCGCCTCACGCCGCCTCACGCCAAGCTCTCTTCATCAGGTCGGGCGTCTCGCCTCTCAGACCAGTCCATTTCGCTGGCCTGGTTGCGCCCGTTGGCCCTTGCCTGGCGGCGTCTCCCGGCGTACCATGCCTCGAAAGAGCGCGCCATCACTCAGGCTAGAGATAGGGGAGCCATCGAGATATGACCACGACACAGTCATCCACGGGAGCAGCCGCCAGCGAGTCCGGCGAGTCGCGAGGAGCGTTGCGCGTCGTGCGTGGAGCCTGCCCACACGATTGCCCCGACACCTGCGCAACCGTCACCGAGGTGCGTGATGGCCGCGCTGTCAGCTTTGGCGCTGCGAGCGACCACCCTATCACCCAGGGCTGGCTCTGCGCCAAGGTGCGCCCCTATCTGGAGCGGGTCTATCATCCCGATCGGCTGCTCTATCCCATGCGCCGCGTTGGTCCCAAGGGCGCGGCGGCTGAGTGGCGGCGCATCAGCTGGGACGACGCAATCGGCGAGATCACCGACCGCTGGAAGGCCATCATCGCGGAGCACGGCGCGGCGGCCATCCTGCCTTACTCCTACAGCGGCACGCTTGGCCTGTTGCAGCTGGCCGTCTGCGATGAGCGCCTGTGGAATCGCATGGGCGCCAGCGGACTCAATAGCGAGGCGATCTGTGGGGCGGCCGCCGAGCGCGCCGTGAGCGCGACCATCGGCGAGCGCTGGGTGCCTGACATGCGCGACCTGAGCGCGAGCAAGCTCATCATCATCTGGGGGAACAATCCCGCCAGCACCGGCCCGCACTTCATGCCCTTCCTGCGTGAGGCGCAGCGCAACGGCAGCTATGTCGTCGTCGTGGACCCCCGCCGCACACTCACCGCCAAATCCGCCGATGAATACATCCAGCCGCTGCCCGCGACCGATGCCGCGCTGGCTCTGGGCCTCATGCATGTGATCTTCAGCGAAGGATTGCACGATGAGGCGTGGCTCGAAGCGCACAGCGTCGGCTGGCGCGATCTGCGCGACCGCGCGGCGGCGTACCCACCGGAGCGTGTCGCGGCGATCACCGGCGTGCCCGCGGAGACGATCATCACGCTGGGGCGCCGCATCGGAACAACGAAGCCCTCGCTGCTCAAGTTCGCTGATGGCGTGCAGCGTCATGGCAATGGCGGGCAGACGGCGCGGGCGCTCGCCTGCCTGAGCGCCATCACCGGGCAGATTGGCCAGCGTGGTGGCGGCCTGTCCTATAGCACGAGCGGCTA